>NZ_JARWOV010000246.1 GCF_029868855.1 Nocardia carnea | reverse complement strand
GTGTAAAACCCTCACACAGTACCGCCGGGGACAAACCCTCGCCCCCCGCACCCGCCACCCGGGGCCGCGCGGCGCACGCGCGCCCAACCGGGGGCCGGACCTGGTCCGGCCCGCTGTTCGGCGCGCTTGCGACGCGCGGCCCGGGTTGCCGTGTCCGGCTGGCGAGGTTTGCTCCCGAGCGTTACTGTGTCAGGTAGTAACACAAAGGAGTGTCGATGCGTGCGATGATGTCGGAGCTCTGGGGCGCCATCACCCATCAGATCGATGGGTTGTTCGAGCTGCACCGGGCCGGCCTGCGCAGCCGCGGCGGCTACCGCAACCCCTTGCTCAACCCGCCGAGTACGGAGCACCAGGTCATCGATGTGCGGGCCGCGGACGGAGCCCGGCTGCGCGCGCACGCCTACGGTCCGGAAAATGCGCAGCCGGTGGTGTTGATCCACGGCTGGACCTGCTGTCTCGAATACTGGAACCCGCAGATCAACGCCTTCGCCGGGGAGTACCGGGTGATCGCCTTCGATCTGCGCGGGCACGGGGAGAGCGAATTCGGCCGACCCGATCAGCTGGATTGCCACCTGCTCGCCGACGATCTCTGCGCGGTCCTCGACGCCGTGTTGCGGCCGGGTCAGCGGGCGGTAGTGGTCGGGCACAGTCTCGGCGCGATGACAGTGCAGGCATGGGCCGGTAAATATCCGCAGCGAGTACTGGATCAGGCCGCGGCGGTGCTGCTGGCCAATACCGGGCCACATTCGCTGGTCGACGAGACCACGGTCGTTCCCTTCTTCAACCGCCCACTGCCGCTGCTGAACCGGAAGGTCCCGCTGCCGATGTGGCTCGGGCGGGGTGGCCTGAGCGCCCGCATCGTCTTCCCGCCGGTCGCTCCGGTCCGCTGGGTGTTCGCGCGGCAGATCATGAGCCTGGCCGCCGACCCGGAAACCATCGACTTCGGAATGAATATCGTCCGATCCTGCCGCTCGCGGGTGCGGTCGGAATTCGGCCGGTTGCTGGCGGAGATGGATCTGGGCGATGCCGCCCGTCAAC
Organism: Nocardia carnea; assembly: GCF_029868855.1. GTDB lineage: Bacteria > Actinomycetota > Actinomycetes > Mycobacteriales > Mycobacteriaceae > Nocardia > Nocardia carnea_A. Next base: position 96,974 of record NZ_JARWOV010000246.1, on the reverse strand, counting down.
TGATGGTGCCGACCACCGTGGTCGCGGGCACCGCCGACGATATGACGCCCGCCGTCCATGCCGAGCAGATCGCCGAATGGCTGCGGGAATCGGGTAATCTCGCCCGGTTCGTACTGCTACCCACCGGGCATCTGGGCAATGTGGAAGCGATCGATCGCTTCAACGAAATCCTCGGCGAGGTGCTCGCCTCGGTGCGCGCACCGGCCGAAGCCGTGGGCTGACCGCGCGCACCGAACGGCAGGTTCCGTTCAGGAGAACACGACGGTGCGCTTCCCGTGCACCAGCACCCGGCTCTCCAGATGCCAGCGCAGGCCCCGTGCCAGCACCACGCGTTCGATATCGCGCCCCTGGCGGACCATATCGCCGACCCCGTCGGCGTGATCGACGCGGATGACGTCCTGTTCGATGATCGGTCCCGCGTCCAGTTCCGCCGTCACATAGTGACAGGTGGCGCCGATGAGTTTGACGCCCCGGACGAAAGCCTGATGGTAGGGGCGGGCGCCGACGAAAGACGGCAGGAAGCTGTGGTGGATATTGACGGCCCGGCCGGCCCAGTGCTCACACAATCGCTCCGGTAGCACCTGCATGAACCGGGCGAGTACCACCGCGTCGGGGTCGTGTTTGTCCACCAGCCCCCGGACCTGCTCGAAAGCCGGTCCGCGTTCGGCCGGATCCTTGGGGAAGGGCACGTGGTGGAACGGGATCCCGTGCGCCTCGGTCATGGCGGCCAGATCCAGATGGTTGCCGATCACCGCCTCGATCGTGGCGGGCAGTTCTCCCGAAGCCGCTCGCCCGAGCAGATCGTGCAGGCAGTGGCCTTCTTTGCTGACCAGTACCACCGCCCGCCGGCGGACCCCCGAATCGTGCACCCGCCATTCGGTGTCCGGGCCGAGGTCGTCGGCGATCTGCCGGAACCGTTCCCGCAGTTCCTCGACCCCGAACGGCACGGTCGAGGCCTTGATGGACTGCCGGGTGAAGAACCAGCCGGTCTCCAGATCGGAGTGATAGCCCGCCTCCAGGATGGAACCCCCGAACTCGGCGATGAACGAGGTGATGGCGGCGATGATGCCCGGGCGGTCACGGCAGCCCAGGGTCAGCACGTATCGGCGATCGTCGGAGACGGCAGAAACCATGAGGTGAGCCTAGCTGTGCGGTGCGACGCTTCCTCGGCACACGGGCCGGAACTGTGCAGGGCTTCACTGGAGCAGGGCTTCACTGGACTCGGAACGACCGCTGGGCGCGCGGCGGCAGCGCCCCTGGTCGCTGCGCCCGAACCGGCCGCGGCGGTGCATTGCTCGGACCGGCGGGTCGGCCTTGTCGAGCCGGTGGCCCTCAGAGGGCGTAGAAGGGATCGGCGTAACGGAATTCGCCGATGATCTGGGAATCGTAGGCGGTCAGCGGACGCACCTGGAAATGACCGGCCCAGTCGGGCTTGTCGGGGGCGATACCCAGGCGTTCGGCCGGTTGGAAGCCGAAGCGCGGGTAATAGTCGAGACTGCCGAGCAGGCCGATGAGGGGTTCGTCGAGGGCGTCGGCGGCGCCGACCACGGCATGCATGAGCGCGGAACCGATACCGCTGTGGTGCCGGTCGGCGAGCACGCCGATCGGGCCCAGCGCGAGCACCGGGAACGGTCCCACCGTGGCCCGGGTGACACAGACATGGCCGACCACCGTATCGCCGGCCACCGCGACGAGGGACAGTGTCGGAATCCAGCCGGGATCGCTGCGCAACTCCTCCATGAGCGCGACTTCGGGAGGATCCTGCGCGTCACCTTCACCGGATGTGGCGTAGTGGGCAGCGAACGCGCTGCGGTGCACGGCGGCCACGGCGGCGGTGTCGACGCCACGTTCGCGACGGATCAGCAACGTCGTCCTCTCTTGTGTGCCCGATTGCGATACGAGTGTTCCCGACGAACCGGAGGCCCGCAACGGAATTCGTACCGGGTGTGCCAGACTCTCGTCCCATGGCCGATTCCGTATCGCTGACCCGGTCCGAGGTGGCCGCAATGATCGACCACACGCTGCTCGCCCCGGAAGCGACCAGCGCGGATGTTACCGCCCTGGTGGCCGAGGCCCGGGAGCTCGGCGTGTACGCGGTATGCGTTTCGCCGGCCATGCTGCCGGTGCGGGCGCCGGGCGTGGTGGTGGCCACCGTCGCGGGGTTTCCGTCCGGGAAACACCATTCGCTGGTGAAGGGCGCCGAGGCGCGGCTCGCGGTGGATCAGGGGGCGGCGGAGGTCGATATGGTCATCGATATCGGCGCGGCGGTCGCGGGCGATTACGCCGCGGTGCTCGCCGATATCATCGTGGTCCGGGAGGCGATCGACCAGCGGGCGGTGCTGAAGGTGATCATCGAATCGGCTGCGCTCACCGACGAGGCGATCATCGAGGTGTGCCGGGCGGCCGAACAGGCGGGCGCCGATTTCGTGAAAACGTCCACCGGATTCCATCCCGCCGGGGGTGCCGATGCGCATGCGGTGCGGTTGATGGCCGAGACCGTCGATGGCCGGCTCGGCATCAAGGCCAGCGGCGGAATCCGCACCGCAGAAGCAGCCGCCGAACTGATCGCCGCCGGCGCCACCCGACTGGGCCTCTCCCGCAGCCGGTCGGTACTCGACGCCTTTCCCGAATGAAACCGGCATCGCCGAAATAGTCACCCCCGCCGCAGCCACGAATCACGACATCCCCGTCGCCGCCCAACGCCCAACGCCCATCACCCCGTCTCAGACCCCCAAGAATGGTTCACCCCCCTGGGTGGGGCCCGCCCCTGGTCTGGAGCGACGGAGCGGGGGAGCGCAGCGGAGGAGCGGAGGAGTGAAGACCAGGGGTTACGAGGGCCCCACCCTCGAGCCGCGGAGCGGCTCCAAAATTACAGCCCGCCCCCTTCCCGGACGGCCCACCCCGATGGCCGGGCCTACAGCTTTCCGGTCCCCGCACCGCGAAGCCGGAGCGCCTCCGAAATTACAGCCTGCCCCTTCACGAATGGTCAATCTCGAGGCCAGGGTCATCAGTGCTCCCACCTGACGCTGCCAGAAGGCGCCGCCGTGTACCCACTGGCGTGAAGTCCAGGAAGCCGGCAGAGGGCCCCACCTCGCCCTGCAGGAGGCGTCGCCCAAGGCATACCGGAGTGAAGGCCAGCGGCTACGGGATGACATCACACCTAGACCCGTCGATCACGCATCGTCTGCCCGACAACAGGAGTCGGCAAAGCCCGCTTGCCGGCGCCGAAAACCCACCTCAGCAGGAAGTACTCCCCTCAGGCGGTGGCGGCAACTCGGCCCGCCCACCCTGCAGGTCGATCTCGACCCCGTTATCGGTGACCCGCAACTCCGTGGGCTGCAGGCCCAGCGGGTAGACCTGCATGCTCTCGGTCATCAGGTTCACCACTCCCTCGGCCAGATCCTCCGGCACCCCGATACCCAGGAACTGCGCCTGGGCGACCTCCAGTTGCACTTTCCCGTCCACGATCTGCGGTGTGATCTGGAGTTCGCCCAGCCCGCCCAGCACCGCCATGGTGAGGTTCCCGGCGGCCGGATCCGATCGCACCTCGCTGACGAGACCCTTCAGCGTCTGGGTCATTCCCTCGTTGCTCCAGCTGACGTCGGCGTTCGAGCTGCCGATCGTGCTACCGCTGTTACTGCCCTCCGGCATCTGGATATCGTGGAACTGCGCGTGCACCTGCATATCGACCGCGGGACCGAATTCGGCTCCTTCGCTGTCGACGTCCATCCGCGAAACCTTCCCGTCCACCCAGGTGACGAGTAGTGGTTTGGCGCCGAAGCCGACATTGATCTGCGAGCCCATCTCCTTCTCGAACTGGCTGCTGATACAGCTCGCGATCCGGTGCCGCGCATAGGCTTCACCGCCGATCAGCGCGGCGGCCACCAGCACGACGGCGGTGATCACGGCGATGACCGCGGTCCGGCGACTGACCTTCGGTACCGACAGGGTCTTGGTGGGCATGCACGCGATTGTTCCGCATTATTCTGTGCCGGCTATGAGGCCCGGGTGTGGGCAGATGGTGAACGTGACGACGTCAGCGGCGGTCGGCCGGGCTGGATTGTGAGATGGAACACACGACGTTGCCCGCATGTCAGGAAGGCGCGACGGTGGCCCAGGGGACGGTCAGGATATTGTCACGCATGCGCCGGCGGGGGTCGTGGACCGGCCAGCCCTGCCCGCGCAGCCGGTCGGCGGTGGCGCGCCAGCGGATCCGCGGGCCGAATACCGCCAGCGGTGCGGTGTGAGCCCAGGCCAGATCGGCCGCCGACAGCAGCGCGTGGATACGTTCGCCGGGAATATTGCGGTGGATCAGCGCTTTGGGCAGTCGTTCGGCGAGGTCGGAGGGGCGTTCGACGGTCAGCGGATCCCAGGCCAGCGTGAGGCTGCGCGGACCGGCCCCGTCGAGGACCACCCAGGCGCAGCGCCGGCCGAGTTCGTCGCAGGTCCCCTCGACCAGCAGCCCGCCCGGCGCCAGGCCCGACAGGATCGTCGCCCACGCCCCGGCGACCGCCGATTCCGGATACTGGCGCAGCACATTGAAAGCACGCACGAGGTTCGGTCGCAGGCCCGCCAATTCGAAACCCCCGCGCGCGAATCGCACGCCGTCGCGGGCGGGTACTACGCGAGCCGGGTCGATCTCGAGACCCACCACCCGGACGTCCGGACGGACCGTACGCAGACGCGCGGCCAGTTCCAGCGTGGTCCACGGTTGTGCGCCGTAACCCAGGTCCACCACGAGTGGGTCGGCGGCGCGATGCAGTACTTCGGTGATCTGTGGATCGTGCACGAGCCGGCGGTCACTGCGGCGGAGCCGGTTCGTTCCGGTGGTGCCCCGGGTGACCGTGCCGAGGGGGGAGCTCAGTTGCCGGTTTTTTGTTCGTCCAGCCACTTCTGGGTCACTTCGGCCTCGGCGCGGAACAGGTCGACCAGATTCACCAGCATGAGCTGTTCCAGCCGCGGCCCCACCATCGGGATGAAAACCTTCGCATCCGAGGAGATGCGCATGGTGCAGCCGGTCTCGGTGGGGAAAAGGCGCATGGTCCCGGTGAGGCTGCCGGGGCCGGCCGGGATGGAGGCGGAGTACTTGCCCTCGACCTCCGGGCCGAACGGGCCGTAGCTCTCCTTGCGGGTGATCACCATATCTTTGCGCATCACCGACTGCGCGATCTCGGGCAGCATCTCGCGGGGCAGGATGTGGTGCAGCACCACGTCGATCCCGTCCTCGCTCGCTTCGATGGAGATGACCTCGTTGGGCGAGTACTTCCGCATTTCGACCATCCGGGCTTCCCAGTAATCCCGGTTCGTCAGCGCCGCGTACACCTCTTTTGTGGTGTGCAGCGGGTAGCGGGCGGAATAGTCCAGTCGGCGAGCCATGCGCGGTAGGTTACCGCCCGGTTGCGTCCGGTCGGGCCGGAGGCCGGGCAGTCGCCGTGCTACCCCTGTTCGGCGATCCAGCCGTTGGTGAACTCGGTCTCCTCGGCCAGTAGCTCGGTGAGACGTTCCCCGATCGCCTCCTCGATCTTGCGACCGAACAGCGGAACCTTCACCTCGATCGAGCCGGAGATCTCGGCGACGGCACCGGTGGGTTCGTCGGTGGCGGTGATGGTGCCGCGCACCTCCGCGGGCGCACCCTCGACCCGGGCCTCGAAACTCCCGGTTGTGCCGGACCACAGCTCGGTGCGCGGAATGATCAGATCACCAGGGTGTACGGCAGTGATGGCGGGCGGCAGCAGATCGGCCGGAATGGACTGCACGACCTCGATACGGACCTGTTCTCCGTCCACATCCAGGGAGACGAACCGGGCGCTGGGGCCGCCCACCGCGGCGATACGGTCCTGCCAGTACTTCTCGGTGCGGAACGCTTCGCGCACCGCGGCGACCGGGTGCGAGTAGCGAGCCGTATACGCCAGCGCTGTAGCCATGACCGAACACGCTACCGTCTGGTCGTGCGAACTTCTCGGGTTGTCCCCGCGGACGAACTGCGGCAGCTGCTGGGTGGAACGGGTGCGCTGGTGCGCTCCGCGGTGCCGCTGGCGGAGCTGACGACGCTGCGGGTCGGGGGCCGCGCCACGGTCGCCGAATGCACCGGCACCGATGCCCTGGTGGCGACCGTCCGTGCGCTGGACGCGGCCGGGGTTCCGGTGCTGCTGCTCGCCGGCGGATCGAATCTCCTCGTCGCCGACGACGAGGTGCCCGGGGTGGTGGTCCGGATCGCGACCGAGGGTGTCGAACTCGGTGCCGAATCGGTGACTGCGGAAGCGGGTGCGAACTGGGACGCGGTGGTCGCGAAAACCGTGCGCGCCGGGTTCGGCGGGCTGGAGTGCCTGTCGGGCATTCCCGGATCGGCCGGGGCCACTCCCGTACAGAATGTCGGCGCGTACGGCGTGGAGGTTGCCGATCTGCTGCGCCGGGTCCGGCTGCTGGACCGGGTGAGCGGCGAAACCTACTGGGCCGAACCCGGCGAACTCGGGTTCGGATACCGGACGAGCCGGCTCAAACACCGCTCCGACGCGGTGGTGCTGGCGGTGGAGTTCGCGCTCGACCCCACCGGTGCGAGTGCTCCGCTGCGCTACCGGGAACTCGCGCAGCGGCTGGGCGCCGCGGAAGGCGAGAGCCGTGCGGCGGCCGCTGTCCGCGAGACGGTTCTCGGCCTGCGGGCCGGGAAGGGGATGGTGCTCGATCCCGCCGACCACGACACCTGGAGCGCCGGCTCCTTCTTCACCAATCCCGTGGTCGCCCACGACCGGGTGGACCGGGTGCGCGCCGCGATCCGCGAACGGCTCGGTGAGGTGCACGTCCCCGAGTTTCCCGCCGGCAACGGGGTGAAATTCTCCGCCGGATGGCTGATCGAACGCGCCGGTTTCGCCAAGGGCTTCCCAGGCCCGGACGCCGCCGCCCGGCTGTCGACCAAGCACACTCTGGCCCTCACCAATCGAGGCGCGGCCACCGCCGCCGATCTGGTCGCGCTCGCGCGTACGGTGCGCGATGGTGTGGCCGACCGGTTCGGCATCGTACTGACACCCGAGCCGGTAACGGTCGGCGTGGAGATCTGACCGTCAGCTACGCCGGGCGAAACGGCCCGGGTCGGCCTGGTCGCGCGGTTTGACGATGATCTGATCGAGATTCACGTGCGGTGGCCGGCTCGCGGCGAACGCGACGATTTCGGCGATGTCCTGGGCGACGAGCGGGTCGATACCTTCGTACACCTTCGCGGCGCGCTCGGTATCACCGTCGAACCGGACCACGGAGAACTCCGTTTCGACCGCGCCGGGCGCGATCTCGGTGAGGCGAACCGGTTGCCCGAGCAGCTCACCGCGCAGGGTGCGGTGCAGGACGGCCTGGGCGTGTTTGGCCGAGGTGTAGCCGGAGCCGTTGTCGTAGGCGTGGAACGCGGCGACCGAGGTGATGGTGACGATCAGGCCGTCTCCGGAGGCGATGAGCTTGGGGAGCAGGGCCTTGGTCATCCGGAGGGTGCCCAGCACATTGGTTTCCCACATCCAGCGCCAGTCGTCGAGATCGGCCTCGGCGACCGTGGCCAGCCCTTTCGCGCCACCGGCATTGTTGACCAGTACGTTCGCGCTGTCGACGGCTTCGGTGAAGGCCGCGACCGATTCGTCGGAGGTGACGTCGAGCTCCAGCGCGGTACCGCCGATCTCCGTGGCCAGCTGCCGCAGCCGGTCGACCCGGCGGGCGCCCACGTACACGTGATAGCCCTGTTTCGCGAGTTCCCGGGCGGTGGCTTCGCCGATACCCGAGCTGGCGCCGGTGACAACAGCGGTGCGTGTGCTCATGGCCCGATCCTATGATGCGCTGATGGCCATCAAGGAAGCACGCAGTATCGACGGGACCGGCATCGTCTATCGGACCGGCGGGCCCGCGGACGCGCCGCCGCTGGTGCTCGTGCACGGCTGGTCGGCGGATCTGCGCTGCTGGGGGCGGGTGTTCGACGAGTTCGCCGCCGATTTCCGGGTGATCGCGGTGGACCTGCGCGGGCACGGATACTCGGGGGCGCCGGATTCGGGTTACGACGAGCCGAAGAACTGGGCCGGCGATATCGCGGCGGTGCTGGCGGCGGAAGCGATCGACTCGGGCGCGGTGCTGCTGGGGTGGTCCTACGGCGGGATCGTGGTCAGCGATTATCTCGCCGAGTACGGCAGCGGCGCGGTCGCGGGGGTGGTCTTCACCGGAGCCATGGCCAATATCGGCCGGGGTGTGCCGGGCGCCGAGGTCGGCGAGGCTATGCAGCAGGCCATCCCGAGTGTGTTCGAGGAGAGCCCGGGGCGGGCGATGCGCGGTTTCTCCGCATTCGGCAACGCCAACACCGGGCCCGGCGCGGACAAGGGCACGGACGCGCAACGGTTGTACGGTGCGAGCCTGTCGACCCCGCCGTTCGTGCGGAAGGCCCTGTTCTATCGCTCGGTGGACAACACCGAGACCCTGCGCGGACTGGAAATCCCGGTGCTGGTCCTGCACGGTTCGGCCGATCCGGTGGTACCGGTCGTGGACGGCCGCTATATCGCCGAAACCGCGCCGCGGGGCCGGGCGTCGATCTGGGAGGGCGCTCAGCACGGGCTTTTCATCGAGGACCCGGACCGGTTCGCGACCGAAGTCCGGGAGTTCGTCCGGGAGTGCCGTATCTGATCCACCGCCGGGTCGCGGGCTGTGCCGCCCGTGCGGTGGCGGTCGGTGTCGGTTTTTTCGTGCCGACCACCGTGAAACAGGCGCCCGCGATTGCCTGGGTTGTCCGTCTGGTGAACCGATATTGCCGACCGGCCGAGCTCACCGAGCCCGGTGCCGAAGTACGTCTGCAGCGCGACCCACCGCTGCGGGTGACTCGTGGGGGCGGCCGGTCCGATCCCCTCCTGACCGCGGACCCGACCGGGGTGCCGAGGGGCCTCGGGGATCTGTGCAGGTATCCGCGGTGGGCGACCCAGCGCACGCACGGGGCACGCGGATACGGCGCGGAATCAGGGATCTGTGATGACTTTCACGCCGGGGGAAGGAGCCGTCGGGTCGCTGTGTTGCACCGTGCAATATGGACATCGTGAGTGAACGCCCGGACCGACGGCCGAACCGTATCGCCGTACTGACGGTGCACACCTCACCACTGGCCCAGCCGGGTACCGGCGACGCCGGTGGCATGAATGTCTACGTACTGCAGACCGCCGAACAGCTGGCCCAGCGGGGAACCGAGGTGGAGATCTTCACTCGGGCGACCTCCTCCGACCTGCCGCCGGTGCAGGAAGCCGCGCCCGGCGTACTGGTACGCAATGTCGTGGCGGGACCGTTCGAGGGCTTGGACAAGCACGACCTGCCGACGCAGCTGTGCCCGTTCACCGCGGAGGTGCTACGCCAAGAGGCCAGACAGGTACCCGGCTATTACGACCTGGTGCATTCGCACTACTGGTTGTCCGGGCAGGTCGGCTGGCTGGCACGGGATCGCTGGCGGGTGCCCCTGGTGCATACCGCGCACACTTTGGCCGCGGTCAAGAACGCCGCGCTGGCCGACGGCGATTCGCCCGAACCGGTGACCCGGGAGATCGGTGAGAAGCAGGTGATCGCCGAGGCCGATCGCCTGACCGCCAACACCGCGCGGGAGGCCCGGCAGCTGGTCGATCTGTACGGCGCGGTACCTGAACGTATCGATATCGTGCCCCCCGGCGCGGACCTGACCCGCTACCGCCCCGGCGACCAGGCGGCCGCGCGCGCTGAACTCGGCCTGGCCGCCGAGGAAGAGATCGTCGCGTTCGTCGGCCGGATCCAGCCGTTGAAGGCGCCGGATGTACTGGTCCGGGCGGTTGCCGAGGCGATCCGGCGGCGGCCGGGTCGCAAACTGCGGGCGCTCATCGTCGGCGGCCCCTCGGGCACAGGACTGGAACGCCCGGACGCACTCATCGAACTCGCGGACCGGCTCGGTATCAGCGACCAGGTGACTTTTCTGCCGCCGCAGCCCGCCGACCGGCTCGTACTGGTGTATCGGGCCGCGAGTCTGGTGGCGGTGCCGAGCTACAACGAATCGTTCGGGCTGGTCGCGCTGGAGGCGCAGGCCAGCGGAACCCCGGTGCTCGCGGCCGCGGTCGGGGGACTGGGCACCGCGGTCCGGCACGAGCACAGCGGGCTGCTGGTGGCGGGGCATCGCATACCCGATTGGGCGGGTGCCCTCGAATACCTGCTGGACGATCCGGCCCGGCTGGAGCTGATGGGGCGGCGCGCGGTGGCGCACGCCGCGGACTTCTCCTGGGCACATACCGCGGAGAAACTGCTCGCCAGCTATACCGCCGCGCTGTCCGGCTCCGGCCGTGCTCCCACTATCCTCGGCGAGAACCAGGCCAGATCGCGGGCGCTGTGGCGGCGCCGGACGGGAGTGCTCCGATGAGCGAGGTGCCGGAGACCGCGCGGATCGTCGAGGAAACATTGCGCGACAGGGAGATCGAATACACCCGCCCCGCGGAGGATGTGTTCGTCGCGGTGCTGCCCGGCGAGCGCAAACTGAAAACCAATGTGATGCTCACCGTGGGCGGGCACGGAGTGCGGTTCGAGTCGTTCGTCTGCCGTAAACCGGACGAGAATTTCGAAGGCGTGTACAAATTCCTGCTGCGCCGTAACCGGCGGCTCTACGGCGTCGCTTACACGCTGGACAAGGTGGGCGATATCTACCTCGTCGGCCGCGCCGCCACCCATTCGGTGACGGCCGAGGAACTGGACCGTATCTTCGGTCAGATCCTGGAAGCGGTGGACGGTGACTTCAACACGCTGCTCGAACTCGGTTTCGCCGAATCCATTCGCCGGGAATGGAAGTGGCGGGTCTCCCGCGGCGAATCGCTGAAGAATTTGCGCGCGTTCGAGCATCTGGTGGACGGAAACTCCTGAAGAGGGTCGCCGCCGGGAGTCACGGTGCGAGGTTCGGCGGCGCCACGCGCTCGATGAAGTCGCGTAGTTCGTTACGCCGATGACGGCGATCGTCGAGTTCTCCGTCCAGCGATGTGAGTTCGGCACGCAAGGTGGGTTCCATGCACGGTTCGACATCCTCGCCGCCGCCACCGGCACAAGCGAGTACCTGGTCGATCCCGCGCACGGACAGGCCGGCCGCGAGATAGGCGGGTCGTAGACCGCCGGCGGCTATGGGTGACAATCGGCGGAGATCTCGCGCGTTGCCGACGGCGCGGAACGGCCGACGCCGCGGAGGGCTGGTTGGGAGGCAGAGTGGCGATTCTGGCGCTCGATATCGGGGCGACGAAATTCGCCGCGGGGCTGGTGGGGGATACCGGGCGCGTTCACGCGATCCGCCGGGCGCCGGTGCCGGCCTCCGGTGTGTGGGAAGCGTGTCGCGATCTGCTGCTGGCGGTTGCCGCCGGTGACACGGTGACGGCGGTGGGAATCGGATCGGCGGGGCCGGTGGATGTTCCAGCCGGAGTCACCGGACCGCTCAATATCCCGGAGTGGCGTTCCGGCTTCGGGATAGTCGCCGCGGTCGGTGCGGTTTTCCCGGGCGCGACCGTGCGTTTGGCGATCGACGGCGCGTGCCTGGCTCTGGCGGAACGGGATTCGGGCGCGCTACGCGGAGTCGGCAATGCGTTGGCGATGACCGTCTCGTCCGGGATCGGCGGCGGAATCCTCGTCGACGGGCGGGTATCGCTGGGCCGCACCGGAAACGCGGGGCATATCGGGCATATCGTCGTGCCGGGGTGGGCGGTCCCCTGTGCCTGCGGCGGTGTGGGTTGTGTGGAAGCCGTGGCGAGCGGGATGTCTTCGGCGCGCTGGGCGCGCGAACGCGGGTGGACCGGCGAGACCGGTGCCGAGCTGGCGCAGTCGGCCCGCCGTGGCGACCGGATCGCCCTGGCTGCGCTCGAGCGTGCCGGGACGGCGCTCGGCCAGGCGATCAGCTCCGCGGCCGGGCTGCTGGATATCGACACGGTGGTGGTCGGTGGCGGTTTCGCGCACTCCGGAGAACCGCTCTGGCGACCGTTGCGCGCGGCGGTCGAGCGACATGCGCGGCTGAACTTCGTGCGCGGGCTCCGGGTCGAACTGTCCCGGCTCGACGAAGGAGCCACCTTGGTCGGCGCCGGGGTCCTCGCTCATTCCGAGACGAACCCGTTCGATACCCAGCAGCTCTGATCAGTTCACCGCGCTGTCCGGGCTCCGATGCCGAAGGCGACCTCGTACACACACCATGGCAGGATTACCCGCATGACCTATACCCTCGTTTTGCTGCGCCACGGCGAGAGCGAATGGAATGCCCTGAACCTGTTCACCGGCTGGGTGGACGTGCACCTCACCGACAAGGGCATCGCCGAGGGTAAACGCGCCGGGGAGCTGCTGGCCGAGCACGGCATCCTGCCGGATATCGCCTACACGTCGCTGCTGCGGCGGGCGATCTCGACCGCGAATTTCGCGCTCGACGCCGCCGACCGGCACTGGATACCGGTGGTCCGGGATTGGCGGCTCAACGAGCGGCACTACGGTGCGCTGCAGGGTAAGAACAAGGCGCAGATCCGCGACGAATACGGCGAGGATCAATTCATGCTGTGGCGGCGTAGCTATGACACCCCGCCGCCGCCGATCGACCTCGGCGACGAATACAGCCAGGCGGGTGATCCGCGGTACGCCGATATCGAGGTTCCGCGCACGGAATGCCTGCTCGATGTGGTGAACCGGATGGTTCCGTACTGGGAATCGACGATTTCGCAGGAACTGCGGACCGGTAAGACTGTATTGGTGGCCGCACACGGTAATTCGCTGCGCGCGCTGGTGAAGCATCTGGACCGGATCTCCGACGACGATATCGCCGGCTTGAATATCCCGACCGGGATTCCGCTGCGCTATGAACTCGACGAGGATATGCGCCCGGTGCGTCCGCGGGAATACCTGGACCCGGAGGCCGCTGCCGCCGGCGCGGCTGCGGTCGCGAGCCAGGGTGGTCGCTGAGAACTCGCGAAAAGCGCCGCAGCCTGTAATGGGTTGCGGCGTTTTGTTTTGGTGTTCGCTGCTTTCGGGGTAGACGGTCCGGGAAGGGGCGGGCTGTAATTTTGGAGGCGCTCCGCGCCTCGAGGTCGGGGCCCTATTAACCCGGTTCTTCACTCCTCCGCTCCTCCGCTTCGCTCCCCCGCTCCGTCGCTCCAGAACCGGGCGGGCCCCGCCCGTGGTTGCTGGGTGTTGGAGGAAGGTGAGTTGCGGCATGTGAGGGTGCCGGGTGCTGTGTCGTGGCTCGTCGGTCGTGCAGCGTCTATGGCCGTGGGCCTTGCTGAATTTGTGAGGTTTCCCGGCGTGGCGCGATTGTTTTTGTGTCCGGATACCGAATTGCATGCCCTGAACCGGCTTTGGGCGAAATCTGTCCCAGAAAGTCTCGTTACCCGCCGGTAACGCTGTGTATGCTCTCGATCATTCGACCAGATCGAGAGATGGATCACGACCTATGAAGTTCGTGTTACGCGCCACAGTGGCAATGGCCGCCGCCGCTCTGCTGGTGCCGCTGCTGGGCGGCGGCGCCGCGGCCGCGCCCGGGGTTGCGGGCCCGGGTGGGGGGGGGGCGGGGGGGGGGGGGGGGCGCCGCGGCCGCGCCGGTGGTTGCGGGCCCGGATGGGGGAGCGGCGGGAGCGCAGTGGGCGGCCACCCACGACGGGCCGCAGCAGTACCCGAATATCCACATCACCTGGGACGTACCGATCACGATGAGTGACGGCACAGTATTGAAGGCGAATGTGTACCGGCCCGCCGACACCGCGTCGCGGCCGGTCGACACCCGCACACCGGTCCTCGTGAACATGACGCCCTACACGAAGCTGGCGACCAACCTCATCGACCACATGGGTTCCGTGCCGGGACTGTCCGATGCCGTGACCCAGCTGGCCCGCGATATCGATATGACCGGGACCCAGCTGTCCGGGCTCACCGATCTCACCAAGGCGCTCGGTGGCGGTGCGCTGCGGAACTTCGCCGTGGACCGGCAACTCGTGCGCAGCGGCTATGTGCAGGTCGTGGTGGACGTCCGGGGTACGGGGTTCTCCCAGGGCGTATGGGATATGCTGCGGCAGCGCGAGCAGGCCGATACCGTCGAGGTGATCGATTGGGCATCGCGCCAGCCCTGGTCCGACGGTCAGGTCGGGATGACCGGCATGTCCTATTCGGGCATCAACCAGCTACAGGCCGCCGAAAAGCACCCGCCCGCGCTGAAGGCGCTGTTCCCGGTGGTGCCGGGCAGTGATCTCGCCCAGGACGTGCTGATGCCCGGCGGTGGGTTCGGGTTCAACTTCATTCCGCTGTGGATGACGCTGATCAACGCGACCAAGTGGATGCCGAATGTGGAATCGATGGTCAACGGCACCTTCGACCCGAGGTGGTTACACGACCGGCTGTCCTCGCCCTTCACCTACCTCGACGTTTTCCTCAACGCCTACACCACACCGCGGGTGGAGGATCTGGATCCGCGGTTGCAGGAGATGATCCGCGGCGACAGCCCCGACCGGCAGGCCTGGCTGGGGGACCCGGCGAAAATCGAGGTGCCGACCTTCGTGACCGGCGGCTGGCACGATCTGTTCACCTACTCCGAATCGCAGATCTACAACGAGATGCCGCTGGTGCCCGGGCAGAAGCAGCTGCTCATGGGCGATACCTATCACATCAATTCGGGTAGTGAATCCGGTCGGCCCGGACTGCCGCCGCGGTTGGACGTGCTGCAGCGTGCCTGGTTCGACAAGTGGCTGAAAGGTATCGACAACGGGATCGATCGGTACGGGCCGGTGACCCTGCGGCAGCAGGGCGGGGCCTGGGTCACCCGGGACGGCTTCGGGGAGAGCGCACCGGCCGATCAGCAGGCCGAGTACCGGCGGATGTACCTGTCCGCGGCGCCGAGCGGGACCGGCGGCCACAGTGTGCACGACGGGTCACTGACCACCGTTGCCGACAGTTCCGCACGGCTGACCGTCGCCCCTGGGCTCACCGGTCTGTGTTCGAACGACGCCGGCCAGGCCACCGCGGGTGTTGTGGCGATCGTCAACGCCTGCGGCGCGGATTCCCGGATCCAGGAATCGAACGGGCTGACCTTCACCAGCGCTCCGGTCGCCGAGCCCGTCGATATCTCGGGTCCGATCGCCGTGCGTCTGGAGACCGTGCACGATGCGGCCGACGGCTACTGGTCGGTGACGGTCAACGATGTGGCGCCGGACGGGCAGTCACGAGTGCTGTCCTCGGGGCAGTTGATGGCCTCCCTCCGGGAGATCGACGAATCCCGCAGCAGCCGGTCGGCCAACGGCGACTACACCGATCCGCGGCCGTTCGTCACGATCGAAAACCGGCGGCTCACCGTGCCGGGTGAGATCACCACACTCGATATCGCGGTGCCCGCGATCGAGGCGCGGCTGGAGCCGGGGCATCGGCTCCGGGTGGATGTCTACGCCGGTAATCCCCCGAAGGGGGTGCCGCCGCTGCCGATGCTTCTCGACACCGGGTTCAAACCACAGCATGTGCAGCTCGACCCGAACCGGCCGAGTTTCGTGAACGTGCCGGTGCGCGGAAACCCGGGTCGGTGATCGCCCGCCGAAGCTGAACTACGCGAACCCCGTTGTGTCCCAGACGCAACGGGGTTCGTCGTTGTCCGGCAGCGGGAACACGCCCGGACCGATTCGAAACCCGCCCCTCGCCCAACAATGCGTAAACGCCCGGCGAACACCGCCGTAATCGCCCGTGACCTGCACGAAACTTCACCGACCCCGGGTTTGTTTACGCGTCGTCGACCGTACGATTCTTGGTGTGAGCGTTCCCCAGGCCGTACTGCTGGCAGTCCTGGCGGCTGTCGTCGGACTGGCCGTCGGTGGGCTGGTGATTCCGTATGTGAACGCCCGGACGGCGCAGCGCCGCCAGGCCGACTCCGGTCTCACCATGTCCCAGGTTCTGGACCTGATCGTGCTTGCCTCGGAAAGCGGTATCGCGGTGGTGGACGAGTACCGCGATGTCGTGCTCGTCAATCCCCGCGCCGAGGAGCTCGGCCTGGTACGCAACCGGTTGCTCGACGAACGCGCGTGGGAGGCGGTGGAGAAGGTACTGGCCACGGCCGAGTCGGCCGAATTCGATCTCACCGCCGAGAAGCCCACGCCGGGCCGGGGCCGCATCGCGGTGCGCGGTCTGGCCCGCCCGCTCTCCCCGGAGGAAACCAGTTTCACCGTCCTGTTCGCCGACGACGATTCCGAACAGGCCCGGATGGAGGCCACCCGCCGCGATTTCGTCGCCAATGTGAGCCATGAGCTGAAGACCCCGGTCGGTGCGATGAGCCTGCTCGCCGAGGCGCTGCTGGAATCGGCCGACGACCCCGACGCGGTCCGGCATTTCGGGGAGCGTGTCCTGGCCGAATCCAGTCGCCTCGGGAAGATGGTCACCGAGTTGATCGCGCTGTCGCGACTGCAGGGGGCGGAGAAACTGCCCGAACTCGAGGTCGTGGATGTCGATACGGTGGTCAGCCAGGCCGTGGATCGCTCCCGCACGGCGGCCGAAGCCGCGGGAATCACGGTCAGTACCGACCGGCCCAGCGGGCTCGAAGTGCGCGGTGACGAAACCCTGCTCATCACCGCACTGTCGAACCTGGTGGAGAACGCCATCGCCTACTCGCCGCGGGGATCGCATGTTTCGGTCAGCCGGTCGATTCGCGGTAACTATGTGGCGATGGCCGTCACCGACCGGGGGATCGGTATAGCCAAGGACGACCAGGAACGCGTATTCGAACGCTTCTTCCGTTCCGATAAAGCGCGCTCCCGCGCGACCGGAGGTACCGGTCTCGGCCTGGCTATCGTGAAACATGTGGCCGCCAACCACAA
Source organism: Nocardia carnea (assembly GCF_029868855.1). GTDB lineage: Bacteria > Actinomycetota > Actinomycetes > Mycobacteriales > Mycobacteriaceae > Nocardia > Nocardia carnea_A. The sequence goes on along the minus strand of NZ_JARWOV010000246.1, from coordinate 80,169 downwards.
CGGTGAGATAACCCTGTGGAGCAAGCTCGGCACCGGCTCGACATTCACCCTGCGCATACCCGCGCACCAGGAGTCCGACGGTAACGGCGCCGCCGGTCTGCCCGCGTTGACGAAGAGAGAACCCAGCCCGCGGCCGTCCGGCCCGGGCCGATCGAATGGTGTGGAGGCACGCAGATGACGAGTGTGTTGATCGTCGAGGACGAGGAATCGCTGGCCGATCCGCTCGCCTTCTTGCTGCGCAAGGAAGGTTTCGAGGTCACGGTGGTCGGCGACGGCCCCTCGGCGCTCGCCGAGTTCGACCGCTCCGGCGCCGATATCGTCCTGCTGGATCTGATGCTGCCCGGGATGAGCGGTACCGATGTCTGCAAACAACTGCGCACCCGCAGCGGAGTTCCGGTGATCATGGTCACCGCGCGCGACAGCGAGATCGACAAGGTGGTCGGGCTGGAACTCGGTGCCGACGACTACGTCACCAAACCGTATTCGGCGCGGGAACTGATCGCCCGGATCCGGGCGGTGCTGCGCCGCGGCGCCGGCGACGAGCTGGACGCCGGCAGCGAGAACGGGGTGCTGGAGGCCGGGCCGGTGCGGATGGACGTGGACCGGCACACGGTGCTGGTGAACGGCAACCCGGTCACCCTGCCGCTGAAGGAATTCGATCTGCTCGAATACCTGCTCCGCAACTCCGGCCGGGTCCTCACCCGCGGCCAGCTGATCGACCGGGTATGGGGTGCGGACTATGTCGGCGATACCAAAACCCTCGATGTGCACGTCAAACGGCTGCGGTCGAAGATCGAAGCCGATCCGGCCCGGCCCGAACACCTGGTGACCGTACGCGGTCTGGGATACAAGCTCGAAGCCTGAGCGAGCCACCGCGCGGGCGGCGGCGTATGAGCGGTAGTCAGGGGAAGTAGATCCAGACCTCCCCCACTGGGGTGTCGGTCCGGTGCAGCGGCGACCAGCCCAGACCGTCTTCCTGGCTGCAGTCGTAAAGCGGAACGGTGGTGCCGTTACCGCGGCAGACGATACTGCGCCGAGTTCCGTGCGGGCTGAGTACCAGCTGTTTTCCCGTATCGCGGGCAGCCAGCGCGTTCGGCGCGCCGAGCGGGACGAATTCGGCGGTGTGGTCGGAGAACTGATGGGGGTCCGCGGCCGGTTGCGCGTACGCGCCGGCCGCGGCCACGGTGACACCGGCCGCGATGACGGCGGCAGTGAACACGATGTGGCATACCGCAGCGGTCCGCACGGTCGGTATCCCCCGGCCGGCCGGGCATAGCGTCGCAGGACGCCGCGCTGCGCGACCCTGTGGTAGGGATCGTTCTTCGCCCGGCGGGCGGCGGCCGGGCAGGTGTTTCATGACGTTATCCGCGGCGGTGAACGGCCGATGTCCGCCGGCGGACTTTCGATCGGGGCGAACGTACCTGGTGTGGAGTGCAGCGAATCGCCCGACTTTCATGGCGCGGCCTCCGGTGGTGGGGGTTATCGCAGCTAGAGTTCCCGAATTTTATCGGGCTCGGGCTGGAAACCGTTGTGACGCGCCCGGGCCTTGCGGCGGGCCTGGGTGGTCGCGGGGTGCTCCGCGATGATCGGGGTGCCCTCGCGGCGGCGCAGCTGCCGCTCCAGTTCCCGGTAGGCGGGTTCGCCGAGCAGCTCGATGAGTTCGGCCCGGTAGGCCTGCCAGACGGGCCTTTCCCCGATATGTGCGTCGGGGGAACCGGAGCAGTACCAGTCGAGGTCTATCCCACCCGGCCCCCAGCCTCGCCGGTCGTATTCGGTGAGCACGGTCCGCAGGATCTCGACGCCGTCCGGCCGGGTCACCCATTCCTGGGTCCGGCGGATCGGCAGCTGCCAGCAGACGTCGGGTTTGACGGTATGCGGCTCCACGCCCCGGCGTACGGCCATGATGTGCAGGGCGCACCCGCCGCCGCCCGGGAAATCCGGCCGGTTGAGGAAGATACAGGCATCGTTGTGGCGCCGGGTCCGTTCGGCCGGTTCGCCGTCGAGTTCGTCGGTTTCCAAGTACGACTTGCGACTGATCTTGCCCTTGTCGTTGCGGGCCTGATCCATCAGCTGCCAATCGTCGGCGGTCAGCATCTTCACCGCTTTGCGCAGACGTTTGCGATCGTCGTCGTCGGAGAGGAACGCGCCGTGCGTGCAGCAGCCGGCATCGGGTTGTTCGGCGAGGATGCCCTGGCAGGCGGGAGTGCCGAAAACGCAGGTCCAATGGGAGAGTAACCAGGTCAGGTCGGCGGCGATCAGGTGTTCGTCGTCGGCCGGATCCACGAACTCCAGCCATTCCCGGGGGAAGTCGAGCGGCACTTCCCGGCTCGGCCGCATCTTCGGCATCGGAAGATCGGTCGGAGTATGCCCGGATGGGGTGGGCATCGAGTCGTTCGTGGCTGCGCCAGACGTCACAACCCCTAACGCTAACACCACGACCAGGTCGATTGCTGTTCAGGTAGACCAAGTACCGTGTTCGTGTGCGTCTAGGTGTCCTCGATGTCGGCAGCAACACCGTTCACCTACTGGTGGTGGACGCGCACAGGGGTGGTCATCCCATGCCGATGAGCTCGACGAAGGAGTCGTTGCGGCTCTCGGAGAGCATGGACGACGCCGGGCGGATCACCGCCGAGGGGGCGCAGAAACTCGTCGATACGGTGGCCGACCTGGCCAATCTGGCGATCACCTCCGGCTGCGCGGAACTGATGGCGTTCGCCACCTCGGCGGTACGCGAGGCAACCAATTCCGACGAGGTGCTGGCGCGGGTCCGCGCGGAGACCGGCGTGGATCTGCGGGTGCTGGCCGGGGCGGACGAGGCGCGGCTGACCTTCCTCGCGGTCCGCCGCTGGTACGGCTGGAGCGCCGGGCGGATTCTCAATCTCGATATCGGGGGCGGTTCGCTCGAGGTGAGCAGCGGTGTGGACGAGGAACCCGATGTGGCGCTGTCGCTGCAACTGGGAGCCGGCCGGTTGACCCGCAAATGGCTGCCCGAGGACCCGCCGAGCAAACGGCGGGTCGGCATCCTGCGGGATTGGCTGGCGGCCGAACTGGTAGATCCCGCCAAACAATTGCTGGTGCCCGGTAAACCCGATCTGGCGGTGGGCACTTCCAAAACCTTCCGGTCGCTGGCCCGGCTCACCGGTGCCGCACCCTCGGGTGCGGGGCCGCGGGTCCGGCGGACGCTGACCAGTTCGGGGCTGCGGCAACTGATCGCTTTCATCTCCCGGATGACCGCGTCCGACCGCGCGGAACTGGAAGGGGTCAGCGCCGATCGTTCGCAGCAATTGGTGGCCGGTGCCCTCGTCGCCGAGGCCGCAATGCGTGCGCTTTCCCTCGATACGCTGGAAATTTGTCCATGGGCGCTGCGCGAAGGGCTGATTCTGCGCAAACTGGATACCGATATGGATGGTGGACCACTGACAACGAACGCTCCGAACGCGGCGGCCGGTAACGGTTGGGCGCCCGGTGGCAGTACGTCGGCGGGCCCGGTCGAAACGGTGCCTTCATGAGCAGGAACTCCAATCAGCTGTCGGTCGCCGAACTCCTGGCCCGCAACGGTCAGCAGCCGGCCTCCGGCGGTGGCGGACGCAGACGGCGCGGAGGCCGCGGGCTTTCGGTCTCCGAGCTGACCGGCGATCTTCCGGTCGTCGACGGCGGTACCGCGCACGCGGCCGCCGACGAGGACGAGGAGCCGGCCGGTTCGCCCGGGGAGTATCCGCCCGGCGGCACCGGGTACTTGCCGCACGACTATGCGGGCGAACAGGTTTCGGGCGGCGAGCCGAGCCAGTCGCCGATGTCCGGGCCGATCACGGTGTACAACCCGCTGGCCCCGCAGCAGGATGGCGCCCCGCCGGACGGCCGGCCCGCGCGGTTGGGTGAGCCGGACCCGTACCCGGCCGAAGCGGCACCACGGCGCGGTGGCCGGCGCCGGCGCGCCGAACCGGACGACGACGAGCTGTCGGCCGATGCGTACCCGGGCGTTGATCCGGCCGCGCCGAATCAACCTCGGGAGACCGGTCCACCGCTGCCCAGTGGCGGCCGGGCCGCCCGCAGGCGAGCGGCGGAAGCTGCCGAGGCCGCGTCGGTGGCGGAGGATTCGGCGGCCCCTGCACCGGAAGCCCCGGCAGGATACGGACTTCCATCGGCCCCCGGCGGTTTCGGCTCGTTCCCCGCGCCCGCACCGGCCGCGTCACCGGAGTTCGGCCATCCCGATATCGGACCGCCCTGGCCGGGACCGGAGAGCGGGCCCCCGCGCCTGGGTCCGCCGGCACCCGCCACCGAGGCATGGCCGTCGCCCGCATCCGCTGACGATCCGCGGCCCAAGCTCGAACGCCGTCGTCGCGGTTCCCGCCCATTGCCCGAACCCGCCCCGTGGCCGGAACCTCCGCGGCGACCCGACGAGCCGGCGAACGCGGACCACGCGACCGTGGTGTGGTCGCTGGCGGAGCAGAGCAAGGGGGCCGCTTCGGGCCCACTGGATCTCGCTGTTCCGCCGCTGGAGAAGGCAGACCGGCGCCCACGCCGTGGAAGGCGCAACGACCATCCCGGTGCCCCGGCAGCCCCGATCGATCCGGGCTTTCCCGCTCCCGGCCCGCCACCTCCGGATTTTCCGGCCGGCGACGGTTTCCGCAATACCGATATGTATGCCACGGATGTGCACGGGCCGATGCCGCCGGCACCCGGACCGATGCCTCGTGACCACGGCACCGACACCGGCGATTTCGAGCCGGATTCCGATTTCTACGCGATCCCCGAGGACGAGACCGACGACGAGCCCCGTGCGGGGCGGAACCGGATCTCGCGTAGCGGCAGATTCGGTGCGGCGAGCACGAAACTCAGCGCGGCGAGCACAAGGTTCGGTGGGGCGAGCGGCAAACTCGCCGCCGCACGCTCACGGTTGGCCACCGGTGGCCGGGAACGTGACAGCGCGGAAGCGGCGGATCCCCGGAAACAATGGGTCATGTTGGGCGTGCAGAGCGTGGGCGCGGCACTGGCCGGCATGCTGCTGTTCAAAGGCTTCGAAATGCTGTGGGAAATGCAGCCGCTGGCGGCGCTCGCGCTGGCCGTCGTGGTGATCCTCGGTCTCGTGGCCCTGGTGCGGATCCTGCGCCGCACCGACGATATCTTCAGTACCGTGATCGCCGTGGTCGTCGGTGTGTTCGTGACATTGGGGCCGTTGGCATTTCTACTCAGTACCGGCTGAGCGAGGGCGACGATGGCAGGCAATACTCCCGCGGCCCCGCTGCGGGACGGGGGGATAAAGGTCGGTCTGTCGACTGCCTCTGTCTATCCGCAGAACACCGAGGCCGCCTTCCGGTATGCGGCCGAATTGGGCTATGACGGTATCGAATTGATGGTGTGGGCCGAACCGGCCAGTCAGAGCATCGACACCGTGCGCGGCTATTCACGTAAATACTCCGTACCGGTACTTGCGGTGCACGCGCCCTGCCTGCTCATCTCGCAGCGGGTTTGGGGCGCCGACCCGGTGGCCAAACTCGCTCGCAGTGTGCGTACCGCCGAAGCGCTCGGCGCCGACACCGTGGTCGTACATCCACCGTTCCGGTGGCAGCGGCGCTATGCCGAAGGATTCGCCGAACAGGTGGCCGACCTCGAGCAGCAGAGCTCGGTGGCCGTCGCGGTGGAGAACATGTTCCCGATGCGGGCCGACAAGTTGTTCGGCCGCCGGTCCGGCGATATCCGGCGCCTCGAACGCCGCGGTGGTCCCGGTCTGGCACTGACCGCGTTCAGTCCCAGTTACGACCCCACCGATACCGGCTTCCAGCACTACACGCTGGATCTCTCGCATACCGCGACCGCGGGCACCGACCCGCTGCTGCTGGTCGACCGCATGGGCGAAGGCCTGGTGCACCTGCATCTGGCCGACGGCCGCGGGGCCGCGCACGACGAACATCTGATCCCCGGCGAGGGCACACAGCCCTGCGCAGAGGTCTGTGCCGCACTGGTCGGCAACGGTTTCACCGGACACGTCGTTGCCGAGATCAACACCCAGGAAGCTCGCACCACTGCGGCCCGCGCGGCCAAGCTGACCCGCACCCTGGAATTCGCCCGCGAAAAGCTGCGTTGAACTGCGCTCCGACATCTGTCGGGTGCCCGCAGAACCCGCCCCGGTCGGGAGGTGTCGGGTCGCCCGCTCCCGGACACGAAGGCATACGCCTCTCGAAGGTTCCGTCGAAATCACCCGTAGGCTGTTCCCTCAGGAACAGCACCACCGCGGCGCCGAGTCCAGCGAGACCCTCGACGAGTCGAGCCCAGGGCCTCGACCCGGCGGCGCCGCAGCGCCGCGATGAACACAGGAGTATTGATGACGACGGAAACGGAGCCCGGCACCGATATCGACCTGGTGCACACGGAGGCGCCGTTCAGCCGGGTCTGTGCTCTGACCGAACTCGCCGCCGACGAGCCGGGTGCCGGCCGCTACCGCGGCGTCGTCGACGAGATCTGGACGATCGGCCCGAAGGTGCACGGCGGCACGATGGTCGCGGGTTCGGCCGCGGCCGCGACCCGGTGGTTGCGGACCGTGGAACCGGATCGGGCGGCCATGGCGCCGCTGTCGGGTAGTACCGATTTTCTCGGTGCGCCGGAGCCCGGAGAAGTGCTATACGAGGTGTCCATCCGGAAGGTGGGCCGGCAGATCTGTCTGGTGGATGTGACGCTGAACCAGCGGGGGCGGCCGCTGGTTCGTACCGCGTTCACGTTCGGTCATCTCGACGGCCCGGACCGGACACCGCTGTACAGCCCCACTCATACCGATCTGCCGGTCGAACCGAGCGCGGACGCGATCGGTTATGAACCGGGGTCCTCGATGGGCCGGATCGTGCATGTCGCCCGCGGTATGGACGCGTTCCTCGACCGGGAATGGGCGCGGTTCATCGACAACGAGCACGGCGAACCCCGGTTGCGGATGTGGCTACGGCCGCGGCCACAGGACCAGGCCGATCCGGAGACCGCGACCTATATCGCGATGATGGCCGCCGATATGTGCCCGCCGGTACCCACCAATCTGGGCTATTTCGGCTGGTCACCGACCGTGCAGATGACGACCTATCTGCGGCGGCGCCCGGCGCCGGGTTGGTTGCGGATCATTGCCACCACCCACGAGGTGGGCGGGGGTATGTTCGACTCCGACCAGATAGTGGTCGACTCCACCGGCGCGCTGGTCGCGCAGAGCCGCCAGCTGGCGCTGCTGCCCTCCCCGAAGCGGTAACCGGACTCGAGGCCGCTCCGGTGCGTACCTTCCCGCGTGCGGGGCGATCCGCCCGTCGCACGGGGCGACTCTCGCGGTTCGGGGCCCGTTCGCGCGCGCGGAGGCGAGGCATTGGACACTGTCCTCATGACACGTATTGCGGTGATCGGCGGTGGCCGGATCGGTGAGGCCTTGATCGCCGGCTTGCTGGAGGCCGGGCGAGCCGTCAAAGACCTGGTGGTCGTCGAAACCCACGCCGACCGGGCCGAACTGCTGGCGGGAAGATTCGGGGTGCGCGTGACCGACGCGGTCGCCGACGCGGCCGTCGGTGCCGATCTGCTGGTTGTCGCGGTGAAGCCGACCGACGTGGACGCGGTGCTCACCGAACTCGGGAAAGCCGATCTCGGTGGTGAACGCGATCAGATCCTGGTGTCGCTGGCGGCGGGCGTGCCGACGGCCCGGCTGGAGAACAAACTACCGGCGGGCTTCCCTGTGGTCCGGGTCATGCCGAATACCCCGATGCTGGTCGGTGAGGGAATGAGTGTGCTCGCCGCGGGGCGCTATGCCAAACGTGAGCAGTTGGAACTCGTCAGCGAGCTGCTGAGCACCGTGGGGCAGGTCTGTGTGGTGCCCGAATCGCAGATGGACGCGGTGACCGCGGTATCCGGTTCCGGCCCGGCCTACTTCTTCCTCGTCGTGGAGGCGATGGTCGAGGCCGGGGTCGGGCTCGGACTCACCCGGGATATCTCCACCCAGCTGGTCACCCAGACGATGCTCGGTTCGGCGGCCATGCTGGCGGAGTCGGGGCAGAGTGCCGTGGATCTGCGGGCGGCCGTCACCTCGCCGGCGGGAACGACCGCGGCGGCCCTGCGCGAACTGGAGCGGTCGGGTCTGCGTTCGGCCTTCCTGGAGGCGCTGCACGCGGCAAAGCAGCGTTCATCGGAACAGGGTGCGTCCTCCGAATGACCGGACGACCCCCAGCGTATGAACCTGTTTTCTCACTCCCGTCGCAGTAATCCCACTGGTCCCGCTAAGCTTCAAGGAGCACGTGCGTGTCTGTTCCGCCGGTGGGGAAGCCGGCGGCGCGGACGTGCCGGAGGTCAATGGTGCGATGATGTCTTCTAACAAGATGTCCGCTGGTGGCGGCGGTGGTTCGTCGCCAGGACAATCAATACTCGGTGGTGGGACGCAATTTCTCACCGTCGCCGAGGTGGCAGATCTGATGCGAGTATCGAAGATGACGGTGTACCGGCTGGTGCATTCGGGCGAGTTACCGGCAGTACGTGTCGGAAGATCGTTCCGGGTGCACGCGAAGGCGGTGCACGAATATCTGGAGACGTCCTACTTCGATGCCGGGTGAAGGCGGTTACCGGCCCCGCCCGGTGGGCCGGTAACATCAACCCTCGCTGTGTTGGATCGGTGGCGGCTGCCGACCTGCCCTCGGGCGGTCGTGGCCGGCCGCCGCGTCCAGGGCTGAGTGTTCAGCCGCGAGCAACCGGGCGTACGGCCGGATAGTTGACGTAAGCGAGCGCGTGACGCGCCGAGGAGAGAACGCGAGGACACCCTATGGGTTCTGTGATCAAGAAGCGCCGCAAGCGCATGTCGAAGAAGAAGCATCGCAAGCTGCTTCGTCGCACCCGCGTGCAGCGGCGCAAACTCGGCAAGTAAGCGCGAGCGCGCATCGTATCCGGAAAAACCCGCTACCATTCCGGTGGCGGGTTTTTCTTTGCGTTTCGGTGGGCTGAAGTTGGGGTTAGATCCCCGTTAAGGGCGGCGGTGTTCGGGGTCACGGCCGCTAGTCTTGTACGTGGAACAGTGAGCGGGGGATCCGATGCTCGAGGTGGGACGGTCCGGTGCAGGTGGACGCTGACGTGAACGGCAACTACAGGCCCAGGGTGGTGCTGGTGACCGGTGCCAGCCGATACTTCGGCGGGAATGTCGTCACCCGGCTGGCCGCCGATCCCGATATCGAGCGCATTGTCGCAGTCGATGTACTCACCCCTGCCCCGCCGCTACGCCGCCGGATGGGCCGCGCCGAATTCGTGCGCGCCGATATCCGGAACCCGTTGATTCGCAAAGTTATCGAACGTCACGATGTCGATACCGTGGTACATACCGCGATTTTGTCGCAACCGCCGTCCGGGGGCGGCGGACGGGCGGCGATGAAAGATATGAACGTGCTCGGCGCGATGCAGTTGTTCGCGGTCTGCCATAAATCACCGACCGTGCGCCGGGTGGTGTTGCGCTCGAGTTCCGGGGTATACGGCGGCAGTGCCAAGGACCCTGCGAAATTCACCGAAGAAATGAGCGCGCGCACGCCACCGGGCGGCTGGTTCGCCCGCGATATGATCGAGGTCGAAGGTTTCGCGCGTGGCCTGGCCCGGCGGCGGCCGGATATCACCACCATCACCCTGCGCCTCGCCCCGATCATCGGCCCGGGCCTGGGTGGGCGGGCCGCGCAACTGCTGCGTTCGCCGATCACACCGACGGTGCTCGGGCGGGACGCGCGGATGCAGTTCCTGCACGAGGAAGATGCGGTAGCGGCGCTGGTCCATGCCACCGCGGCGGGGCCGGGTGGCATCTATAACGTCGCCGGCGACGGAGCCTTGGCACTTTCTCAGGCGGTACGCCGTGCGGGCCGGGTCGCGATGCCGGTACCGTGGTCGGTGTTCCGCACCGTCGGCCGGACCCTGATGGGCCCGGTGATGCGTGATTTCAGTTCCGAGCAGCTCGATTATTTCCTTTTCGGTTGTGGTCTGGACACGACGCGTATGCGCGCCGAACTCGGGTTCGAGCCGCGCTGGACGACGGTACAGGCGTTCGACGACTTCACCGGGGGCGCAGCGTTGCGGCCCGTAGTCGATCCAGCGTGGATCGACGCCGCAGAAAACAAACTGCTCGGCCTGCTGAGGGCCGGTACGGGAGCACATACATGAACGACGTCGCCAAAGTTATCCGGTTACAAGATCTTTCCGCCGAACCACGGCCGCGGCCGCCCGCGCGGGACTGGGCCGGGTCCGCCGACCGGTCGGTGACCTCACTGATCGACCGGCTGACACCGCCCACTCCGCCGCCGCCGCGGTCGTTCGGAGATCTGCTGCGCGACGCCGTCGGCAAACAGATCGGGCGTACCGCCGAGTTCGCCCGTCGCCGGCTCACCGGCGACTACCAGATCGACGAGTTCGGCTTCGACGAGCATCTGCTCGAATCTGTGCTGCTACCCGCGCTGCGCCCGCTCGCCGAGAACTGGTTCCGGGTCCAGGTCAACGGTATGGAGAACATTCCGGAGGCCGGTGGCGCGCTGCTCGTGGCCAACCACGCCGGCACCGTCCCGCTCGACGGACTGATGCTGCAACTCGCGGTCCACGACCACCATCCCAAACAGCGGGCGCTGCGCCTGCTGGCGGCCGATCTGGTCTTCGAGATGCCGATGGTCGGTTCGCTCGCCCGCAAGGCCGGGCACACCCTGGCCTGCCGCCCGGACGCCGAACGCCTGCTGCGGTCCGGCGAGATCACCGGGGTGTTCCCGGAAGGGTTCAAAGGTGTCGGTAAGCAGTACGCCGATCGCTACAAGCTCCAGCGCTTCGGCCGGGGCGGCTTCGTGGCCGCCGCCGTGCGCACGGGTACGCCGATCATCCCGTGCTCCATCGTCGGATCGGAGGAGATCTATCCGAAACTCGCCGATATCAAACCGCTCGCGCGGCTGCTGGGCCTGCCGTATTTCCCCGTGACCCCGACCTTCCCGCATCTCGGTCCCTTGGGTGCCGTCCCGCTGCCCTCCAAGTGGTACATCGAATTCGGCGAGCCCATCAGCACCGCCGAATACGAAACCGAGGACGCCGACGACCCGATGCTCATGTTCGAGGTCACCGACCAGGTCCGCGAAACCATCCAGCAGACCCTCTACAAACTGCTCATCAAACGCCGCAACACATTCATGGGCTGAATTTTCGGCGGCGGGCTACTACCGCCGCCGACGGGTTACGGCGGCGGCAACGGCACCGCCGGCGGCCCCGAGGGCGAGAGCGGTGGGGACACCGATTTTCGCGGCTTTGCGACCCGTGCGGAAATCGCGGATCTCCCAGCCGCGGGCCTTGGCGACCTCGCGCAGGTCGGAATCGGGGTTGATGGCGACCGCGGTGCCGGTGAGCGACAGCATGGGCACATCGTTGTGGCTGTCCGAGTAGGCCGTACAGCGTTTGAGGTTGAGACCTTCGCGGATGGCGAGCGCGCGCACGGCATGCGCCTTACCGAGACCGTGCAGGATATCGCCGACCAGGCGGCCGGTGAATTTCCCGTCGACACTTTCGGCGACTGTGCCGAGGGCGCCGGTCAAGCCGAGTCGTTTGGCGATCACCTGGGCGAGTTCGACCGGGGTCGCGGTGACCAGCCAGACCTGCTGGCCCGCGTCCAGATGCATCTGTGCCAGGGCGCGGGTGCCGGGCCAGATCTTGTCGGCGATGATCTCGTCGTAGATTTCTTCGCCCAGCGCCGCGAGTTCGGCGGTGGAGCGGCCGGCGATGAATTCCAGTGCTTTCTCTTTACCGGTGGCCATATCGGTGCTGTTCTCTTTGCCGGTGACCCGGAACTTCACCTGCTTCCACGCGATATCCGCCAGATCGGCGCTGCGGAAATATTTGCGCGCCGCCAGGCCGCGAGCGAAATGCACGATCGAGGCGCCCTGCACCATCGTGTTGTCGACGTCGAAGAATGCCGCGGCGGTGAGGTCGCGGGGGACCTCGGGGATGCCGATATCACCGGCGCCGGCCCGTTCGGCGTCCTGTAGCGCCAGGGCGGCGTCGGCGCTGGCCTCACCGGCGACATTGGCGCGGACCTCCTCCTCGCTGGGTCCGAACGGGCTGCGCGAGATACGCGCGAGTTGCTCGGTGAGGCCCTGTCCGAGCGGCCCCAGATTCCAGCGCACCGGAAGTTCTCCGAACCGGCCCGCGATGAACCCGGTTTTCCCCACCTTCGATCGTTCCGGCACCAGTACCTCCGCCTGTTCGCGCGAATCACGTCCACACTAACCGGACGCGGGCCCCCGGACGCACCGCAGTGGCGCGAACGGCCGCGCCGGGCGGGTTGAATGGCGGTTATGACCAACCCGAGGACTCATGAGGTGACACTGCTGACCCGCGCCGGCTGCGCGCTGTGCGACCGGGCGCTGGATCAGCTGCGAACCGTATGCGCGGAATTCGGTCTCACCCCCGGTGTGGTGGACGTCGATGTCGCCGCCGGTACCGACCCCGCACTGCGCGCGGAATACGGTGACCGGCTCCCCGTTGTCCTGCTCGACGGCCGGGAACACAGCTATTTCGACGTGGACGAGACACGTTTACGCAGCGACCTCGGTCGTTGACGCCGTGCGAATTGTGGGCGCAGATCGTACAAGGCTCGGCCGCGACACAAAATGAGGCGAATTTCACCGACTTTGTGCATGGGTTCACAAGCAGTTACGGTGGTGGCACGCGAACCGCAGGCCGGGGCGAGTATCCGGCCGCCGGTAGCAGGTGAATCAACCCGATATCCGACCCCAGGCGCATCAATCATGGCCGAGGTCGCCGACCATCCCGGGCCGTCTGGCGGTCCGGACGAGGAGCCGAGGACGTGAGTGAGCACCATGAGACGCGCGGCGTCTCCGGCGATGCTCCCAACGTCACCACTCGAACACCGCAGAAGGACATTCCCCAGGCTACGGTGGCCCGGCTCGCCACCTATCTCCGGGTGCTCGCCCTGTTGACCGATGACGGTGTCGCCATCGTATCCAGTGAGGAACTGGCTGTCGCGGCGGGTGTCAATTCGGCCAAACTTCGTAAGGATCTGTCGTTCCTGGGTCCGAACGGGGTGCGCGGGGTCGGCTACGACGTGGCCAGATTGCGGGCCCGGATCGAAGATGTTCTGGGCCTGTCCGGTGGTCATCGGGTGGTGCTGGTCGGTGCGGGCAATCTGGGTCGTGCGCTGGTCGGTTATCGCGGTTTCCGGCGGCGGGGCTTCTCCGTGGTCGGCATCTTCGACAACGATCCCGAGGTGATCGGCCTGGATGTCGAGGGGTTGCGGGTGCGCGACGCCGCCGACCTGGCCGGCGAGATCGCCGTGCTGCGTCCCACCATCGCGGTGATCGCGGTGCCCGACGACAGTGCCCAGCAGGTGTGTGACGAGCTGGTGGCGGCCGGGATGCAGTCCATCCTGAGCTTCGCGCTGTGCCAGCTGACCGCCCCACCGGGGGTCGAGTTGCGGCGGGTGGATCTCGCCGTGGAAATGCAGATGCTCTCGTTCGAACGGGTGCGCAATGCCGACCCCGAAGAGCCCACCGAGAGCTCGACCACCGCGGATGTGGCGGAGACCGCCACCGGTCCGGCGAATGAATCCGGTGCCGCCGGCGTTGTATCGAACAGTGCCGTACCGGCCGCTCATCCGTTGACCGGTTCCGGCCGGATCGCCCGCCGGGTGCCCGCGCACCCGACGCCGGGCACCGCCGGACTGTCCCATTGCGCGGCGCAGGCCGCCCAGACGACCTCGCATACGGCAACGGAGCCAACCAGCAAGGGATCGGTGGTCACACCATGAGCGTTCTTCTCGTCGGGATCTCCCATCGCAGCGCACCCGTTGCGATGCTGGAGAAGGTGGCGATCACCGATGCCGATCGGCCCAAACTGATCGACCGCATGCTGGCCTCGAGCCATATCTCCGAAGCGATGATCGTTTCGACTTGCAACCGGGTGGAGATCTACGCGGTCGTCGATGCTTTCCACGGTGGTCTCGCCGATGTCGGTGAACTGTTGACCGCGCATTCCGGATTGCCGATGCCCGAACTCACCCGCCACGCGTATGTCCGCTACAGCGAGGCCGCCGCGGAACATCTGTTCGCGGTGGCCAGCGGGCTGGATTCCATGGTCGTCGGCGAACAGCAGGTCCTCAGCCAGATCCGCAGTGCCTACACCACCGCCGACGCCCAGCAGGCCATCGGGCGTACCCTGCACGAGCTGTCGCAACAGGCGTTGCGGGTCGGTAAGCGGGTGCATTCGGAAACCGGGATCGACCGGGCCGGTGCCTCGGTGGTATCGGTGGCGCTGGACCGTGCGGCCACCGTGCTCGGCCCGCTCGCCGGCCGGACGGCGGCGGTGGTCGGCGCCGGCGCGATGGGCGGTCTGTCGGTGGCGCATCTGTCCCGCGCCGGAATCGACGAGATCCTGGTGGTCAACCGCACCATCGAGCGGGCCGAACGCCTGGCCGCGACCGCCGAATCACACGGGGTGAAGGCACGCGCCTACGAACTGTCCCGGCTGGGCGAGGCGCTGGTGTCGGCCGATGTGGTGATCACCTGCACGGGCGCGGTGGGCTCGGTGGTGACCCTGGCCGATGCGCACAACGCGCTCTCACACCGCGAACGCCGCACCGGCCGGCCGCTGGTGTTCTGCGACCTCGGGCTACCCCGCGATGTGGATCACGCGGTGGCCGGGTTGCCCGGTGTCACCGTGATCGATATCGAGACCCTCCAGCGCGACCCGGCTGCGGGTGCGGCGGCCGACGATACCGCCGCGGCCCGGGCCATCGTCGCCGACGAACTCGCCAAATACCTGGCCGGGCAGCGGATGGCCGAGGTCACCCCAACCGTCGCCGCGCTGCGGCAGCGGGCCGCGGAAGTGGTGGAGGCCGAATTGCTCCGGTTGGATTCCCGCCTGCCCGGACTCGCCGATCCCGCCCGCGACGAAGTGGCCCGCACGGTACGCCGGGTGGTGGACAAATTGCTGCACGCGCCGACGGTCCGGGTCAAGCAGCTGGCCACCACGCCGGGCGGCGACAGCTATGCCGAGGCCCTGCGTGAGCTGTTC
This sequence comes from Nocardia carnea, assembly GCF_029868855.1. Lineage (GTDB taxonomy): Bacteria > Actinomycetota > Actinomycetes > Mycobacteriales > Mycobacteriaceae > Nocardia > Nocardia carnea_A. The sequence continues at coordinate 65,133 of NZ_JARWOV010000246.1, read as the reverse complement.
GAACTGAAACCGGGAGCGGCCCAGGCCGTGGCGGCGCCCATGGAGATCAGCCGCGCCGAACACAACGGCGCGGGCTGGATGGGCCTGGACGGCGATGTGGCCCTGGCCGACGATTTCACCCCCGGCAGCCACGACGACGAACAGGAGCGGTCGACATGACAGTCCTGCACGGCGAAGGCGCCCCGGCCGCGGGCCCGGCCGCCGGTGGCCGACCGGTGTTCCGGATCGGTACCCGCGCCAGCCTGCTCGCCCGCACCCAGGCCGGTGATGTGCGCGACGCACTCATCGCCGCCGGGCACCCGGCGGAACTGGTGTTGATCGAAACACCGGGTGATCTGTCCACCGGGCCGGTCGAGGATATCGGTGTCGGGGTTTTCACCAGCGCACTGCGCGCTGAACTGGCCGCCGGAAATATCGATATCGCGGTCCATTCGTACAAAGATCTGCCCACCGCCGCCGACGAACGATTCGTACTCGCCGCGGTGCCGCCCCGGCAGGATCCGCGCGACGCGCTGGTCGCCCGGGACGGCATGGTGCTCGGTGAACTTCCGCCGGGTGCGGTGGTCGGGACCTCCGCGCCGCGCCGGATCGCCCAATTGCGCGCCCTGGGCCTGGGTCTGGACATCCAGCCGTTGCGCGGCAACCTGGACACCCGGCTGGGCAAGGTCGCCGGGGGTGAGCTGGACGCGGTGGTTGTCGCCCGCGCCGGACTCGCCCGGATCGGCCGGCTGGACGCCGTCACCGAAGCGCTGGACCCGGTGCAGATGCTGCCCGCGCCCGCCCAGGGTGCGCTGGCCGTCGAATGCCGGACCGCGGATACCGAACTGATCGAGCTGCTGGCCGCGCTCGACGATCACGGCAGCAGAACCGCCGTGACCGCCGAACGTGCCCTGCTCGCCGAACTCGAGGCGGGCTGCACGGCGCCCGTCGGAGCGATTGCCGAAATCGTCGAATCGTTGGATGACGACGGACGCATCGTCGAGGAACTGTCACTGCGCGGCTGCGCCGCCGCGGTCGACGGTTCCGATGTGATAAGGGCCTCGACGGTGGGAGCACCGGCGCAGGCCGCGGAACTCGGCCGCGCACTGGCCCGCGAATTACTGGAGCTGGGTGCACGCGAGCTACTCGCCGCCGACCCCGGCACCGCGGATTCACCCACCGCGCCGGCCGGGAACAACACCACCCCGGTGGGAACGAGCACCGCCGCAGCGGATTCGAGCGCTGCCGCCCCGGAATCGGGCGGTACTGCCGCAGCGAAATCAGGCGGCACCGCCGCAGTGAAATCGAGCGGCACCGCCGCAGCGGGAACGAGCACCGCCACGGACTTCACCGAACCCAGTCCAATGGAGAACAACCGATGAGTCGAGCCAGCAAGAAGCATCCGGGGCGGATCCTGTTCGTAGGGTCGGGCCCGGGGGACCCGGCATTGCTGACCACCCGATCCCGCGAAGTGCTGTGCCGGGCCACCCTTGCGTTTACCGATCCCGATGTGGACGCCGGAGTACTCGCCCTGATCGGCACCGAGGTGGAAGCCGACCCCGACGGCGAGCGTGCCGTGGACGTGCGGCCCGCCCTCGGCGACCCCGCCGAGGTCGCCAAGACCTTGATCGCCGAGGCGAAAGCCGGTCACGATGTGGTGCGGGTGGTTTCCGGTGACCCGCTCACCACCGATGCGGTGATCGCCGAGGTCACCACGGTCACCAAATCGCATATCGTTTTCGAGGTGCTACCCGGTCTACCGTCCGGTTCGGCGGTGCCGAGCTATGCGGGTATCGCGCTCGGCTCCGGACATACCGAGGCCGATGTGCGCGGAGAGGTGGACTGGCCGGCGCTGGCCGCCGCTCCTGGCCCGCTGGTACTGCATGCGACCTCCGGCCATCTGGCCGAAACCGCGAGCGCGCTGGTGGAACACGGCATGGCACCGCAGACCCCGGTCGCGGTGACCGTGCGCGGGACCACCCGGCAGCAGCGCACCATCGAGGCCACCCTGGCGACACTGAACAGCACCGCCTCCGAACTGGTCGGTCCGCTGGTCGTCACCATCGGCAAGGCGGTCGCGCAGCGGTCGAAGATGTCGTGGTGGGAATCGCGGGCGCTCTACGGCTGGACGGTCCTGGTGCCGCGCACCAAGGATCAGGCCGGAGAGATGAGCGAACGGCTGGTCACCCACGGCGCCATCCCGAAGGAAGTTCCCACCATCGCGGTCGAACCGCCCCGGAGTCCCGCGCAGATGGAACGCGCGGTCAAGGGTCTGGTGGACGGCCGGTACCAGTGGGTGGTGTTCACCTCCACCAACGCGGTGCGCGCGGTCTGGGAGAAGTTCGCCGAATTCGGGTTGGACGCGCGGGCGTTCTCCGGTGTGAAGATCGCCTGTGTGGGTGAGGCCACCGCCGACAAGGTGCGCTCCTTCGGTATCAACCCGGAACTGCTGCCCAGTGGGGAGCAGTCCTCGCTCGGCCTGCTCGCCGATTTCCCGCCCTACGACGATGTGTTCGATCCGGTGAACCGGGTGTTGTTGCCGCGCGCCGATATCGCGACCGAAACCCTCGCGGAGGGCCTGCGTGAACGTGGCTGGGAGATCGACGATGTGACGGCCTACCGCACGGTGCGCGCCTCCCCGCCGCCCGCGGAGACCCGCGAGATGATCAAGACCGGCGGTTTCGACGCGGTCCTGTTCACCTCGAGCTCCACGGTCCGGAACCTGGTGGGTATCGCCGGTAAACCGCACGCGCGCACGATCGTGGCCTGCATCGGCCCGAAAACGGCGGAAACCGCGGTCGAGTTCGGCCTCCGGGTCGACGTACAGCCGGAGGTCGCCCAGGTGGGCCCGTTGGTGGAAGCGCTCGCCGAGCACGCCGCCCGCCTCCGGGCCGAGGGCCTGCTGCCACCGCCTCGGAAGAAGAGCCGCCGCAGCCGGTGATGCGCCGGGCGTGCCCGGTTCCGTTCCCCGGAACGGTCCGCGGCGACCCCGTTCCACCTGGTCCGAGGTCGGCCGGCTGTCGGTCGGCCGAGGACTGGCGCAACACCGTCGGCGTGCCACCCTTGCGGGCCGGTGCTGCCGGTGAGGTGACTGGTCGCAGCGAAGGCGTCGGCGCGTGGGTTACGGGGCGGTCTGCGTGCTCAGCGGCTTGCTCGTCGTTCCCTGTCTCAGGAGCTGCCACAGCAGGCGAACTTCCTGACATGGGCCGGGGCCGGGCCCCGCAACCCGCGACGGCGGTCTGCGCGCCGTGAACCTAGACTCGGTACCCATGAGCGGAATCGAGCGTCCGCGGCGGTTGCGGCGCACCCCCGCACTGCGGCGGCTGGTGGCCGAGACAAGTCTGGAGCCGCGGCACCTCGTATTGCCGATGTTCGTCGCGGACGGGTTGTCCGAACCGCGGGAAATCGGTTCGATGCCGGGTGTTTTCCAGCATTCGCTGGATTCACTGCGCAAGGCCGCGGTGGAAGCGGTGGAGGCCGGGGTCGGTGGTTTGATGTTGTTCGGGGTTCCCGAACCCGAGGACAAAGACCCGGTGGGCAGCCAGGCGTCCGCGCCGGAGGGCATTCTCAACCGTGGGCTGCGGGCGCTGGCCGCCGAGGTGGGTGACGCGACCGTGGTGATGGCCGATACCTGCCTCGACGAATTCACCGATCACGGGCATTGCGGTGTGCTCGACGTGGCGGGTGCGGTCGACAACGACGCCACTCTGCTGCGCTATGTGGAGATGGCGCTCGCCCAGGCCGAGGCCGGGGCCGATCTGCTCGGGACGAGCGGGATGATGGACGGCCAGGTCGGCGCGATCCGGGAGGCGCTGGACGAGGCCGGGCGGACCGACACCGCGATTCTGGCGTATGCGGCGAAATATGCTTCGGCGTTCTACGGCCCGTTCCGGGAGGCGGTGGCCTCTTCGTTGCAGGGCGACCGGCGCACCTACCAGCAGGACGCCGCCAACCGGCGCGAATCCATCCATGAACTGGAGCTGGATCTGGAACAGGGCGCGGATATCGTCATGGTGAAACCGGCCATGGCCTATCTCGATATTCTGCGGGACGTGGCGGACCGATCTCCGGTGCCGGTCGCGGCATACCAGATCTCCGGGGAGTATTCGATGATCACAGCGGCCGCCGAACGCGGCTGGATCGATCGCCGCGCCGCGGTACTGGAATCGCTGACCGGTATTCGCCGTGCCGGTGCGGATATCGTGCTCACCTATTGGGCGACAGAGGCGGCGCGCTGGCTGTGTCGGTCGTGAATCCGCCCGCGGATGTTGTCACCGCGCGGCAATTATGGTGGGGCGTAATCGGTTTGGGGTTGGTCCAGCTCTTCGTTTCGCTGGCCGATACATTGCTGAACCGGGAGCGGTTCAGTGCCGAGTTCCGGGAACGCATGCAGACCGCGGATCAGCAGTTCGCGCCGGCGACGATCGATCTGCTCGTCACGGTGGGTGCCGTCCTCGGCGTGGTGTTCGGGGCGGTGATCGCAGCGCTGGGGGTCGCGGTTGTCCATCAGCTCGGCAAGGGCAGGCTGTGGGCGCGTACGCTGCTGACCTTCGTCGGGATCTGGCTGGTGATCATGGGTGTTGCCGCCCTGTTCTCCATCGGCGTGGTGGAGAACGCCGGGCAGGTGCTGTCCGGGGCAGTGTCCATCCTGCAAGCCGTCCTGGCGGGTGGGGCGATCTACCTGTGCCAGCGGCCGGAAGCCGCGAAGTGGTTCATGCCGCGTGGGCCGCAGGCGCCCGGAAAGTTGTGAAATCTCCCGATCGGCTTCCTGACCAGCATGTTGATACCGCCTCTGAGTCGGCGGCGCATCCACAGAACGAACGTCGAGTTTGTTCCCGGTATTCCGGCATGTATGGTGAGGGCTGTCACAGACGACATGCGAACCGGTGGTCACGGGTACCCGTCCAGTAGGGCGAAATCCCGGGCCGGTTTTCCGGGGATCGGAGGCAACGATGCGAGTGGTGATCCAGCAGCCGCAGAGTATTCGGCGGGATATGCTCGTCCTGACTCTTCTGATCCTGTTCGGTGTTCTCACCGTGGCGGTGTTGCTCATTCCCAGCATCGTCGGCTGATTCGAGTGTTTCCGGTTTCCGGTTCGCGTCCGTATGTCTGAACGATCCGGTACTGCGGCCGATACCGGAGAAGTACTCTTCACGGAACCTGGAGCCCGCTGGCGGGCGGTGGCGTACGGCCCGTTGATCTGTGTGCTCCTGCTGGCCGCGGAGCTCGCCGCAGGTGTCACTCCCCATTGGTTCGCGTTGGTTTTCTGCGCCGTGCTGATCACCGGTTTCGCGGTCCTGCAGATCTATGCAGCCCGTACGCACGTGAGTGTGGAAGTAACCGACGGCTTCCTGCGCAACGGCGCCGAGACGACCTCGATCCGTTCCATCGCCGCGGTACTCCCGGCCGACTCCGACGAACCTTGGGAAGACGGCCGGGTGCTGGGCGAACTGACCGGAGTGCCGCGCCGGCGCACCGCCGTCGGCCTGCGGCGTACCGACGGCGAACTGGTCCGTACCTGGGCGAAGGACCACCGGGCGCTGCGTACCGCGTTGACCGAGGCGATCACCCGGTCCGGTACCGATTCGGTAGGCGACACAGCCCGCGACGATTGATTATCGGATCGCACACGGGCAGCATCGGTGGTGGAGCCGGGGCGGTATCGCGAAACGCCCGGGAGCCTGCCGGCCGGCATTCTCCGGTAACGGAGGAGCCGCCCGGGATCGAGAAGTCGCACTGGATGAGGAGACCCGTGAACCGTTCGCATATCGTACCGGCTGTCGATCTCGCGGTGGCGGTTCTCGCGATCGGGTTGGCCGCCCTGTGCTGGGCGCAGGGCCTGCAGACCATCGACCTCCCGGCCACCGGGGACTATCCGGCCTACACCGCGACCCGCTACGTCGCGCCGTGGCTTTTCCTGGCGGGGGTGCTGGTGACCGGTGCGGGATTGGCCACCGTCGACGCCGCTGCCCGGCTGCTGCGCCCGGTGCGGGACTGAGCGAGCCGGTTCAGTCCCACCGCTGGTAGATCCTGTTCAGTCCCACTGCTGGTAGATGTCGAAAACGCGGCCGTGCTCCGCGCCCGGAACGTGGAGGAACACGATCACCGAGCCGCCGTTGTCGACCGATTCCAGCATCACCTGCCGCAACGAGGCGTGCACGCCGCCGTCGTCGTCCCGGTAGAGGCGGGTCCCGCTGTGCAGGCCGGCGCCGATCCGGGAGGCGGGTACGACCTGGTCGACCAGCGCGGGTACCGGGCCACCGGCCAGTGCCGCGGTTTCGGCCTGATTGAGCCGTAGGCCGGCGCGCGCGTTGTCCGGGTCCACGACCGGTTCGGCCGCCGCGGCCGTTCCCGCGCCGAACCCGGTCGCCAGGACACCACATGCGACCGAGACCGCGGCCAGCGCCGAACCTCTGATGGCAATTCGCAAAACGACCTCCCCGGCCGGTGATTCACGGAGTTGTTACGACGGAACAGAACAGTACGCACTCCGGGCGAACCACCGGTGTATTTGGTGTGGCAAGTGTCGGGGCGGCGGTGTGGATCACCTATGGCGCACCCTGTCGTCGACGCCGCGGGGGTGGGCTGCCAAACTGGAGGCCGTGAGTTCTCTGCGCGTGGCCGGTACGGCGGTGCCGGCCTCCAGTCAGCTTTTCCAGCGAGCCGAAGCGGTTGTCCCCGGTGGTGTCAATTCCCCGGTGCGGGCCTTCGGCTCGGTGGGCGGCACGCCGAGGTTCATCTCCTCCGCCCGCGGATGCCGCCTGGTCGATGTGGACGGTAACGAGTATGTCGACCTGGTGTGCTCGTGGGGGCCGATGATTCTCGGGCATGCGCATCCCGCGGTGGTGGAGGCGGTTCGCGCGGTCGCGGGCGACGGGTTGTCGTTCGGTGCGCCGACGGCCGGCGAGGTCGAACTCGCCGAACTCATCGTGGAACGGGTCGCTCCGGTGCAGAAGGTGCGCCTGGTGAACTCCGGTACCGAGGCGACCATGAGCGCGGTGCGCCTGGCTCGCGGTTACACCGGCCGGGCCAAGATCATCAAGTTCGCCGGGTGCTATCACGGCCATGTCGATGCGCTGCTGGCCGACGCGGGATCCGGGGTCGCGACGTTCGGGCTGCCGACTTCGCCCGGCGTCACCGGAGCCCAGGCCGCGGACACCATCGTGCTGCCCTACAACGATCTGGACACCGTGCGCACGGCCTTCGAACAGTATCCCGGTGAGATCGCCGCCGTGATCACCGAGGCCGCCGCCGGGAATATGGGCGCGGTGGCGCCGCTGCCCGATTTCAACGCCGGACTGCGCCGGCTCACCGCCGACAACGGTGCGCTGCTCATCATGGACGAGGTGATGACCGGGTTCCGGGTGAGCAGTGCCGGCTGGTACGGGCTCGAATCCGTGGCCGCCGATCTCTACACCTACGGGAAGGTGATGAGCGGCGGGCTACCCGCGGCCGCGTTCGGCGGCCGGGCCGAGGTGATGGACCGGCTCGCCCCGCTCGGCCCGGTCTACCAGGCCGGCACCCTGTCCGGGAATCCGGTGGCGGTGGCCGCCGGGCTGGCCACGCTGCGCGCCGCCGACGAACAGGTGTATGCGGCCCTGGATCGCAACAGCGAACGGCTCGGCATTCTGCTCACCGAGGCCCTCACCGGCGCGGGGGTCGCGCATCAGGTGCAGTTCGCAGGCAATATGGTGAGCGTGTTCTTCGCCGAAACTCCGGTCCTCGACTATGCCGCCGCCAAGGCGAGCCAGACCTGGCGGTATCCGGCCTTCTTCCACGGGTTGCTGGAGGGCGGGGTGTACGCCCCGCCGAGCAACTTCGAGGCCTGGTTCGTCTCCGCGGCTCTCGACGACGACGCCTTCTATCGTAACCCCCCCGCGCGGCCGGCCGCCGCGGCCGCGGCCGCCGCTGCCACATCCGAAGGAACTCCAGCGTGAGCCGATCCGATTCCGAGCGCCTCTCCGCCGGCCCCGCCGAAGCGGCGGAGACGCCCGACCGTACCGACTCCGCGACCGCTGCCACCGCGGCCGGGAGCGGGGTGGCCGCCGAGCCGCCCGCGTCCGGCGCCGGCGACGCCGAATCCGTGGAAACCATCGTGCACGTTCTGCGCCACGGCGAAGTGCACAACCCGCGGGGGATCCTGTACGGCCGGCTGCCGGGGTTCGGGCTGTCGGTCACCGGCCGTGCCCAGGCCGGTGCGGTCGCCCGCGCCCTGGCCGATCACGATATCGCCCTGGTCATCGCGTCCCCGCTGCAGCGCGCGCAGGAGACCGCGGAACCGATCGCGGGCCGGCACGGTCTCACCGTGCGTACCGACGAGAACCTTATCGAAGCCGGTAACACCTTCGAAGGGTTGCGGGTCTCGGTGGGTGACGGCGCACTGCGTAAACCCCGGCACTGGTGGAAACTGCGTGATCCGTTCACCCCGTCCTGGGGCGAACCGTATCTGCAGATCGCGCACCGGATGCTCGCCGCGGTGAACAAGGCGCGGGTGGAGTCGACCGGTCGGGAAGCGGTACTGGTTTCGCATCAGCTCCCGGTGTGGACGCTGCGCCGCTTCCTGCAGGGTCAGCGACTCTGGCACGATCCGCGCAGCCGGCAGTGCGGTCTGGCGTCGTTGACGTCGCTGGTCTACCGGGGTGACACGCTGGTCGATATCGTCTACTCCGAGCCTGCCGGTGGTTCGGACCCGACGGTGCACGGCGCATGAGCGCGTCAGGCCCGGAGGCGGTAGCGGAGCGTGGCCACGCAGGGCCCGCGCTCATGCGTCATGGACACAGCACGAGCGGGTTCGGCATATGAAAAGGGTCGCCTCGGCGCTCCGGGGCCGGCTGGTGCCGGCGCTCGCGGCGCTGGTGTGTCTCGCGGTGGTACCGGCCTGTTCGACCGGGACCGACGCGGTCGCGACGGGCGGCGGTACGTTCGAATTCGTTTCACCCGGTGGGCAGACCGATATCTTCTACGATCCGCCGTCTGCCCGCGGCACCATCGGCGACCTTTCCGGGCCGGAACTGATGTCCGACAAGGACGAGAAGGTTTCGGTGGACGATTTCCCCGGACAGGTGGTCGTGCTCAATTTGTGGGGGCAGTGGTGCGGTCCGTGCCGTGCCGAGGCGCCCGCGCTGGAACAGGTCTACGAACAGACCAAGGATCTCGGGGTCGCTTTCCTCGGGATCAATGTCCGCGATTCTCAGCGGGAAAAAGCACGCGATTTCGTCATCGATAACCACATCGGTTATCCGTCGATCTACGACCCACCGATGCGCACCTTGCTGGCGCTCGGTGGCAACTTCCCGACCAGCGTCATTCCCACCACTTTGGTGCTGGATCGGGACCATCGGGTAGCGGCGGTTTTCTTGCGCGCTCTACTCGCCGAGGATCTTATGCCGGTGGTGCAGCGCATCGCCGCGGAGGGAGCATCATGAGGAGTTTGCGGTCTCGAGGCGTACGCCGGTACGGGGCTACCCGGCCGCCGCGCGGCGTCCGTGCCGAGGTACTGGTGAAATCGTCGCTGGGCTCCTGGGAGCTACAGCCGGCCGAAACCACCGGTAGCGACCGGAAAGTGTCGAATTCGCGGCCGTCGGGTGCGCGTGGTTCGACCGCACCGGGCGGCCGGGCCGGAGACCGGCGGGCGAACAATCCCGAAACGGAACCGGAGCGTACTTCGAATTGATTGTGCTGGCAGGAGTGGGGGAGTCATTTCAGCAGACAGCGGCCACGGGGCCGCTGCTGCTGGCCCTCGGCGCCTGCCTGCTGGCCGGCCTGGTGTCGTTCGCCTCGCCGTGCGTAGTGCCGTTGGTGCCCGGGTACCTGTCGTATCTGGCCGGTCTGGTGGGCGCGCAGGCGCCGCCGGTCACGGTCGAGCAGGCCCGTCGCGACCGCGCCGCGGCCGCCGCCGGTTCGGGTGCGACGGCGGTACTGATCGAAACCGCGGCGCAACGGGATACCGGTCCCGCGCCTGATACCGGGCGGTTGCGGGTCGCGGGGGCGGCCGGGTTGTTCGTCGCCGGTTTCACCGTGGTGTTCGTCCTTGCCACGGCCACCGTTTTCGGGCTCATCCAAACGCTGAATGTGAACCGTGAGCTGCTACAGCGGCTCGGCGGTGTGGTCACTATCGTGATGGGCCTGGCGTTCATCGGACTGATCCCGGCACTGCAGCGCGATACCCGGATGGCGCCGCGCCGGCTCGGCGGGATCGCCGGTGCTCCACTGCTCGGTGCGGTGTTCGCGCTCGGCTGGACACCGTGCCTGGGCCCCACGTTGTCCGGTGTGATGGCGGTGGCCGCAGGTACCGAGGGCACCACCGCAGCGCGCGGGGTCGCGCTGATCGTGGCGTACTGCGCCGGGCTCGGCTTGCCGTTCGTGGTTCTGGCGTTCGGTTCGGCGAGTGCGCTGCGCGGTGTGGGCTGGCTGCGGCGCAATACCCGGACCATCCAGGTGATCGGCGGGCTGCTGCTGGTCGCGGTCGGGGTGGCGCTCGTGACCGGGGCGTGGGATCTGTTCATCGGCTGGGTGCGCGACGGTTTCGTCGCCGAGGTGACGTTGCCGATATGACCGTGACCGACCAGCCCGAGGCGACCCCCAGTCCGCCCCGGCAGTCCCCGTTGGGCCGTGCCTGGGCTTTCCTGCGCAACACCTGGCGCGGTCTCACCAGTATGCGGACCGCGCTGGTCCTGTTGTTCCTGCTGGCGCTGGCCGCGATACCCGGTGCGCTGCTGCCGCAGCGGAGCCTGAACGAGCAGAAGGTCGACGAATACATCGCCGACCGCCCGGTCCTCGGAGAGTGGATGGACCGGTTCGAACTGTTCGACGTGTTCTCCAGTTTCTGGTTCACCGCGGTGTATGTGCTGTTGTTCATCTCGCTGGTGGGCTGCATTCTGCCGCGCACCGTGGACCACTACCGCGCCCTGCGCACCCCGCCGGTGCGGGTGCCGCGCAATCTGGCCCGGCTCCCGCATCATCATCGCGTGGTCGTCGACGGTACCGCCGCGGAGATCGCCGACCGGGCCCGTACGCGGTTACGTGGCTGGCGCACCGAGATCCGTCCCGGGGAGCGCGAGGGCGAGGTGACGCTGTCGGCCGAGAAGGGCTACACGCGCGAACTCGGCAATCTGGTCTTCCATCTCGCGCTGGTGGCGTTGCTGGTGGCCATCGCGGTGGGCCGGCTGTTCGGTTACGAGGGCAACGTGATCGTGATCGCCAACGGCGGGCCGGGTTTCTGCACCACCTCGCCGGCGGTTTTCGATTCGTTCCGCACCGGCAATGTCAACGACGGTACCGGGATGACCCCGATGTGTATCAAGGTGAACAATTTCCGGGCCGACTATCTCGACAACGGTCAGGCCGAGATGTTCACCTCCGATATCTCGTATCAGGCGGGCGACGATCTGACCACGGATACCTGGCGGGATACGACCATTCAGGTCAACCATCCGCTGCGCGTCGGCGGCGACCGGGTCTACCTGCAGGGCCACGGGTACGCCCCGACCTTCACCGTGACATTCCCGAACGGCGAGACCCGCACCGAGACAGTGCAGTGGGCGCCCAGCGATGCGACCACCTTTCTGTCCAGCGGTGTGCTGCGCGTGGATCCACCCGGCGGCATGTACGCCACCGATGCGGAGCGGCGGCAGAACCAGATCGCGATCGAAGGCCTGTTCGCACCGACCGCGAGTTTCCACGGCACCCTGCTCACCTCGGTGTATCCGGCGATGACGGATCCGGCGGTCGCGGTGGACGTCTATCGAGGGGACACCGGCTTGGATACGGGCCGCCCCCAGTCGATCTTCGCGCTGGACCAGGAGATGGTGCGGCAGGGCCGGCTCACCAAGGAAGCCCGGGTGAACCTGCGGCCCGGCGAATCGACCACCCTGCCCAACGGCACCGAGGTCCGGTTCGACGGTGCCGAGGAATTCGCGAATATTCAGGTCTCGCACGATCCCGCCCAGCAGTGGGTGCTGGTCAGTGCGGTGGTGATGATGGCCGGTCTGCTGGTCTCATTGCTGATAACCCGGAGGCGGGTCTGGCTGCGGGTGACCCCGGAGGGTACCGTGGACCAACGACGCGTCGTAGTAGAGATGGGTGGACTCGCCCGCACCGACCAGGCCGGCTGGGGCGGCGAATTCGACCGCCTGCGGCAGCGCCTGCTGGACGCGTCCGACAGTTGAACGCGGGCCCAGCAGAAGTCGGCGCGCCCCGCCACGCAGGCAAGGCGCTGGTGCCCGCAGGGCACCGCGGTACGAACACGGGAGAACAATGATGTCGATAGACGACACTCTCGCACGCTACAGCGACCTCGCCTATGAAACGGCGACCGTTGTGTACGCGCTGGTGCTGTTGCTGCTGATCGTGCAGTACGCCTCCGCCCGCGCCCGGCAGGTGAGCGATCGCGAACTGGTCCCGGCCGGCGGGGTGGCGGCGGGCAGCGATACGCCGGGCAAGGTCAGCGAGGCGCCGCGGACGCCGCTGTCGGAGCGTCTCGGCAATATCGCGTTCTCGGTGCTCTTCGTGGCGGTCGGCCTGCAGATCGCCTCGATCGTGCTGCGTGGTTTCGCGACCGGCCGTTTCCCGCTGGGCAATATGTACGAATTCGTGTCCATGGCGACAGCCGCCGCCGCGGTGGTGGGACTCGTGTTCATGCGCGATCCGCGCTACCGCGGTATGTGGGCGTTTCTGCTGGTACCGGTGTTGATCTTGATGTTCCTGGCGGGAACCGTGCTCTACTCCGATGCCGCGCCCGTGGTACCGGCACTGCGCTCGTTCTGGCTGCCCCTGCACGTCACGATCGTCAGCATCGGCAGTGGTGTGTTCCTGGTTTCCGGTGTCGCCAGCCTGCTGTTCCTGTACCGGCTGCGCCAGCCCGAGGGGGCGGAATCGGGGAATGTGCTCGGAGCCGTGGCGCGTCGGCTACCCGATGCGCGCACCCTGGACCGGCTGGCCTATCGGACCACGATCATCGGATTCCCGCTCTTCGGGGCGGGCGTAATCCTGGGCGCTATCTGGGCCGAGGCGGCCTGGGGCCGGTTCTGGGGCTGGGACCCGAAGGAAACGTGCTCGTTCATCGCCTGGGTGCTGTATGCCGCGTATCTGCATGCCCGCGCGACGTCGGGCTGGCGGGATACGAAAGCCGCGTGGATCAATGTGGCCGGATTCGTGGCGATGCTGTTCAACCTGTTCATCATCAATCTGGTCGTATCGGGTTTGCACAGCTACTCCGGCCTGACCTGATTCCGCCCGCTTCCTCCGTAACGATTCGAACCGCTTTCATTCGACACGGCCTTTTCCGCCGCGATGATCGTTACTCCACCGCAATGCTGAGTTGCTATTGTTCCGTCGGTAACAGCTGAATTGCATACAGCCCGGTAGCTCTCGCGAAAATCGGGGTGTGAACGGTCATTTCCCCTCCACCACGCGGATAAAGCCGCGTCGAACAGTGAGGAGAGCGGCAGTGGATTCGGAGAATGTCAGTTCGGATACCGGCGTCGACGTGGATTGTTGTACATCCGAGACCGCGAGCTCTGCGAACTCCGCGATCATCTGCGGTCTCGAGCCGGATTCCCTCGTGAGATTGGTACAGACCGCTGTCGGGCTACCGGCCGAGGCGCTGGACCGCCTGGCCGGGGTCGCCGATAAATTGCGGGCGGTGGAAGGTTTACCGCAATTGGACAGTACGGCCGATTAGGCGCCCGTCATCGGCTGCCGGGTCGATTCCCGGCATCCTTTTCCCCGGCGCGGGAATCAATGTTCGGTGGAATCCGAATCGCCGTCCGTATGTTTCTGCGGGCGCGAGATACGCCAGAGGAATTCGGGATCGTCATCCGGGCCGACCACACGTTTACGGGTGGGTCCCGGGGCCGATGTTGGGCCCGCGGGGCCGAATGCTTTCCAGCACAACACCGCGATCACCACGATCGCGATGAGTGCCAACACGTAGATCACGTGGCTCACCTCCTCTATCGAGGTTAGCTCCGGAACTGCCGGCGGGTGAGTTCGCCGCCCCCATAGAGGGTTGCTCACGCCGGATGTACCGCCACCTGTCGCGCTCGGCCGGGCCGCCGGAGGCCGGCCGAGTCACCCCGCTCGGTCGCGGTGTGGAAATCCGGGTCAGGCGCCCTGCACGGTTGCCTCGGTGGTCAGCGATTCGAGCAATCGCATCACCTCCGATTCGCGGAACCGGCGGTGACCACCCGGAGTGCGCAGCGAGCCGAGCCGTCCCGCGTGTGCCCAACGGGTCACGGTCTTGGGGTCTACGTGGAACAGGGCGGCAACCTGGCCGGGGGTCAGCAGGTTCTCCTGGGCCCCGACGGCAATCGCGGTCATGGCAAACCTTTCTGTTTCGTCACGTTTTCTCATCGGATTCCGACATAGTGGCACCGCGACCCCCGGGTGTTCGAACCACCTACTGTTGGTAAAGCGGAGGTAATGGACAAATCGGATGTGCCCGTGCGGCGGGCGCAAACCGTTCGCTTACGCTGGTCAGGTGAGTGACGCGAACCCTTCCGAGGAATCGACCGCCCCGCAGCCCGGTCCGTCGCCCGGCCGGCGACTCGCCCGCAACCTGGCGCTCTACACGCTGGCCCGGCTGGTATTGGTCGCGATACTCACCGCCGTGATCATGGCCGGCGCGTGGATCGTGTCGGTACAGGTTCCGCTGATCGTGGCGATCCTGTTCGCCATCGTGATCGCCATGCCGCTTTCCCTCACCCTGTTCAAGGGCCTGCGCGTACAGGTGAATTCCGATATCGCCGCGGTCGACGAACGCCGCCGTCAGGACAAGGCGCAACTGCGGGCTCGCCTGCGCGGTGAAGCGGACCCGGCGGGATCGGGAGGAACCGAACCGGGAAGTTCCGGCCGCGGCGCATCCGGTAAGCCGCCGAAGGACGCGGCCGACGGAGAGGAGCCGGGCGGCACCGGCGGTGCGGCGTGAAATCCTGCACTCGTGGTAACCCGCGGGACTGGGCCGATAACGCCGTCCGGCTCATCGACGCCGACGCGCAGCGCAGCGCCGACACCCATCTGCTGCGCTATCCGCTGCCGCCGGAGTGGAATATCCGGCTGTACCTCAAGGACGAATCGACCCATATCACCGGCAGCCTGAAACATCGGCTGGCGCGGTCGCTGTTCCTGTACGGACTGTGCAACGGGTGGATCGGCGAGGGCACCACCATCGTGGAGGCGTCCTCGGGGTCGACGGCGGTGAGCGAGGCGTATTTCGCCAAACTGCTCGGGCTGGATTTCGTGGCGGTCGTCCCGGCGCGTACCTCGCCGCAGAAGATCGCCCTGATCGAAGCGCAGGGCGGACGCTGTCACTATGTGGAACGTCCCCCGGATATGTACACCGAGGCGGCGCGGCTGGCGGCCGAATGCGGTGGCCACTACCTCGATCAGTTCACCAACGCCGAACGCGCCACCGACTGGCGGGGCAACAACAACATCGCCGAATCGATTTTCGATCAATTGCGGCTGGAAACCGATCCCGTCCCGGAATGGATCGTCGTCGGCGCCGGTACCGGGGGGACCAGTGCGACCATCGGCCGATATCTGCGCTACCGTCGGCATCCGACCAGGCTGGCCGTGGTGGACCCGGACAACTCCGCGTTCTACGGTGCCTACGAGACCGGGGCCCGCGATTACACGACCGGTCTGCCCTCCCGGATCGAAGGAATCGGGCGGCCGCGCATGGAGCCCTCGTTCGTTCCGGAGGTGGTGGACCGGATGATCCACGTACCCGACCCCGCATCGATCGCCGCGGCCCGGTTCGCGAGCGCCGGGCTGGGCCGGAAGGTCGGTGGGTCGACCGGTACCAACTTCTGGGGTGCGTGCGCGCTGATCGCGGAGATGCGGGCGGCCGGACGTGGCGGCAGCGTGGTGACACTGCTGTGCGACGGCGGCGAGCGGTACGCGGGCACCTACTACGACGACGAGTGGGTCGCGGCCCAGGGCTGGGATCTGGCCGACCCTACCGCGGCGCTGGAAGAATTCGTCGCGACCGGCCGCTGGTCCGGCTGACACCGGGCTTCGGCGCGGACCGCCGGACCTGCCTGCGCATACGATGACTCCGGTATGGTTCTCGATCCTGGCCGCTCCGGCAGCCGCTATCCCGTGACGCCGGCGCCGGCGGACGATCCGCTCGTGGTCACCCTGCTGGGCCGGATCGCGCTGCGCCGCGACGCGACACTGGTGGATGTACCGGGCAACCGGGCGCGTTCGCTGCTGGTGGCGCTGGCCCTGCGGCCGGGCCGGACGCGGAGCGCCGCCGCCCTCATCGAGGAGGTCTGGGGGGACGAGCCGCCGCGGGCCCCGGCGAATGCGTTGCACACCCAGATCTCGCGGTTGCGGTCGGTGTTGCCGGACGGGGTGCTGGAGGCCGGGCCGGGCGGCTACCGGCTCGCGCTGCGCGCCGAACAGGTGGATCTCACCGCCGTGGGGGAGCTGGCGGGGCAGGCGCGGGCTCACCTGGCGGTCGGCGAGCTGGAAGCAGCCCAGCGCAGTATCGACCGGGCCCGCGCGCTGTGGTCGGGAGAGCCGGGCGCGGATCTGTCCGATGGCCCGCTGGCCCGCGAACTGTCGGCCGCGGCCGCGGCGCAGGCCCAGGAACTGGACGAGGTCGAGCGCGAGACCCGGGTGTCTGCGGGCGATCTCACCGGCGCGATAGCGGTGGCCCGGCGACAGCTGCGCCGGCGCCCCACCGCCGAGGCGGTCGCGTATACGCTCATGCGGCTGCTCGCCACTGCCGGTCGCGACAGCGAGGCGCTCGCCGTGTTCGCCGATCTGCGGGCGGCGCTCGCCACCGAACTGGGTACCGACCCCGGGCCGGCGATCACCGAGTTGAACACCGCCGTGCTGCGTGGCCGATTCACACCGCGCCAGACCCCGCCCGTGTGCGGCACCGGCCCAGCAGACCAGGTGCCGTCGGCCGTCGGGGTACGGGCGGCGCCGAATGCGCTGCTCGGCCGGGCGGACGACCTGGCCGAACTGTCGCGGCTGTTGCGGGTTTCCCGGGTCACCACCGTGCTGGGGCCGGGTGGTGCAGGGAAGACTCGCGTCGCCAACGAACTCGCGCTGCGGGAAGCCGGAAACAAGCCGGTGGTGCTGGTGGAGCTGGCCTCGGTCCGGCCCGGCGGTGCGCCGGCCGAGGCCGTGGTGGATATCGAATCGGCCGTCGCCGCGGCCATGGGGCTCGGTGAGATCAGGCGCGAACCGGGACTGCCGCCGCAGGTTTCCCGGCCCGATACCCGACGGCGGCTACGGGACGCGTTGTCGGCCCGGCCGATGCTGCTGGTGCTGGACAATTGCGAGCACCTGGTCGAGGCCGCGGCCGCGGTCGTGGCGGATCTGGTGGGCAGCTGCCCGCAGCTCACCGTGCTCACCACCAGCCGGGCGCCGCTGGCGATCACCGCGGAGACGGTGTACCCGCTGGGGCCGCTGGCCAGCGATGCCGCCGGCTCACCGGCCACCGAACTGTTCAGCGCGCGGGCGCGAGCGGTGCGCCCGTCCGTACGTCTCGATATGGAGGTCGTGGCGCGACTGTGCCGCACACTCGACGGGCTGCCGCTGGCCATCGAACTCGCCGCCGCCCGCGCGCGGACGATGAGCGTGGAGGATATCGAGCGGCGGCTGGATCAGCGTTTCGCGCTGCTGCGCAGCGGTGACCGGACCTCACCGGAACGCCATCGCACCCTGCACGCGGTGATTGCGTGGAGCTGGAACCTGCTGGAACCGGACGAGCAGGTGACGTTGCGCCGGATGTGCCGTTTTCCGGGTGGTTTCACACTCGCGGCGGCCGAAACGGTCGCCGGTGGCGCGACGGACGGCGATCCCCTGGCGTCGGCCGGTGACGGTGCGATATCGACCGCTGACGGTGCAACAGCGGTCGGTGATATCGCGGCGGCAGTGGACGGGTTGGTCGGGCAGTCGCTGCTGACCGTCGTCGAGGTCGAGGGTGCCGGGCTCCGCTACCGGATGCTGGAAACGGTCCGCGAATTCGGTGAACAAGAGTTGGTCGCGGCGGATACCGGATCGAGGTCGGAAATCCGTCTGGTGGAGACGCGGATGGCACGCTGGGCGCGCGATTTCGCGGTGCGGATGGCGGAATGCTACGGCCGCGGCGACGAGTTGGGGCCGGCGCTGACCGTAGCGGCGGAACTGGACAACCTGGTCGCCGTACTGCGTCGCGCCGAATCGGCCGGGGACCCGGCGACCATGTACGCGGTTTTCCCGGTCGCGGCCATGCGCTGGGTCATGCACGGGGCGAATCTCGAGCTCATCAGCTGGATACCCCGGGTAGTCGCGACAGCGCCGCCGCCGGGCTCCCGCGGGGTGTACGCGGAGCTGGAAACAGCCTGTCACGCTGTGATCGCGTTACATCTGGCCTTCATGGACCGCAGTGTCCGTCAGCTGGCACTGGTGCGGAACCGGGCCCGAGTGCTACTGCGCGGCAATACCGGTCTACGTGCGCCGTTCCGGTTTCTCGCTCAGCTGCTGACGTGCCCAGCCGATTCGCTCCGGCTCGCCCGGCTGCTGGCCCGCGCGACCCGCTCGCCCGACCGGCACACCAGATCACTTGCGCTGATGGCCCGCACCAATATCTGGGAGAACATGGGCCGGATCCACGAATCGAGCCGGGACGCCCGGGCGGCGGTACCGACCCTGAGCGAAGCGGAGGTGTGGAGCCGGGCGATGCTGGCCCAGCATCGGGGATCGCTGGCCGGACAGGTCGCGCGGTATCGCGAATCCGTGGCGTTCTACGAGGAAGCGGCCGAGCTGCTGCACCGGATCCGGGCCTATGAGGAAAGCCTGGAAGTGCATTCGTATCTCGCGGCATCGCTGGCCGGCAGTGGTGAACCGGCGCGGGCCCGGCGGGAACTCGCCACCGCGCTGGGTTTCTCGGGGTCCGGCGGCGCGGATCTGGCCGTGGTCGACGATCCGGGGATCCACCGCAATCACCGCTTGTCGACCATTGCCGCCGTACTGGCCGGCATCGAGCTCGTCGAAGGTGATATCGATGGCGGGCTCGGTCATTTCCGCCGTGCGCTCGAATTGCTCGGCTGGCCGGTACACGAAACCACGCCGGGACCCGGCCTGCTCCTCACCGGGTCGGCGGCGCTGGCCGCACATGTGCTGCACGAGCGTGGTGATGTGGTTGCGCGGCTGGTGCCCGAGCTGATCGATCTGGCGCCGCGGCGATTCGGTTATGTGCTGGACCTGCCGCAGCTTGGCGCGGTGGCCTGCGCTGCCGGCTCGGGTCTGCTCATGCTGGGCGAGCGGGAGGCGGCCGGTGTGGAACTGCTGGCGCTGGCGCCGCGGGTGGTGTCCCGGCAGGATTACCCCGTGCTGCGCTGGGACCGGCATCGTGATCTGTGGCGCGACCGGATCGGAGCGGATCCGGCCGGGGCCGTCGCCGCCGCGAGCGGGTTGCGCCGTGCGGTGGCCGCCGAACGGATCGTTGAACTGATCCGCGAGGTGGGGTCGGATCTACCGGACCCGTCCGCCCGGCCCGGGTCCGGCTGAACGGGTCCGGGTGCCGCTCACACGCGACGCATATAGGACCGGACGGTCAGTGGCGCGAAGATCGCGATGATCACCGTGGCACCCACCAACGACCAGACCACGTGCATACCGATATGCCCGGTGTTCATCAGCTCCCGGCAGGCCCACACCAGATGCGAGACCGGGTTGACGTCGATGAACGCCTGCAGCCAGCCCGGCATCGTCTCCTTCGGGACGAAGGCGGGCGAGGCGAAGGTCAGCGGGAACATGACCAGCATCGAATAGCCCTGCACCGCGGAGGCTTTGTTCGCGATCACCCCGAAGAACGCCCAGATCCAGCTGGTGGCGAACGAGCAGGCGACAACCAGCAGTACGGCGGCTGCAACGCCCGCGGGGTTCGGCCGGTATCCGATGATCAGGCCCATCACGACGGTGAGCACCGAGGCGATACCGTAGCGGACCATATCGGCGGTCAAGGCTCCGGACAGTGCCGAGATCCGCGCTATGGGCAGGGATTTGAACCGGTCGAAGACACCTTTCTCCATATCCTCCTTGAGCTGGACCCCGGTGACGACCGAGGTCATCACCACGGTCTGTACGAGAATGCCCGGAATGATCACCGGCAGATAGCTCTGGACGTCACCGGAGATGGCGCCGCCGAAGATGTAGGTGAACATCAGGGTGAAGATCACCGGCTGGATGACCACGTCGAAGAGTTGCTCGGGATTGTGTTCGATCTTCAGCAGCCCGCGATAGGCCATGGTCAAGGTGTTGTCCGCGGTCCGGCGCAGGCCGATCCGTGCGGCCGGCCGGGGTGCCGGCAGCGCCGGTGCGGTAGTGGGTTCGATGAGGGTGGTGGTCATGCCGCCGTCCGTCCGGTGTCGGTATCGGCCGGGTGGCCGGTGAGGGTGAGGAAGACTTCGTCGAGGCTGGGTTTGGTCACGGTGATCTCGTCCACCGCGATACCGCGTTCGCGCAACCGGACCAGCAGTTCGGTGGTGTCGTTGGGATCGGGCAGGGCGGCGGTGAGCCGGCCGGCCTCCGGTGTCGGCTGCGGTTCGCTGCCCAGTACTTCGGCGATGATCCGGCGGGCGTCGTCGAGCTCGGAGCTCACCGCCAGCGTGAGGTGCAGCGAGGAACCGCCGATCGAGGATTTGAGCTCGTCGGCGGTCCCGTCGGCGATCACCCGGCCGTGGTCGATCACCGCGATCCGGTCGGCGAGCTGATCGGCCTCGTCGAGGTACTGCGTGGTGAGCAGGACGGTCGTGCCCTCTCGAACCAGCTTGCGGATGGTTTCCCACATCTGGGCGCGCGTGCGCGGGTCCAGGCCGGTGGTGGGTTCGTCGAGGAACAGCAGCGGGGGTGTCGCGATGAGGCCTGCGGCCAGATCCAGCCGGCGGCGCATACCGCCGGAGAAGTTTTTCAGCGCTTTGCCGGCGGCCTCGGTGAGCGCGAATTCCTCGAGCAGTTCGGCGGTCCGGCGGCGGGCCGCGGACCGGCTGAGCCCGAGCAGCCGGGAGAAGATCATCAGGTTCTCGGTGGCTGTCAAATCCTCGTCCACCGAGGCGTACTGGCCGGTCACGCCGATGAGTGAGCGGACGGTGGACGGTTCGCGCAGCACATCGTGACCGAAGACGTGCGCGCTGCCGCCGTCGGGCCGCAGCAGCGTCGCGAGCATGCGGATGGTGGTGGTCTTACCGGCGCCGTTGGGCCCGAGGACGCCGTAGACGGAGCCCTGCGGTACCGCCAGGCTCACTCCGTCGACGGCGCGCTGGGCGCCGAACACCTTGACCAGGCCCGTCGCCTCGATGGCGAGCGGCGCCGCTGATACGTGTTTCGTCATGGTGACCACGGTTCCTTTCCCGTCTTGCACAGCCCTTGCGTGACGATTGCGGCGGCCTTTCGTCAATTTTTGTTGACAGACGGCGCATCGTCAATCAAAATTGACGCATGACGGAAGCAACCACATTGGCCGCGGCGGCGGGCAGTCCGGACCCCGCGGTGGGGTTACGGGCAGTACTGGCGCTGCGCAGACTGCTGGACCGGCTCGAAGCCATCCAGGTCGGCAACGCCCGGGACCAGGGCTGGTCCTGGCAGGCCATCGCCGACGCACTCGAGGTCAGCAAACAGGCGGTCCATCAGAAGTACAACCGGAAAACCAGGAGCCGATAAATGTTCGAGAGATTCACCAAAAGTGCCCGCTCGGCGGTCGTCGCGGCCCAGGAACACGCCCGTGAACTACGGTCGCCCGAGATCCGGGTCGAGCATCTGCTGCTCGGTCTGCTGGACGAGGCCGAACCGGCACTGCGCACGCTGCTGCAACGCAACGGGATCGCCCACGACGCCGCACTGACCGAACTCACCACCACTGCCCGCACCGAACCACTCGGTGCGGAAGACGCCGAGGCGCTACGCTCCATCGGGATCGATCTCGACGCGGTACGCGAAACCCTGGAAGCCAACTTCGGCGCCGACGCGCTCGACCGCGCCATCCCACCGGAGGAGTCCCGCAGCCGCATGCGATTCGGGCATATCCCGTTCAGTCGCGACGCGAAGAAAGTCCTGGAACTCTCACTGCGGGAAGCTCTGGCGCGCAAGGACAAAACCATCGAGTCCGGGCATATCCTGCTCGCCATCCTCCGCGCCCCCAACTCGGCCACCACCGAACTCCTCGGCGGTACCGGCGCACTCACCGGACTGCGCGAGCAGGTACACACCCACCTCGACCGAGCAGCCTGAACCGGCGGGCCCTCGTTGACCGACAGGGACTTCGGGGACCGGAACCCGCACACCGGAGGCGCGCAGAAGTCGCTGTCCGCGCGCCGAAGGCGGGCAAAACGAGCGCACCTGTGATTAGCATGGGGAATGCAGCTTGTGCTCCGGTTGATCGGGACCGCCTTCGCCATCTGGCTGGCCGCGTTGTGGGTCGGCAAAATCGAGATCGCTTCGCCACCGGATCAGGGCAACGGCGCGAAAATCGTTGTACTGCTCGCGGTAGCGGTGGTGTTCACGCTGGTGAACGCCTTCGTCAAGCCGATCGTGAAACTGTTGTCGCTGCCGTTGGTGATCGTGACCCTCGGCTTGTTCCTGCTGGTGATCAACGCGTTGATGCTGTGGCTCACGGCGTGGATCACCGAGGTCACCGATTACGGTCTGCGCATCGACGGATTCTGGGCCGCGCTGCTGGGCGCGATCATCATCACCATCGTGAACTGGGTGATCGGCATCATCCTGCCGGACGACTGAGGATCAGGCGCCGAATCCCAGGGCCAGGGCGCTGAGGGCCGACCAGGCCAGCATGGCCAGACCCGAATCGCGGAGTGCGGGGATCAGCTCCAGCCCGCCCTTGTCCGCCCGGACCGGGGCGTTGGCCCGGACGGCCAAGGGGGCGGCCAGCAGGCCCACCAGCGCCCAGGGGGTGCGGGCGACGAGTACCAGGGTCAGCACGAACGGCGCTGCCAAGAGCGTCATATGCAGTGTGCGGGTGCGGGTGTCGCCGAGCTTCACGGCCAGGGTCGTTTTCCCGGTTTCGGTGTCGGTCGGGATATCGCGCAGGTTGTTGGCCACCAGTACCGCGCTGGAGAACGAGCCCACCCCCGCCGCCAGCGCGAGCCCGGTCCAATCGACCCGCCCCGCTTGGACGAACTGCGTGCCGAGGACCGCCACGAGCCCGAAGAACACGAAAACGGCGATCTCACCGAAACCGCGGTAACCGTACGGTTTGCTGCCGCCGGTGTAGAACCAGGCACCCGCCAGGCAGACCGCACCGACCAGGATCAGCCACCAGGCCGAGAACAGCGCCAGCACCAGACCCAGGACCGCGCCCAGGGCAAGACTCGCCACCGCCGCGCCACGCACCGCGGCGGGCGAGGCCACACCGGAGCCCACCAGGCGCAGCGGCCCGACGCGTTCGTCGTCGGTGCCGCGGATTCCGTCGGAATAGTCGTTGGCGTAGTTCACCCCGATGATCAACGCCATCGAAACGCCCAGCGCCAGCAGCGCTTTCCACCAGACGGCACCGTCGATGGCGGCTGCGGCGCCGGTTCCGGCGAGAACGGGGGCGATCGCGTTCGGCAGAGTCCGGGGCCGGGCGCCCTCGATCCATTGTGCTGCGGTAGCCATCCCCGAAGCCTAATCCGCCCGGCGGGGTCAGGCTCATCCGCAGACCGCAGACCCACATGGGCCCCGGCAGGGTGGTGGGCATCGCGCGACGCGGCCGCGCCGGCCGGAACAGTTACTTGCCCGATCGGGCGCACAGGGGCATTCTCGAGATCGTTGGACTGATCTTCCTCTCGGCGGGTAGTCGCCCGCTGAGGCCACAACGGAGGAGAGGAGCCCACCATGGCGGAGCGCAAGCTTTCCCGGACGGCCGAACCAGGCGCCTTCGAGGCGGTGCCCGAGGCCGACCGCGCCGAACAGGACGCACCGGCCTATCCCGACGACGCCCCGTACACCGATATCGACCCACGTTCGGTCCCGGACGATGTCCCGGTTCCGGAGGACGCGGTGACGTCTCCGGGCAGTACCCGCGACGTCTGGCACGCCGATCCCGTCGATATCGCCGAACAGTCCATACCGGTGCCGATGGGCGACGACTACGACGGTGCCTACGCCGACGAGGAACCGTGAACGGGTGGCACCGAACACCTCGGTGTTCCTACCGGGCCGCCGGTCGGATCCGGTAGGTGAGCGGGCCACGTCGCCGCCCGCCTGATTACGCGCGGGCAGTCCGTGAGTCGTCGACGGCAGGAGGAAGGGTGCCCGGGTGAGCCGTCGCGCTTCTGCTCGGCAAGCGGTCCGGGACTGGCCTGGTCAGGACGCCGAACCTGCGAGCAGGTGTTTGCGTAGTTCGGCGCGGTCCGGTTTTCCCGGGCCCAGCAGCGGGATGTCGTCGACGAGCGTGAGTTCGCGGGGCGCGGCCTCGGCGTCCAGTTCCGCCAGTACGTGGCTGCGGAGTTCGTCCAGCGTCGGCGCGGCGCCCGGCGCCGGTACCACGGCGACGGCGACCCGCTGCCCCAGGCGTTCGTCGGGGAGGCCGAGAACCACGCATTCGGAGACCGCGGGATGGGTCGCCAGGACCGCTTCCACGACCTGCGGTATCACCAGCAGGCCGCCGGTGGAGATCGCCTCGTCCAGCCTGCCCTGTACGTGCAGGACACCGTCGGTGAACACGCCCGCGTCGTCGGTGCGGAACCAGCCGGATTCGGCGAAGGCGGGATGATCGGGCATATTGCGGTAACCGGCGGCGAGCATATCGCCGCCGAGCAGGATGCGACCGCCTTCGATACGAACACGGGCGCCGCGCAGCGGGACCCCGTCGTAGACGCAGCCGCCGCAGGTCTCGCTCATCCCATAGGTGCGCACGATATTGATACCGGCGTCGCGGGCCCGCTCGTAGAGCGGCAGCGGGGTCGCTGCGCCGCCGATCAGTACCGCGTCCAGTTCGGTCAGCGCGGCGGTCGCGGCGGGAGCTTCGAGTACCTTGACCAGTTGGGTCGGTACCAGCGAGGTGTACCGGCGTTCTCCGCGCATACCCGCGATCGCCCCGGCGAGGGCTTCGGGCAGGAAGCCGCCGGAGACGTCCACCACGGTCGGTTCCGAGCCCGCGAGCAGCGAACGCAGCAGGACCTGCAGTCCGGCGATGTGATGGGTGGGCAGCGCCAGCAGCCAGCTGCCCGGGCCGCCGAGCCGTTCGTGGGTGGCGTCGCCGCTGGCGCGTAACGCGGACGCGGTGAGCATGGCGCCCTTCGGCACACCCGTGGTCCCGGAGGTGGTGACGACCAGCGCGATATCGTCGTCGATCGGCTCGCCGGGCGCGAGCGCATCGCCCAGGCGGCGGGCTTCGCGCCGATCACTGGCGGGCACCGGGAGCCAGGCGGCCGAACCGCTGCCGTCGAGCACCTGCCGTAGGTGCGGGAGCACATCGCTGACTCCACCGCCGGTGGGTATGGGCAGGGTACGCAAGGTTTTCGTCACGGCCACGCCTTGTCCCCGGCAAACCGGAAAACCATGGTGCGCTCGCTGTACTCGCTCACGGCTGCGATGGTGTCACGTCGGCCGGGCCGCGGACAGCAGGGGCCGGTGCTGCCGGTGCAGGGCGCCGGAGCCGGACGATCGGATGGGGCTGGGCCAGGCATGGAACTGCGATTCACTCGTCGGACGGTACGAAAGCGGTCGCACCGGGCGTCGGTGATCGGGCGGCCATCCGATCGTATCGTCGCGCGGTGGGCCATGGGTTGGCAACCCGGCAGAAAACCGGAGCCGGTCCCGGTCAGCGGTTGTCCCGCCGCAACGGATGCTCCTCCGGGATCTCGACCAGCACGATCGGCACACCGTCCGGATCTTTCAGCCACATCTCGATCAGCCCCCACGGTTCGGTCACCGGGGCCCGGTCGATGGCGACCCCGCGCAGCGTCAACTCGACCGCGACGGCACCGAGGTCGCGTACCTGCAACCAGATAGCCCCCGCGAACCCTTGCGGATCGGAATCCGACGCACCGTGGCCCGCGATCTCGATCAGCGACTGACCGGCGAAGAACACCGTGCCTCCCGGGTACTCCCGGAAAACGGCCAGACCCAAGGAGTCCCGATAGAACGCCAGGGTGGTCGCATAGTCCCGTGGGCGCAGAATGAGCCGGCTACTGAGGATATCCACCCTGAACAAGTGTAGGGGCGGCACCGCCGCTGTTGCGGGACCCGCCCGCCGAGCCACGTCGCCGCGCTTCGGCGACAATCGGCCGGGTGACGCTCTACCTGCCCGACCTCGAAACGATCAGAGCCGTTGCCCTGGGTGCACGGCTGCGTAACTGGCATCCGAGCGCCAGAGACTGGCTCCTCCGCAAGATCGACCACCCGTTGGACGATTGGGACACGCGGGCATTCCTGACGGTTCCGGGGATCGTCTGGACAGTTTCCAGCGACACCTGTGCGACCGGGCGGTTGAGCGCCCCCGAGAACGTGACCTACGACCACGACTACCGCGAATTCGTCTTCCGTCAGCCCCGTGACGACGAGGAACTCGCGGCGATCATGAGCGCCGACTCCGAAGAAGTGTTCGGGTGCTATCGATTCGACGGCCTGAATCGCTGGACGTCACAGAGCCTCGCCGCCTGGGCCGACGACAAGGAGATCATCATCGGTTACGTCCGTCACGTTCTCGCTATCGGGGACAATCCGGAGATCCTCGACTGTCTCGGGCAGTACGAGGCGTATCTGGCCAGTGCGGAGTTCGGCGACTACCTCCGCGATTTCCAGCAGTACCTGGAGATCCGCGAGCGGAAGTCGGCCCTGTCGTGAGGGGCTCGTTGCCGGGAGCTGCCACCCAAGGACCGCTGAATTGTGGAAGACGGGCGATTCAGAAATACCAGGGGTAGGGACTCCAATCGGGGGCACGCTTTTCCAGAAAGGAGTCGCGGCCTTCGACCGCTTCGTCGGTCATATAGGCCATCCGGGTGGCCTCACCGGCGAAGAGTTGCTGGCCGACCAGTCCGTCGTCGGCCAGGTTGAACGCGTATTTGAGCATGCGCTGCGCCTGGGGCGATTTCCCGTTGATCGCCGCGGACCATTCGAGGGCCACATCCTCTAGTTCGGCGTGATCGACGACGGCGTTCACCGCGCCCATGGCGTGCATTTCCTCGGCCGTGTAAGGGCGTCCGAGGAAGAAGATCTCGCGGGCGAACTTCTGTCCCACCAGTTTGGCCAGGTAGGCGCTGCCGTAGCCGCCGTCGAAACTGCCGACGTCGGCGTCGGTCTGCTTGAACCGCGCGTGTTCGCGGCTTGCCAGGGTCAGATCGCAGACCACGTGCAGGCTGTGCCCGCCGCCGGCCGCCCAGCCGTTCACCAGGGCGATCACCACCTTGGGCATGAACCGGATCAACCGCTGCACCTCGAGGATGTGCAGCCGGCCGGCACGGGCCTTGTCCACGGTTTCGGCGGTGTCGCCGCTGGCGTACTGGTAGCCGCTGCGGCCGCGGATCCGCTGGTCGCCGCCGGAGCAGAAGGCCCAGCCGCCGTCCTTGGGGCTCGGGCCGTTGCCGGTGAGCAGGACCGCGCCGACATCGGAGGTGGTGCGGGCGTGGTCGAGTACCGCGTAGAGTTCGTCGACCGTATGCGGCCGGAAGGCGTTGCGCACCTCGGGGCGGTCGAACGCGATCCGGACGGTGCCCTGTTCGATATGCCGGTGGTAGGTGATATCGGTCAGGCCCTCGAACCCGGCCACGTCGCGCCACAGCGTCGGATTGAACGTCATAGGGGTGATTACATCAGGCGCGGTGGGGCGGTCGGCGGTGCGTTGACTTCACCACAGTTCGGCGGATTTGTTTGGACGCCGTAAAACCCCGGGTTACGGTGCCTGTATGACCGAGCAGACCCGACCGAGGATCGACGAAAGCGCTGTCGACGAGGATCGGTACGAGAGGCACGGGGGGTTTCCCAAGATCACCCCGGCCGAGGTCGGGCCGGAATTCGGTGAATTCGTCGCGGCTATGCGTACGTTGCAGGACCTGGCGGTTTCGGTCGACGCCCCGGACGAGGTCTACCGCGAAGCCCGCGATCGGGTGAACGCACTGATCGAACTGCTCGAACCGTATCGGGCGCCGGAACAGCAGGGTCCCGCCGGACGGGCCGTCGAACTACCCGGCCGCGGCAGCCTGCTCCTGCTGCCCTGGAAGACGGTCTCCGCCGGCCCCGACGGCATCGTGATGCAGGGCGTGTTCCGCCGGTTCCATCTCGGTGGGAACTCCGCCGCGCACGGCGGCGTCCTCCCGTTGTTGTTCGACGACCTCTTCGGGATGACGGTCCACTATGCGGGGCGCCCGATCAGCCGGACGGCCTTCCTGCACGTGAACTACCGGAAGGTGACCCCCCTCGACACCCCGCTGACGGTACGCGGCCGGGTCGAGCGGATCGAAGGCCGGAAAACCTTCATCAGCGCCGAACTGGTGGACGAGGACGGGACCGTCCTGGCCGACAGCGAAGGTCTCATGGTGCAACTGCTGCCCTGGCAGCCCTGACCCGATCCCACGGGGTGGCCCCGGATCGGTCGCGGTGCACTCGGATCGCTTACCGCCGCACCTGGTTCGGTCGAGCGTCCAGGATTCCTCCTTGGTCCGTGCACAGTTACGGGCGGAAATGCATTCGTGTGGGCGATGCGTATAGTTGCGTTGCCCGTCCATACGAGTACTGATCCGGAGGATCCTTAAATTGGTTGCAGCACTGTCTGAATCACTGCTTGACGAGGCTACGCGCCCGGCCTTCCTCGCCGACGCCGTCCAGGTCCTGGACGCCGAGGTCTCCGATAAGGGTGGTGCCTCGGGTCTGGCCGTGAAGGGTGGGTACGCGGCGGTCAAGAAGATCAGCCCGTCCATCGTTCCCGATGCCCTGGAATCGCTGGCGCCCAAACTGCTCGAGCAGCTGGAGCCGTACTGGAACGAGTACAAGGCCGGCGCGGCGGGGAGCTTCGGCGAACTGCTCGCCGCCAAGAGCGACGAGGTGGCCGAGGCCCTGCTGACCGTCACCGATGCGCGTGCCGCGGCCTCCAGCCGGCCCGCCCTGCAGAAGGTGTACAACTCGATGCGTTCCTCGGCCAAGAAGAATGTCATCGAGGCGCTGCCCCGCGTCGGCGACCTGGTGCAGAAGCACGCCGGATAGCATTTCGCGCGTAGCGATTCGGCCGCGTGTCAGCGCGGTCCGTGGGGGCCTCGACGACGAGGTCCCCAACGGGGGAGTTCCAGGGGTTTCAAGGGGGTCCGGCTCTGTCCGCGACCGGCCTTGCCGATGTGAGCAGGGTGACGCAGACGCGGCGGTCGGGGTCTGACAGTCTGGAGTCGTGAATCCGTCAACTGCGCAAGCCCGGGTGGTCGTCGACGAACTCGCCCGCGGTGGGGTGCGCGAAGTGGTGCTGTGCCCCGGTTCGCGTAACGCCCCGCTGGCCTTCGCGTTGCAGGCGGCCGACGCGGCAGGGCAGCTGCGGCTGCATATGCGTGTCGACGAGCGGACGGCCGGATTCCTCGCGGTCGGCCTGGCCGTTGCCTCCGGCGCTCCGGTACCGGTGGTGATGACCTCGGGTACCGCGGTCGCCAATCTGGGACCGGCGGTCCTCGAGGCAAATTACGCCCGGATCCCGCTGATCGTGCTCAGCGCCAACCGGCCCTACGAGATGCTCGGTACCGGCGCGAATCAGACGGTCGAACAACTCGGGCTGTTCGGCAGCCAGGTCCGGGCGACCATCAGCCTCGGCCTCGCCGAAACCGAATCCGACTCCGAATATCCACGGCAGAACAGCGTGTGGCGGTCGGCGGTGTGCCGGGTGCTGGCCGCGGCGCGGGGTACCCGATCGGGCAACGCGGGTCCCGTGCATTTCGATATCCCACTGCGGGAACCACTGGTCCCGGAGCCGGGCGGTGCGGAATTCACTCCCGCCGGGCGTGGCGTGGACCAGCCCTGGACGGCCACCCAGTACGCCACCCTCGACGTTCCGCTCGATATCGACCTCACCCCGGATACCGTCGTGATCTCCGGTCACGGCGCCGGTCTGCGCGCTGAACTCGCCACCCTGCCCACGGTGGCCGAACCCACCGCCCCCGTACACGGCCCGGCCCTGCATCCATTGGCGCTGCCGCTGCTGAAACCCCGGCAGGCGATCATCACCGGCCGCCCGACCCTGCACCGTCAGGTGTCGAAGGTGCTGGCCGACCCTGAAGTGACGGTGTACGCGTTGACCACCGGCCCGCGTTGGCCCGATGTCTCCGGCAATGTGGTCGGAACCGGTACCCGGGCGGTGACCAGCGGCGCACCGACCGCGCAGTGGCTGGACAGGTGCCGGGAACTGGACCGGCGGGCCCGTGCCGTGGTGCGTGACGAACTGGACCGGCACCCCAAACCCACCGGGCTCCATGTGGCCGCGGTGATCATGGAAGCATTGCGGGAAGGCGATCAGCTGCTGCTGGGCGCATCGAATCCGGTCCGCGACGCCGCGCTCGTCTCGGCGCCGAAACCCGGCGTACGGGTGCTGTCGAACCGGGGCGTCGCGGGTATCGACGGAACGGTGTCCTCGGCGGTCGGCGCCGCGCTGCACCACCGCGGCCGGACCATCGCCCTGATCGGTGACCTCACCTTCCTGCACGATGCGTCCGGTCTGTTGATCGGCCGTGGCGAACCCCGCCCCGACGACCTCACCATCGTGGTCGCCAACGACGACGGCGGCGGTATCTTCGAACTTCTCGAACAGGGCGACCCCCAGTACGCCGGTGTTTTCGAGCGTGTTTTCGGCACCCCGCACGGGATGGATCTCTCCGCGCTGTGTGCGGCCTACCGGATCCCGCACCGGCAGGTGGGGCCGAATGAGCTGGCCGCCGAACTTGCGGGTTCCGGCTCCGGTTTCCGGGTGCTCGAGGTGCTCACCGATCGCTCCGGGCTGCGTGAGCTGCACGCCGCTGTCCGCGCCAGAATCGATTCCTGAACGCTTCACCCGCGCGCGGGGCAGGTGGGACCCTGCAGGCGCGCGAACACGGCCGACGGAAACAATTCGCGGGTGCGCCGCTGTTTTCTCTGGGTGGTCGGTACAGCGTGCTGGACTTCGAGCCCGAAAAACAGTACGCAGTGGCCGGCGTAGCGCTCCGCCGCTTCGACGCGTACCGGAGCCCTGAACCGAACCCGCCGGCGGTCGGGCCGATTCGCGATTGTCCTCGGCGGTGTGTGCCCGATTAGTTTGCGTCCGCGGTCCCGTCTGCACTACAGCAGCCCCGGACCGAGGAGACCGCATGCACCCGGAATTCGACCTGTCGCCCGCGGCGGACGCACTGGCCGATATCGTCACCGCGATCGACGACACCCAGCTCGACGCGCCTACGCCCGCCGATATCCCCGTCCGTGCGTTGATCGAGCATGTGGACGGTTTGGCGGAGGCGTTTCGCGCCGCTGCGGCCAAGGAATCACTCGGTGCGTCCGCCTCGCCGGAATTCGGGTCCGGCGCCGCACTATCCGCGAAGTGGCGGACTGCCGTCCCGGCCCGGCTGCGGGCGCTGGCGCAGGCATGGCGGGAACCCGCGGCGTGGGAAGGGGATACGGAGGCGGGCGGGGTCACCATGCCGGCATCCGTCACGGCGCGGGTCGCGTTGGACGAGATCGTCATCCACGCCTGGGATCTGGCGCGCGCCACCGGTCAGGAACTGAAGGTGGACGATTCCGACCTCGCCGTGCTCCTGGATTTTCTGAAGGACACGCCGACGGAGGGTACCCCTGGTCTTTTCGGCCCGACCGTGCCGATCGGCCCGGCGGCGCCGGTATTGCACCGGGTGCTGGGGTTCACCGGGCGAGACCCCTTCTGGCTCCCTCGGCACGCTGCATCGACGAATCGCGCCGCGCGGTAGGGCCGGCCTACGGGACGTCGGCACCGAGGCTCCGGAGCTTCGGTGCCGAGCTGTTCGGAATTTCGCCCGGCGCGGGACGGCGCTCGGGGGTCTCCCGGGTTCCGCTTCCGCTCGACCTCGGATGCCGCTGCGGCTCGGCCGCGCATGCGAACGGAGCCCGCGAACGGCAGCGCCGGCCGGATGGATGGGGTCGCGACCTCATCCGGGTCTTACGATGCTGCGCACGCGTACCGAGATGGTCGGCAAAAATGTGTATCCGTTCACCGTCCCTGGAGGGCGGGTGGCGGTGTGCCGTGGTGGGTGCCGGAGGCGCGCGTATGCCGGTTCGTGGGGCGCGTAGGCTGGCGGCGCCATGGTCGCTCTACTGCTCGCCCTCGCCGGGTTCGCGTTCATAGATTCACTCGATCTACTCCTGGTGGGGGTTACCGCGGCGATCGTCGTGGACAGCAGACTCGCCCGGAAATCGCCGGTGCCCGGTGGGGCGAGTTTCATCGCCGGAGTTTTCGCGGTCACCACGACTTTCGGGCTGCTGGCGGTGCTGGGGATCGATTTCCTCACCGATCTGGTGGATTTCGAGCTCACCCCGACGATCCGAACCTGGGGTGCATTGGGTTTCGGTCTCGTGCTGCTCGTGATCGCTGCCGTGCCCGCCGGTGCGCAGGCCGAGCCGCCGGCGTGGACGGTGACCATCCGGCGGCGCCCCTGGCTGCTCGGCATGGCGGGGATGGTCATCGGCCTGGCGCAGGCGCCGACCGCGATTCCGTACCTGGCCGGATTGGCGTTGATATCGGCCCGGGACCCGCTGCCGTCGGTCTGGCCGCTGATCGTCGTCGCCTATTGCGCGCTCGCGCTGCTGCCGCCGCTGGTGGTGCTCGCACTGGCCACCAGGCGCACGCCGGCGGCCCAGCGGGTGTACAGATCCGTTCTGCGCGTGGTCACCAGCTACGGTCCGTTGTCGGTACGAATCGTCTTCGTCCTGCTGGGACTCGGCCTGATCGCGGCCGCGGCCCTCGACTACCGGCATCTCTGGTGATGCGGGCAGGCCCGCTGCCCGGGTGTGCGATCAGGTTCCGGTGTGGACGAAAACTCCGGCCGTGGTAGCGCACACCGCGGCTTCGGCCGCGGCCCGGATCGCCTGGTCGTCGATCGGGTCGCCACTGGCCAGCAGGCGGTAGTACAGCGGGCCCGAAACTGCGGTGAGCACCGCGCGGGGGTCGGTGCCGGGCGGTGCCTCGCCCCGGGCGATGGCGTCGGTGACACAGGGTGACCATTCGGTGAGCCGCACATCGTAGAACCGGCGCAGCGCAACCGCTGCCGCTTCGTCGACGCTCGCGGCGGCGATCACCGCTCGGAAGAGGCGGCTCTGCCGGGGGTCGGTGAGGGTTTTCGCGACCAGGCGGGCATTGGCCTCGAGGTCGCCGCGCAACGAGCCCGTATCCGCGCGCGGTAGCGACTGTTCGGCCATATCGACGAGCAGGTCGGCGGTCAGTCCGGCCGGTGTGCGCCAGCGCCGGTACACCGTTGTCTTCCCGACTTCGGCACGGGCCGCGACCTCGGCCAGATCGAGCCGGGCGAAGCCGTGTTCGGCGAGTAGATCGCCGGCCGCGCTGAGCACGGCCGCGCGGACACGGGCGGTGCGGCCGCCGGGCCGAACGGATCCGGGGCTGTCCTCTTCAGGTGCCATAAGGGAACTCCAGTTTCATTTAGCGGCCGATGGGTGTATCTTCGGATTTGTTAACGACACTCTAGACCCATTAGGAGTCGAGATGGAATATCGCCGCCTGGGAGCCTCCGGCCTGATCGTCCCCGCACTGAGCTTCGGCGCCGGCACCTTCGGGGGTCGCGGGGAACT
The DNA here is from genome assembly GCF_029868855.1 of Nocardia carnea. Lineage (GTDB taxonomy): Bacteria > Actinomycetota > Actinomycetes > Mycobacteriales > Mycobacteriaceae > Nocardia > Nocardia carnea_A. The sequence goes on along the minus strand of NZ_JARWOV010000246.1, from coordinate 31,446 downwards.
GTTCGGTGCCTGGGGCGACACCGACGTCGAACAGGCCCGCCGACTGGTGGATATCAGCCTCGACGCCGGGGTCACGATGTTCGATACCGCCGATGTGTACTCCGACGGCGCCTCCGAGGAGGTGCTCGGCGCCGCTATCCACGGTCGCCGCGACCGCCTGCTGCTGTCCACCAAGGCGAGCCTGCCCACCGGACCCGGCCCGTTCGATGCCGGGTCGGGCCGCAGCCGTCTGATCGGGGCGGTGGAAGCCTCGCTCCGCCGGCTCGGCACCGACCATATCGACCTGTTCCAGTTGCACGCCTTCGACGCCCGAACCCCTGTCGAGGAGGTCTTGCGCGCCCTCGACGATCTGGTGCACGCGGGCAAGATCCGATATCTGGGAGCCTCCAACTTCGCCGGATGGCAGCTGATGAAATCGCTGGCCGCCGCGGATCGCCACGGTCTCACCCGCTATATCGCCCACCAGGTGTATTACTCACTGGCCGGGCGGGACTACGAGTGGGAGTTGATGCCACTGGGAGTCGCCGAAGGGGTGGGCGCGGTGGTCTGGAGTCCGCTCGGCTGGGGCCGGTTGACCGGAAAGATCCGCCGTGGTCGACCACTGCCCGCGGGAAGCCGGCTGCACCGTACGGCGGAGGCCGGGCCACCGGTCGACCAGGAACACCTCTACAACGTCGTCGACGCCTTGGACGAGATCGCCGCCGAAACCGGCCGGACCGTCCCGCAGATAGCGCTGAACTGGCTGCTGTCCCGTCCGACGGTCGGCACCGTGATCGTCGGTGCCCGCAACGAGGAGCAGCTACGGCAGAATCTCGGCGCGGTCGGCTGGGAACTCACCGCCGAGCAGATCGCGCGGCTGGACGCGGCCAGCGCGCTCACCCCGCCCTATCCCTACTACCCGTACTACCGCCTGCCCGATTTCGCCCGGCTGAACCCGCCCGCCGTACCGGTGGGGACGGTTCAGTAGACGTCGCGGACGTAGCGTTTCTCGGCCACCAGTTGCTTTTTGAAGGCCAGGGCGCCGTCCTCGTCGAGTTGGCCGTGGATGCGGGCGATGCGCAGCAGGGCATCGTCGACATCCTTGGCCATCCGGGCGGCGTCACCGCAGACATAGAAGTGGGCGCCGTCGCGCAGCCACGACCACAGCTCCGCCCCGTGTTCGATCATCCGGTGCTGGACGTAGATCCGTTCGCGCTGGTCCCGGGAAAAGGCCAGATCCAGCCGCGAGAGGTGCCCGGACCGGAACATATCCTCGAGTTCGCTGCGGTAGTAGAAGTTCTGCGCCGCGTGCTGGTCACCGAAGAACAGCCAGTTCTTCCCGGTGGCGCCGAGGGCGCGGCGTTCCTGCAGGAACCCCCGGAACGGTGCGATACCGGTACCCGGTCCCACCATGATCATCGGGACGGTCGGATCCAGCGGCGGCCGGAAATGCGGGGCACGCTGCAGGAAGATCGGCACGGCCGCGGTGGCGCGATCGGCCAGGAAAGTGGAGCATACGCCGCCGCGACGGGCCGCCGAGCCCGCGACCCGTGGATCGCCGTAGCGGACGATCCCCACGGTGAGCTCTACTTCCCGCGGGCTGACCAGCGGGCTGGAAGAGATCGAATACTGGCGCGGTTGCAGCTTTTTCAGAATGCCGAGCCACTCCACGAGGTCGGCGCGGATCGGGAAATCACGCAGGACGTCCACCAGTTGGCGGTCCCAGAGGTAGCCGTCCAGTTCATTGCGATTATCGCGACGCAGCAGTTTGGCCAGCCGGTTGCTGGGATTGCGGTCGGCCACGAATTCCAAGAGATCCCGGGAGACCCGGGTGATATCGAAATAGGTGCGCAGCGCCTGTTCCAGTGGTATCTCGGTATCGCCCGCGGTGACGGTCCGCCCGGCGTCCAAGCCCGACGCGTCGAGGAATTCACCGACCAGCGACGAGCAGTTGCTCGGCCACACCCCGAGCGAATCACCCACCTCGTAGCGCGCGTCCGAGTCGCCGAGATCGAAGGCCAACCGCCGGACTTCCTTGGTGGCGGCGGGGGCTGTCAGCACCTCGTTGCGGACCAGCGGGGCGGAAACCGGCAGTGCCCGGGTGAACGGTGCGGGTGCCGACCGGTGCGGGCGCACGGGCGCGCCGCGTTCCAGCAGACCCGTCGCGGTGCTCACACCGGGGACGGAACCGGTTCGCTCGCGGGTACTCGCGCCACCGAATCCGCTGTCGGCGCGCACGGGGTTGCTTCGGCTGCCCACCGGGACGGTGCGCGCGCCACCGCGGGCCGAACTCGCCCGGGAGTCGTCTTCGGTGTTCGGTCCGTACGCTTCGGCCACGCTCGCCCCGGGTCCGTCGGCGGGGTTCCGGCGGGACCCATCGGCCGCGCTCGCGGCAAACCCGTCGCCGGAGTTCCCTCGGACGCCGAGTACCGCGACCACCTCGTCCAGCCAGTCCGCACCGGGTCCGGCGAAATCCGGTTCGCTGTCCACCCGTGGCAGCAGCCGGGTCGCGCCGCGGTCGGCGAAGGCGGTATCGAGCCGCCGACCGTGACCGCAGAAATCGTCGTAGGCGGAATCACCCATCGCGAATACCGCGAAACGTGTATCCGTGAGCCGGTCCGCGCTCTCGTCGAGCCGGGACCAGAAGTCGGCACCGTTGTCCGGCGGTCCGCCGTCGCCGAACGTACTGCTGATCACCAGCACATCGCCTGCCAGCGCGGCGAGATCGCAGGAATCCATATCGATCAGCCGCGGCCGGTAACCGGATTCGGTGAGTCGCTGCGCCGCGGTGGCCGCGAATTCCTCGGCATTGCCGGTCTGCGAGGCCCACAGCACTGTCACGGCCGGACTCGGTGGTTCCGGTACCGTCGCCGAATCCGGGTGGCCGGCGCGCGAATACATACCCGCCAGCAGCCCGTCCACCCACAGTCGGCTCTGCTTCGACAACGGTGCGGTCTCCGGGAGGACCGGCTGCCCTGAGACCGGCAGGGACTGCAGGGCCGCGAGGTATCCACCGAGGTAGATTCGTTCCGTTTCGCTGAGGGTGGGCGAGGTCGCCGCATCCAGGCCCAGGACGGCCGCGAGCGGATGGGGCCCCGGGGAAGCCGGGAATTCCTGCGGATTGCCCGGGGCCACGGGCGATTCGGCGGGCACCACCGGCGCGACCCGGCGTAGGGCGACAGCACAGGCCTTGAACTCGGGTTGCAGCGAATCGGCGTCCACCGCATCGTTGGTGACGGCGTTGACGGTCAGGTATTCGCCCTGTTCGTCGTTCCAGTGGAACGGTGCGAAACACCCGCCGGGACGTACCCGGTCACTGATCCGCACGGGTAGTACGGCGCGGCCGCGCCGTGAGGTGATCTCCACCTCGTCGCCCACCGCGAGCCCGAGTTCACGGGCGTCGTCGGGATGGATCTCGGCGAACGGCTCCCGGTTCAGTTTGTTGAGCTTGTCGATCCGGCCGGTCTTCGTCATCGAATGCCACTGGTGTTGCAGGCGGCCGGTATTGAGCAGGAACGGGTAGTCGTCATCCGGCATTTCGGCCGGCAACATATGCGGGCGCGGCCAGAAGACGGCCCGCCGACCGGGGGTGGGGAACACCAGGCGCGGCCGGTGCCCGGTGTCGTCGACGAAAGGCTCCCCGCCGATTCCGTCGTTGCGGTAGCGGATCGGATTGCGGCGCTGCGCGGGGTCCGGGCACGGCCACTGCATCGGGCCCTCCCGCAGCCGCTCGTGGCTCATACCGCTCAGGTCGTAACCGGTGGCCGGATTGGCGAAGTGACGGATCTCGTCGAATACTTCTGCGGCGGAGGCATATTCGAACCCGGGGAATCCCATTGCGGTCGCCACCTGGGCGATGAGCTGCCAGTCCGGCCGCGCCGCACCGGCCGGTTCGACCGACTGCCGCTGCAATGTCACTGTGCGTTCGGAGTTGACCACCGTGGCATCCGCCTCGGCCCACAGAGTTGCCGGTAGCAGCAGGTCGGCGTAGGTGTTGGTGGCGGTATCGGTGTAGGCGTCCTGGGTGATCACCAGTTCGGCGGCCTCCAACCCGGCGATCACGGTTTTGCGATTCGCCACCGTGGCAACCGGATTGGTACAGATGATCCAGGCCGCTTTGATATCGCCGTCCGCGAGCCGCCGGAACATGTCCACGGTGCCCGGCCCCGCCTCGGCCCGGATGGTTCCCGGTGGTAGGTCCCACGCGGCCTCCACGAATGTCCGGTCGGCGGGGGACAGGACGCTGCGCTGCCCGGGCAGCCCCGGACCCATGTACCCCATTTCCCGGCCGCCCATGGCATTCGGCTGGCCCGTCAGCGAGAAGGGCCCGCTACCCGGGCGGCAGATGGCGCCGGTGGCCAGATGCAGATTGCACAATGCGTTGGTGTTCCAGGTGCCGTGGGTGGACTGATTCAGGCCCATCGTCCACAAGCTCATCCATTCGCCCGCCGCGCCGATCCAGCGGGCAGCGGTGCGGATATCCGCCTCGGCCAGCCCCGTGATTCCGGCGACTCGATCAGGGGTGTAGGCGGCGAGGAACTCGGGCATCGCCGCCCAGCCCTCGGTGTGCTCGGCAATGAACTGCTCGTCGATATCGCCGGCCTCGACCAGTAACTGCAGCAGCCCGTTGAGCAGTGCGAGATCGGTTCCGGGCCGGATCTGCAGGAACAGGTCCGCGCGGGCGGCGGTCTCGGTACGCCGCGGATCCACCACGATCAGCTTCGCGCCGGATTTGAGCCGCTCGGCCATGCGCAGGAAGAGGATGGGGTGGCAGTCGGCCATATTCGCGCCGATGACGAAGAACAGGTCGGCCCGGTCGAGGTCATCGTAGGAACCGGGCGGCCCGTCGGCCCCCAGCGACTGTTTGTAGCCGGTTCCGGCGCTCGCCATGCACAACCGGGAGTTGGCTTCCATGTGAACGGTCCGCAGATGGCCTTTGGCCAGCTTCGTGGCCAGGTACTGCGCCTCCAGCGACATCTGCCCGGAGACGTACAGCGCGATCGCGTCGGGCCCGTGTTCGTCCAGGATCGACCGCAGCCGCGCCGCGGCCTCGGTCACTGCCTCGTCCACGCCCACCGGCTCCGGCTGGGCCCCGCGCGCCGGCCGGCGGTATGCGCTGGTCATCCGACCCGGCGCCCGCATCAGTTCGAGGTGGGTGGCGCCCTTCGTGCACAGCCGCCCGGCGTTCGCCGGATGCAGTTTGTCGCCGCTGACCCGCGCGATCACCGGTGCGCCGGTGGCATCCGGTGTAGTGGTGACCTCGATTCCGCAGCCCACCCCACAGTACGAGCACGCCGTCCTGGTCGTGCCCGCCTGCACGCCGCTGTATCCATCGGGCATGACCGATGGATACGCGTGGTTACGCTGCGCTGCCGCGTCCGGGCCTGACTCGCTCGTGTCGTATCCCTCGGACATGTCTCCGATGGTGCCCGCGAGCGGTTTCCTCGGGTTTGCCCGATGTTATCGGCGCATCACATTCCACTTCACCGGCGAATATCACAGCTGTGAGGAAAATGAACCGGCGCGTCAGGTGCCGAGTTTGTAGCCCCGGTGCAGGGCCACCACCCCGCCCGTGAGATTGCGCCACTTCACCCCGGCCCAGCCCGCCTCCGCGACCCGGCGGCCCAGCCGACGCTGGTTCGGCCAGTCGCGGATGGATTCGGCGAGGTACACATAGGCGTCCGGGTTACTGCTGACCACCCGGGCGATCATCGGCAGCACCTTCATCACGAACACCTGGTAGGCGGTTTTGAACACCGGGATCACCGGGGTGGAGAACTCGCAGATCACCAGCCGCCCGCCGGGCTTGGTCACGCGCAGCATCTCTCGCATCGCGAGGTCGTAATCGGCGATATTGCGCAGGGCGAACGAGATCGTCACCGCGTCGAAGGAGTTGTCGGCGAACGGTAGCGCCGTGGCGTCACCGGCGACCATCGGCAGACCCCGGGACCGCCCGGCGGCAAGCATGCCCTGCGAGAAATCGGCGGCCACGCACCAAGCGCCGGTCCGGCCCAGTTCGACGGTGGAGACGCCGGTGCCGGCGCCCAGGTCGAGTATCTGCTCACCGGGCCGCGGGGCGACGGCCTTGCGGGTCATCCACCGCCAGTAGCGGTCCTGCCCTGCCGTGAGCACGGTATTCGTCAGGTCGTATCGTCGCGCCACCCCGTCGAACATCGAAGCGACCTCGTGCGGTTGCTTGTCCAGCGAGGCCCGAACCGATTGCGTTTTCGCCACAGCCCCCGACCCTACTCGGCGCCGCTGCCATATCGGCGCGCCGATCCCGTCACATCGGTGCGCTGCCGGCGGTCACGTCGGTGGGCTGTTCGACATCACACCGCCGGCCGATCGGGGGTTGTGCCGCGGGTTCGATCAGACCGATGCCGCTGCCCCGCCACCGCATACGCATGCCGCACCACCCCGCTGATCGGCCACCGCCGCGCGACTGTGGCCGTCGCCCGACCTCGACGAGCCGACCCCGGTCGGCGCCGCGTGCCGGACATCTCGATGCACGGCGCATGCGATGCCGCCGCACACATGGTGACACCGCTGATCGTCCGCCGCGCGACTACGGCCGGCGCCGATCTCGACGAGCCGTCCCTGGCAGGCATCGGTCCGCCGCTTGCTGCACGTCGGCCCGGCGGGCCGATCAGGCCGAACGGGTCAACTGGTATTCGGCGCCGATCACGTCGGCGTAGTGGCCCATGAGTTGGGTGCACAGGGCCGGCCAAGTGCGGTGCAGTACCGATTTCCGGGCGGCCGCGCCGAATCGCACGCGCAGGGCGGGATCACGTAACGCGGTGATCGTGCTCGGCAGTAGTTCGGTGAACTCCGGGACCGGCAGCAGGTAGCCGTTGCGGCACGGGGAGATGAGGTCGCGCGGACCGCCGGCGTCGGGTCCGATCACGGGAACACCACTGGCCAGCGCCTCCTGAACACCTTGGCAGAAGGTTTCGTGCTCACCGGGATGCACCATCACGTCCAAACTGGCGTAGGCCTGCGCGAGTTCGTCGCCACCGAGTTCACCGGTGAATATCGCGTCGGGCAGCAATGCGGCCAGTTTCGGCCGTTCCGGTCCGTCACCGACGATCACCAGCTGAACGGCGGGATCACCGGCGAGTACTGCGAGCCGCTCGACATGTTTCTCGGGCGCCAACCGGCCCACGAATCCCACTACGAGCCGATCGTTTCCGCAGAGCCACCCGGCGCGCAGTCGTGGATTGCGGGCCGCGGGAGTGAACCGTGCCGCGTCGACTCCGCGCGCCCACCGATGAACGCGCGGAATCCCGTGCCGGGCCAGACTCTCCGCCGCGGCGCTCGACGGCGCCAGGGTGCGGGTCGCGCCCTCGTGGATGCGCCTGGTCCACCCCCAGGCCGCGCGGCCGGCCAGACCGAGTCCGTAGCTCTTGGCGAAGCCCGCCACATCGGTCTGATATACCGCCACCGTGGGCAGGTCCAGTCGCAGCGCGGCCGCCAGCCCGCCGGCACCCAGCAGAAAAGGGGACGCGAGATGCACCACATCGGCGTCGAAATCGTCCAGGACCCCCACCATCCCCGGCTGCGGCAGGCCCACTGGCAGCGAACTGATTTTCGGCACCATCACCGCGGGGACCCGGTGCACCGGGAATCGACCGTGGTGCCGCGGCGCGGGAGGACGTCCGCGGAGCGTATCCGGCGCGATGACGAGTGCCTCGTGTCCGTGCCGGTCCAGATGTTCCAGCACCCGCAGGACCGAGTTCACGACGCCGTTCATATTCGGGAGGAAGGACTCGGCAACGATGGCTACGCGCACATACGTCAGTCTGCGGGGTCGCGGGATCCCGGGACGCGTCGTCGATATGACACCGGATCGACGATCCGGCGAACACTCATCGAACCGGTTTCCGCACGCAACAGCAGCCACAGGGCGGGCAGCGTGAGTGCCCAGACGGTGGCGAGTACGGACAGCGCCGGCGGTATCGCGACCCGGACGTCGCGGCCCGCCACGCGCACCAGGTCGGGGTCGGCGCGGTTGTATTCGACGTTGATCCGTTCCCCGGCGGTGAGATTGGTCGGGTACAGCACACCCACTTTGGGATTGTGTGTCACACCGTCCGGGGTGACGTACATCACCGCGGAGCGCAACCGGCCGGCGGACAGCACCTCACCCGTTGTTTCGCCCTTGTCGGATTCGATCAGGTAATCGTTGCGCCAGGCCGCGAGTACCAGCAGCATCACCAGCACGCTCACCGAGACGGCGGCGATCAGCACACCGACGCGTATCCGCCGCAGGCGCTCGGAGCGGACCGACGAGACGGGCGGCGCGGATTCTGCGGACACACTCACCGCCGGGACGGTTTCCGCGCGTCCAGGCGCGGGGGGCGTGCCCAGCTCTTGCACGGGGTCGGGCGGCTCGGCCACATCTGCCTGGTCGGGCACGCTACCTCCTCCGGATCTCGATCCCTGTCGGCGTCCGCGACCGGGCGGTGCCGGCGGGACATCCGGGTGTTGCCACGCCGGCGAAAACCATGGGACCCGGACGCCGAGGTGGCGCCGGGTCGCGGCACCGCAACAGCCTAACGGGCGCCGTCGAGCCCGGCGTCCGGGTCCGGGTGGGCGGCACGGTGGTGGTTCGACCGGGTGTCGAGTTGCCGAAGTCGACTTCGTTGTCGCCGGAGCGACTGCGGTGCCGTGGGGGCTGTCGCGGGCGGCGGAGAGCACGTCCGCCGCGGGATGAATGTCCACGTCTTCCTGGACTCGGAGCAGTTGCGCGCCGCCGGCGGGGCTCCCGTAGCCCGCGCCCGATTCGCGGCAACCGGGAGTTCGATGGGCGCCGGTGTGGGCACGATCAGCGGAGTTACTTCGCTGGTCGGCGAGATTCTGCGGTGCTGGTAGCGCTCTGTGAGGTGGCGTATCTCCGGACGAGCAGGAGGTCTGAGCGCGGCGTCTCAGGGCTGTACGCAGGGCAGCAGCGAGGCGTGGGCGTCCACGGCGGGTTCGGCTACTGTGGGCGCTCATGGCCCGTAAATTCGGCTTCACGCTGTCCTATCCGATCCCGGTGGCCGAACTCCACGCCGCGCTCACCGGGGAAGAACTGTGGCGCGACCGCTTCGCCGGCGCGCAGACAGCCACACTCGACCTGACCCATCCGGGCGGGCCGGGCACCATCCGGCTCGCGATGAGCGAGAAGATCCGCCCGGAGAAGATCCCCGGCATCGTTCGCAAGGTCCTCAAGAGCGATCTGGTCGTCACCCGCGTGGACAACTGGCAGCCGCTGACCGGTGACACCGCCGAGGGCACCTTCGAGGGCACCTCGTCGGCCATCTCCTCGGAGATGACCGGAACCTACCGGCTCCGCTCCGCCGGCGACGGCTCCGAGCTCGAGGTCTCCGGTTCGGTCAAGGTCAAGGTCCCCCTGGTCGGCGGGGCCATCGAACCCCTGGCCGAACAGTTGCAGCGGCGGGTGGTGGAAAGCGAACGCAAATTCATCCTGAAATGGTTCGCCGAGCGCGCCAACGCCTGATCCTCGTTCGCCGGGGTTTCCGATACTCCTCGGCCCGGCGGCCCGGAACCGGACTCCACAGCCGGCCGGGCTCCGAGAAACCGAGGGGTTTCCCGATGCTCCGTGCGGCTGCTTCGGCTCGGGCGCCTCATCAGGCCGGACGTTACCTGCGGTGTGCCGAATTCGCCGAGGCTCCGGGACCATCGAGGTTTTCTGTTGCGACCGGGCGCTCGGTCGGCGTCGCGGATGGTGCGGGCGCCGAAACTGCTGACGTGGGCGCGATGGTCGGGGCCGCGGCCCGCGATGCCGACCAGATGCGCACCCGGTCGGCCCATCTCCGGTGTGGGCGAAGCCCGCGCACGCCGGTGGCCGGGCCTCAGAGCTCTTCGCAGGGCGCTTCCATCGCGGCGGACGGGTCGAACTCCGTCGGCTCCACCATCACGAGCCAGTTCCCGGAGTTGTCCCGGAAAACCGCCTCTACACCGTAGGGCCGCTCCGACGGCGGCTGGACGAACTCCACGCCCTTGGCCGACAGCTCCTTGTAGGCCTGCCGGCAATCGGTCGTGGTGAGCCCCAGCGAACCGTGGGTGCCGCCGGCCAGCGAGCGCCGGATCGCTTCGGCGAGGTTCTCGTCGAGGGGAGGGCCCGGCACCATCAGGGTCACCTGTAGTTCCGGATGGTCCGGTTGGGCCACGGTCACCCAGCGGAAACCGTTGTCGCCCATCTGCACATCGGCGGTCTCCACGAAACCGAGGGTGTCGATGTACCAGTTCTTCGCCTCGGTCTGATCGGTCACGTACACCGTGACCAGTGAGATATTGGTGATGATCGGGGTCATGAGGCGAGCCTAGGTGCGCCGCCTACGCTGCGGCTTCTCCGAAATTGCGGTGTCCGGCCGGCGGTCGGACAACCCGTGCATGAACACATAACAGCCGGGGATCCGCGGCGCGCCGTCGGCGAACTTCGCCTGGTACTCCGACGGTGAAACCCCCACGAGTTCGGTGAATTTGCGCGAGAACGAGCCCAGACTGGTGTACCCGACGAGCATGCATACCTCGGTCACCGTCGTATTGGTGGCGCGGAACAGGTCCTGGGCCCGCTCGATCCGCCGCTCGGCCAGATACAGCGCGGGCGTGCGACCGTAGGTGGCGGCGAAGCACCGCAGGAAGTGGTACTTCGAGACCCCGGCCGTCGCGGCCATACCGTCCAGGTCCAGTGGTCGTGCGTACTCGCGGTCGATGAGGTCACGCGCCCGGCGCAAATGGGGGAGCAGACCCTCGGGAACCGGCCGCGCCGCCATCGTCGCCTACCCGAACGGAACGAGCTCGTCGAAACGCATCGACGCGCGCCCGGCCGTGCGCCACGCCCGCGCCGTGAGGTCGAGATCCTCGTCGGTGACCAGATTGCCCATCACCCGGACGGCAGTGCGCTGCAGCAGTTTCGAGCGCATCACCGGCGGTCCGCCCATCGGCACCATCCGCGGGTGGGTCGCCAGCCCGGCGATCCGGCGGGCCACCGAATACGTGCGTCCGTATTTGCGGCGGAGCACGTCCGGCCACAGCCGGGTCAGGTCGGGTTCGTCCAGTAGGCCGGCGAGCATATGCCCGCCCTCGAGCCCGTAGTCGATACCTTCGCCGTTCAGCGGGTTCACACAACCGGCCGCATCACCCACCAGCACCCAGTTGCGGCCTGCGATATTCGAGACCGCCCCGCCCATCGGCAGCAGTGCCGAGGACACCGCCCGCAGCGGGCCGGTCAGCTCCCATTCGTCGCGCCGCAGGGCCGTGTAATGCTCCAGCAGGGGTTTCAAGGCGATATGCGAGGGCCGCCGCTCGGTCGCCAGCGAACCGACCCCGATATTCACCTCGCCGTTGGCGAGCGGGAAAACCCAGCCGTAGCCGGGGACCAGTTCCCCCTCGGCGTTACGCAGTTCCAGATGCGAGGTGATCCACTGGTCGTCACTGCGCCCGGACGCGATATAGGCACGGGCGGCCACGCCGTACGCATACTTGCGGTGCCAGGCGCGGCCGAGTTGTTTACCGACCGGGGAGCGGACCCCGTCGGCCACGATCAAGGTCTCGCAGCCGATCTCGGCGGTCCGCGCACCGGCGCGCACCACCACCCCGGTGACCCGGTCACCGTCGCGAACCACCTCGACGACCTTGGTGCCGTCGAACATCCGAGCCCCGGATTTCACGGCGGTATCGCGCAGTTTGTCATCCAGTTCGGTACGCGGTATCGCACTGCCGTAGGTCGGGAAGGAACCGGCCGGCCACGGTAGCAGGGCCTCGCGCCCGAATCCGGTCATCCGCAAACCGTGGTTGACGGTATGCGCGCGCACCCATTCACCCAGTCCCAGATGTTCGAGTTCCGCGGTGGCCCGCGGCGTCAGCCCGTCCCCACAGGTCTTGTCGCGTGGGAACACCGCGGAATCGAGCAGCAGCACATCACGACCCGCCCGGGCCGCCCAGGCCGCGGATGCGGAACCCGCCGGGCCGGCCCCGACCACCAGCACCTGCACGTGTGCGGGCAGCGGCCCCCGGTCGCTATCGGCTGGTGTGGCTTCGGGTGCACCCATGCGGACAATAGTTACAGGCCGCGGTCTGCGATGTCGATGGCGGTACGGTCAATACAGTGACGGTGTTCATGGGCGCTGCGGCATGGACACGCTAGGTTCATCACCGTGGGGTCGGACGCGTCCTTGGGAGAAGGTATGAGCACATCTGCTGTGAGCGAAGCCGGCACGATGGTGGCGGGGGTGGACCTCGGAGACGCCGCCCTCGCCGCGACAGTGCGCGAGGGCCTCGACCGGGTGGAGGAGTTACTGGTCGAGGAATTGTCGGACGGGGCGTCGTTCCTGCAGGAAGCCGCGCTGCATCTGGCCCGGGCCGGGGGTAAACGGTTCCGCCCGCTGTTCACCATTCTGACCGGGCAGCTCGGCCCCCGCCCCGACGATCCGGAGCTCATCACCGCAGGCACCGTCGTCGAACTGGTGCATCTGGCCACGCTCTATCACGACGATGTGATGGACGAGGCCACCATGCGGCGCGGCGCGCCGAGTGTGAACTCGCGCTGGGGTAACAGCGTGGCGATCCTGGCCGGTGACTATCTGTTCGCCCATGCTTCCCGTCTCACCTCCACCCTCGGCCCCGACGCGGTCCGCATCATCGCGGAGACCTTCGCCGAACTGGTCACCGGCCAGATGCGTGAGACCATGGGCGCCCGCGAAGCCACCGATCCGGTCGCGCACTACCTGAAGGTGGTGTGGGAGAAGACGGGCTCGCTGATCGCGGCCTCCGGCCGCTTCGGCGGTACGTTCTCCGGCGCCGATCTCGACCATGTGGAACGCCTCGCTCGCCTCGGCGACGCGGTGGGCACCGCCTTCCAGATCTCCGACGACATCATCGATATCTCGTCGGTTTCCGCCCAGTCGGGCAAAACCCCCGGCACCGATCTGCGCGAAGGTGTGCATACGCTCCCGGTCCTCTATGCCCTCCGGGACTCCGGTCCCGACGGCGACCGCCTGCGCGCTCTGCTGGATCACCCCCTCGAATCGGACGAGGAGGTCGCCGAAGCTCTCGAACTGCTCGGTCGTTCCCCGGGGATGACACAGGCCAAGGAGAAACTGCGGGAATACAGCGATATCGCCCATGCGGAACTGAAGGCGCTCCCCGCGGGCCCGGCGAACGATGCCTTGGTGCGGTTGGTCCAGTACACGATCGAACGGGTGGGTTGAGACCGGTTCTTCGGTGCCTTGTGCAGGAACTCCGGGGGAGGTTCGGTCGTTGACGCCGTGTAGCGGTTCTGGCCGAAATTCGCGCGTCTGAGCGCGTCACCTATACAGGAGTGCTATGCACGGGCACGGGTTTGCGAATGGGTTCAAAACGTTCGGGCTCATGGTCGGTCTTTCCGCGCTCATCGTGCTGGCGGGCGCAGCGTTCCGGAACACCACCATTCTGGTGATCGCGGTGCTACTGGCCGTGGGAATGAACGGTTATGCGTATTTCAACAGCGATAAACTCGCTCTGAAAGCGATGCGGGCGCAGCCGGTCAGCGAGATCGAGGCGCCGGTCATCTATCGCATCGTGCGCGAGTTGGCTACCACCGCGCGGCAACCGGTGCCGCGGCTGTACATAAGCCCCACGAATGCGCCGAATGCGTTCGCGACGGGGCGTAATCCACGTCACGCGGCGGTGTGCTGCACCAGCGGAATCCTGCAGATTCTGGACGAACGGGAGTTACGGGCCGTGCTCGGGCACGAACTGTCCCATGTCTACAACCGGGATATTCTCATCTCCTCGGTCGCCGGGGCGATGGCGGCAGTGATATCCGGGCTGGCGAATTTCGCCTATTTCGCGGCCGCTTTCGGCGGTAACCGGGGCGGTTCCGGTCCGAATTTCATCGGAGTTCTCCTGGTATCGCTGCTGGGACCCATTGCCGCGGGTCTGATCAAGCTGGCGGTTTCGCGGTCCCGCGAATACCAGGCCGACGAGTCGGGCGCCGAGCTGACCGGTGATCCACTGGCGCTGGCCTCGGCACTACGCAAATTGGAGCGCGGGGTACAGGCGGCGCCGCTGCCGCCCGAACCCCGGCTCACCGCACAATCGCATCTGATGATCGCCAACCCGTTCCGGGCCGGTGATCGGATGGCCCGGTTGTTTTCCACGCATCCGCCGATGTCCGACCGGATCGCACGGCTGGAAGAGATGGCCGGGCGGCGCTGAGCGGTTCTAGCGATAGTTGACGAACTGCAGTGCGATTCCGAAATCCTCGCCCTTGAGCAGGGAGATCACGGCCTGCAGATCATCGCGTTTCTTACTGGTCACACGCAGTTCGTCACCCTGGATCTGTGCTTTGACGCCCTTGGGGCCTTCATCGCGGATCTTCTTGGAGATCTTCTTCGCGTGTTCGGTGTCGATGCCCTGTACCAGCGAGCCGGTGATCTTGTAGGTTTTGCCCGAGGCGACCGGCTCGCCGGCATCGAAGGCCTTGAGGGAGATATCTCGCCGGATCAGCTTTTCCTTGAAAACCTCGAGTGCGGCTTTGACGCGCTCCTCGGATTCGGCGGTGAGTACCACTTTGTCCTCGCCCGACCATTCGATGCCTGCGCCTGTTCCCCGGAAGTCGTAGCGCGTGTTCAGTTCCTTCTCGGCCTGGTGCAGCGCGTTGTCGACCTCCTGCCGTTCGACCTTGCTGACGATATCGAATGATGAATCGGCCACACTGCGCTCCTGTTCGCTGTTGGATCACCCTGAGTGCTTACGCAAGCTACCTCGTTCGCGAAGTGCCACAGCATGAGCGGGTCGCGCCGGAGGCGGCAGTGCAGCGTCACCACGCAGGGCACCCGCTCATGCTCGGTCGATATTGTGCCGTCGTGCCGATGTCGGCCGGTCGGGCGACCGTGTCGATTTCGGTGGATCGGGCGATCTGGCCAGCCGGTTTGCATTCCGGGTGCGGGTTCGTTGTATCCTGCTCACCGCACTCGAAAAGTGATCGCGAGATTGCCGAGTGCGGTTCCAGGCAGGTTGCCCGAGCGGCCAATGGGAGCAGACTGTAAATCTGTCGGTGAAAGCCTACGTAGGTTCGAATCCTACACCTGCCACTACGAACCCCCGCCGGTGAAATCCGGCGGGGGTTCTGTCGTATCCAGGGTGCCGCGCACCGTCCGACACAACCGAAAAATACGCTCTGACCACCCGGTTTGGTGCTGTCGGCGGTAAGTGTGTACTCTCGTTCAAGTCTTCGAGGCAACGGGCAGGAGATCATCCGGTTCCGCTGCGGAGAAGTCGCGCCCCCTTAGCTCAGTCGGCAGAGCGTTTCCATGGTAAGGAAAAGGTCAACGGTTCGATTCCGTTAGGGGGCTCGCCGGATTGCCGGTGGTGTCCGACTCGGCACTCCAAGCCGCGACGTCGCCGTCGCAGATGGCGTATAAGGCGGTGTAGCTCAGGCGGTAGAGCAAACGACTCATAATCGTTGTGTCGCCGGTTCGAGTCCGGCCATCGCTACCCATACTGATTGACCCTCTGGTTGACCGGAAAGAAGGCATATCGTGGCCGCGAAGTCCACCGATGTCCGGCCAAAGATCACCTTGGCCTGCGAGCAGTGCAAGCATCGCAACTACATCACCAAGAAGAACCGGCGCAACGACCCGGACCGGCTGGAGCTGAAGAAGTTCTGCCCGAACTGCGGTACGCACCGCGCGCATCGCGAATCCCGCTGACCCTCGCACGTGGCGTCGTTGCTCCGGCGGCGACGCCTCACCTGCCGGGGCAGATCGGGTGATGCCGATCGCACGATGTGCGGGTTCCGCACTCTCGTGATCGCCTCACCGTGACGCGCCTGTTCGGCTCGTTACAGTTATGGTTCCTTCATGGGCGGGATTTCCGCCCGTTCGCGGCCGGCAATGGGCCGCGGTATCGATCGGGCGGCTGTGCGGTCTCCCTCTCGGCTACGCCGGCTACCACCTACTGGACTGACGTCCAGCCGCCAAGCAGACTCCGTGCTGCGGGGTCAGATAGGTACAGTCCTCCCGTGACAACGAACACCGGAACAGACGAAGTGGCCGCGATGGAAGCGGAGTTCGATCCCGCCGCCCATGCGGCCGCTATGGTCGGTCACCACTATCGCGTCGACGACTACTACGAGGTCGGCCGCGAAAAGGTCCGCGAGTACGCCCGCGCCGTACAGGACAGCCACCCGGTGCACTGGGACGAAGATATCGCGCTGGAGTACGGCTACGACGGCCTGGTAGCCCCGCTGACCTTCATCTCGCTCGTCGGCATCCTGGCTCAGCGCAAGCTCTTCGAGACGGTCGTCACCGGGTACGACCTCAGCCAGATCATGCAGACCGACCAGATCCTGGAGTTCCACCGCCCGATCCTCGTGGGCGACCGGTTGACCTGCGATGTGTATCTGCACTCGTTCCGCCAGGCATTCGGCGGCGACATCATCGTCACCAAGAACATCGTCACCGATCAGCACGACGAGCTGGTGCTCACCACCTACACCACGCTGGTCGGCCGCAGTGGCGGTGATATCGATCCCAACCTGAACGAGGCTGTGCGCAAGGTCCTGATGCACGGGATGGAAGCGTCCATGCCGGACCACACGCCACGTTCACATCCCGCCCCACCGGCTCCGGCGGCGGAGAAGACCGCGCCGACCCGGTTCGCGCGCTCGTTCGCCGACGTGTCCGTCGGTGACGAGCTGCCCGCCCGGATCGTGCGGCTCACCCGCGGCGATCTGGTGAACTATGCCGGTGTCTCCGGCGACGCCAATCCCATCCACTGGAGCGACGAGGTCGTGAAGCTGGTGGATCTCGAGACCTGTGTCGGCCACGGCATGCTCTCCATGGGCCTGGGTGGCGGATTCGTCACCTCCTGGCTGGGCGATCCCGGCGCCGTGAAGGAGTACAACGTCCGGTTCACCAGCCCGGTATTCGTGAGTGCTACCGAACCGGCCGAGGTCGAATTCACCGGCAAGATCAAATCCGTCGATCCGGAAACCCGGAACGCGGTGATCGCCATCGTGGCCAAGTCCGGTGGGCGCAAGATCTTCGGCCGGGCCACAGCAACCGTCCAGTTGTCCTGACCTGGTCGAGCGCCCCGGATTGGCTTCTGCTGCCAGCCGTGCCGTACACTCGGGTTTCTGGGGTCACCAGCCGATGCGCGCTGCTCTGCAAGGCTGGTTCCAGGCGGGGTTCTCGAGTGTCGGCCGTACGGGCTGAGTAGGCTCGGGTCGAACCGGTCGCACCGGTCCCGCCGACGGGGCCGGCATCTGCCGGAGCGGCGCGCGTGTTGTGTGACACCGACACCGATAATTGAATACCGCAGTGTGGCTGGATCGCACGCAAGTGTCCGGTTCAGCCGAAGGGGCGTAGCTCAAATGGCAGAGCAGCGGTCTCCAAAACCGCAGGTTGCAGGTTCAAGTCCTGTCGCCCCTGCCCTGGATGCCCGGCGATGAGAGAGGATCGACGTGACCGACGAGCGGGATGACACCGCCGCCGCGCAGCGGCCGAGCGGAAAGCGCTCCGCTCGGCGGGGTCGGTCCGCCACGTCGGGCGCGTCCGATACCGGTTCGATCGCGACCATCGATCGGCCCGCGCGTAAGGACGAGAAGAAGTCCGGCCGAGCCGATCGGGACCGGTCACGGAATCCGTTCAAGCGTTTGTTCAAGTTCCTGCGTGAGGTGATCGCGGAACTGCGGAAGGTTATCTGGCCCAACCGGAAGCAGATGATCACCTATACGACCGTTGTTCTGGTGTTCGTGATCTTCATGGTCGCGTTCATCAGCGGGTTGGATCTGGCGTTCATCAAGGGTGTCGACTGGTTGTTCGGCTAGCCAGGCGATATCGGCGCCGGTGCCCCGATCCGCGCCCGCGGGCCGGACGCCAGACAAGACCGCCGCGCCCGAACCCGGCACGCAGAGGATGCACGTGACGACACAGGAAGCGAGTGCCCAGTGAGCACCCCGGAGAACGACACCACCGACGAGTTCCCGGTCGACGATCAGACGGCCGAGGAGGCCGCTGTACACGTCGAGGAGCCGGCGTCCGACGCCGCGCCCGAGGCTGCCGACGAGGCCGCACCCGCATCCGCCGACGAAGGTGAGCCGGATCCGGTCGAGCAGATGAAGGCCGTGCTGCGGCGTGCTCCCGGCGACTGGTACGTCATCCACTCCTACGCCGGCTACGAGAACAAGGTGAAGACCAACCTCGAGACCCGTGTGCAGAACCTGGACCTGGAGGACTACATCTTCCAGGTCGAGGTGCCCACCGAAGAGGTCACCGAGATCAAGAACGGTCAGCGCAAGAGCGTCAACCGCAAGGTGCTACCGGGCTACATCCTGGTTCGGATGGATCTGAACGACGAGTCCTGGGGTGCGGTACGCAACACCCCCGGCGTCACCGGATTCGTCGGTGCCACCTCGCGTCCCTCGCCGCTGACCATCAACGAAGTGGTGAAGTTCCTGGTTCCGGCCTCCCAGCAGAAGAAGGCGCCCGCGCCGGCTGCTGCCGCGGCCAGTGCGGAAACCGCCGGCGAGACCCCGGCCAAGCCCACCATCGAGGTCGATTTCGAGGTCGGCGAATCGGTGACGGTGATGGACGGTCCGTTCGCGACGCTGCCCGCCACCATCTCCGAGGTCAATGCCGAACAGCAGAAGCTCAAGGTGCTGGTCTCGATCTTCGGTCGTGAAACGCCGGTCGAGCTGGAATTCACCAAGGTCGCCAAGATCTAGCGGCGGCGCCTGTGCCTCCCGGGGCTTTTGCGTCCCGGGCCGGACCTTGCAGAGCGCAAGGAACACCACACAACTAGGAAAGAAAGATGCCCCCCAAGAAGAAGAAGCTCGCCGGGATCATCAAGCTTCAGATCCAGGCCGGCCAGGCGAACCCGGCTCCGCCGGTGGGCCCGGCGCTCGGTCAGCACGGCGTCAACATCATGGAGTTCTGCAAGGCCTACAACGCCGCGACCGAATCGCAGCGCGGCAATGTGGTGCCGGTCGAGATCTCGGTGTACGAGGATCGGTCCTTCGACTTCAAGCTGAAGACCCCGCCCGCCGCCAAGCTGCTGCTCAAGGCTGCCGGTGTGCAGAAGGGTTCGCCCGAGCCGCACCGCAACAAGGTCGCCACGGTGACCATGGATCAGGTGCGCGAGATCGCCAAGACCAAGCAGGAAGATCTGAACGCCAACGATATCGATCAGGCGGCCAAGATCATCGCGGGTACCGCGCGCTCGATGGGAATCACTGTCGAAGGCTGAGCGTCGGCGCCGGAGGCGGTAGCGCGGCGTAACCACGCAGGCGTAGTGAAGCTCCATCAGGCGCTGAGGCCGGGGATCGTCATGGATCCCGCATTCGGTGGGAGGGCCGGCCAGGCCCGATAACCACGGCTGAACCACAAACAAGGACAGAGAATCATGGCAAAACGAAGCAAGGCGTATCTCGCCGCGGCCGAGAAGGTCGATCGCAACAAGCTGTACTCCCCGCTGGCCGCCGCGCGGCTGGCCAAGGAGACCTCCACCACCAAGACCGATGCGACCGTCGAGGTCGCCGTGCGGCTCGGTGTGGACCCCCGTAAGGCCGATCAGATGGTCCGCGGCACGGTGAACCTGCCGCACGGCACCGGTAAAACCGCCCGCGTCATCGTGTTCGCGGCCGGTGAGAAAGCTGCCGAGGCCGAGGCCGCCGGCGCGGACGCCGTCGGCGCCGAGGACCTGATCGAGCGGATCCAGGGCGGCTGGCTGGACTTCGACGCCGCGATCGCCACCCCGGACCAGATGGCCAAGGTCGGCCGGATCGCGCGTGTGCTGGGCCCGCGCGGCCTGATGCCGAACCCGAAGACCGGTACGGTCACCACCGATGTGACCAAGGCGGTCAACGACATCAAGGGCGGCAAGATCAACTTCCGCGTCGACAAGCAGGCCAACCTGCACTTCGTCATCGGCAAGGCGTCCTTCGACGACAACAAGCTGGTGGAGAACTACGGTGCCGCGCTGGACGAGATCCTGCGGGCCAAGCCGTCGACGGCCAAGGGGCGTTACGTCAAGAAGGTGACGGTTTCGACGAACACCGGACCGGGCATCCCGGTGGACCCGAACCGCACCCGCAACCTCCTGGAAGAGGACGCGACCGCGTAAGGCGCTCAGCAAGTAGACCGATAGCGGTGGGAACGGATACCCGTTCCCACCGCTATCGTCGTTTTCGGGCCCGTGCCGTGTCCGGGACGCCCGGATACGGTGCGTATCGACCGCCGCCGAACCCGGCCGGTCTCGGTGAGCGGAACCTGCAGGTCCACGAATTTTCCGTGCGCCCAACGCGTGTAATCGGTCCGGGACACCCGTAAGGTTCACGCGCAGATCGCCGCGGTCGCCTTCCGTCCGCTCGGCGACCCGTTCGTCGGCCCATCCGCCTGCTCGGACGGCCGAACGGCGCAGGCCGTTTTGCCAGGACAGGGTTTCACCAGGTAGTCTTGCTGAGGTTGTCGACCGGTTCGACACCACCCAATCTGTTCTACCGAAGACCGTAGGTCTGCCGGTTCCGTACGGAATCGGCCGAAGGTCCGGCGAGAGTGCCGGCGGCCCACGCAGGGAGAGCCGAGGCTGGGAGTGAGCACAGGATTCGTCGCTGTGCCGGATACTCTTTCGCGCCCCGGAACGCTCTGCGTTCGGGGCGCTTGTTCTTTCGCCGGCCCCTGATGCGGTAGGGCAATCCCGAACCGACATCAGAGAGGAGGCGAAGTATGGCGAAACCCGAGAAGGTTGCCGCGGTCGCGGAGATCACTGAGCAGTTCAAGGGCTCGACGGCGGCAGTTATCACGGAATACCGTGGCCTGTCCGTCGGTGCCCTCACCGAACTGCGTCGTGCGCTCGGTGCCGACACCACGTACTCCGTCGCCAAGAACACCCTGGTGAAGCGCGCCGCGGCCGAGGCCGGCGTGGAGGGCCTGGACGACCTGTTCGTCGGACCCACCGCGATTGCGTTCATCTCCGGTGAGCCCGTCGAGGCTGCCAAGGCCCTCAAGACCTTCGCCAAGGATCACAAGGCGCTGGTCATCAAGGGCGGCTACATGGACGGCGCTCCGCTGTCCGTGTCCGAGGTCGAGCGGATCGCCGATCTGGAGTCCCGCGAGGTCCTGCTGGCCAAGCTGGCCGGTGCCATGAAGGGCAACCTGGCCAAGGCCGCCGGTCTGTTCAACGCTCCCGCTTCGCAGGTGGCCCGCCTGGCCGCCGCGCTGCAGGAGAAGAAGCAGGCCGAAGGCGGCGAAGCCGCCGCGGAGTAACACCGTCCGCACTCCCCGCGGAACGGTCGATCCCGGCTCGCCCGCACAGACATTCACTATCGAAAGGAAACAACAATGGCCAACGTTGACGAGCTGCTCGAAACCTTCGGCAACATGACCCTGCTCGAGCTGTCGGACTTCGTGAAGAAGTTCGAGGAGAAGTTCGAGGTCACCGCTGCTGCGCCGGTTGCCGTCGCCGCCGCCGGTGCCGCCCCGGCCGCCGCCGAGGCCGCCGAGGAGCAGGACGAGTTCGACGTCATCCTCGAGGGTGCCGGCGATAAGAAGATCCAGGTCATCAAGGTGGTCCGTGAGATCGTCTCCGGTCTGGGCCTGAAGGAAGCCAAGGACCTCGTCGAGGGTGCTCCGAAGCCGATCCTGGAAAAGGTGGCCAAGGACGCCGCCGATGCCGCCAAGGAGAAGCTGGAAGCTGCCGGCGCCAAGGTTTCGGTCAAGTAATTCCGAGCTGTGTCCATCGAGCGTGGGCGAGGGCCCCGCGTGGTTACGCTTCGCTACCACCCCCGGGCCTGACTTGCCCACGCTGCAGCATCAGAAATGGGCGGTTCCTCCGGGAACCGCCCATTTTTTTGTTCGCTGGTTAACCGCGATTCTGCGGTGTGGGGGCCTCCGGCGATGGTTACTCTTCAGTCAGGTCGGGTGTGTTACCGCGGTCCCATGAGTTACAGTGGCCGGACCCACTGTGACGTGACGCACCGCTACCGGGTCAGCGGTGCAGAGTGGGTAGCTCGCTGAGAAATGTGGAGGTTGGCGTGGGCGTCGAGGTCAGGACCGAGGGTGCAACCAAGTCGTTCGGTTCACAGCGGATTTGGCAGGACGTTTCTCTTACCCTGCCTGCCGGTGAGGTCAGCGCGCTGCTGGGCCCGTCGGGTACCGGTAAGTCCGTATTCCTGAAATCGCTGATCGGTCTGCTACGGCCGGAGCGCGGATCCATTTTCATCGGTGATACCGATATCACCACCTGTTCGAACAAGGAACTCTACGAGATCCGCAAACTGTTCGGCGTGCTGTTCCAGGACGGCGCATTGTTCGGTTCGATGAATCTCTACGACAATGTCGCCTTCCCGCTGCGCGAGCACACCAAGAAACCGGAATCCGAGATCCGCAAGATCGTGATGGAGAAGCTGGAACTCACCGGTCTTCTCGGCGCGGAGGGCAAACTGCCCGGCGAGATCTCCGGCGGTATGCGTAAACGTGCCGGTCTGGCGCGCGCGCTGGTGCTCGATCCGCAGATCATCCTGGTCGACGAGCCCGACTCGGGGCTGGATCCGGTGCGTACCTCATATCTCAGCCAGTTGCTGATCGATATCAACGCCCAGATCGACGCCACGATTCTGATCGTGACGCACAACATCAACCTGGCGCGTACGGTGCCCGACAACATCGGCATGCTCTTCCGTCGCCAGCTGGTGATGTTCGGCCCGCGCGAGGTGCTGCTCACCAGCGAGGAGCCGGTGGTGAAGCAGTTCCTCAACGGTCGCATGATCGGTCCCATCGGTATGTCCGAGGAGAAGGACGAGGCCCAGATGGCGCGCGAGCAGGCCCTCGTCGACGCCGGCCACCATCACGGCGGTGCCGAAGAGGTCGAGGGCATCATCCCGCAGATGAAGGCGCAGCCGGGGATGCCGGTCCGGCAGGCCGTCCAGCGGCGGAAGAACCGGGTGCGCGAGATCATGCACACCCTGCCGCATGCCGCGCAGGCCGCAATCCGCGAATCGCTCGACCAGAACGACGAGACCATGGTGATGTCCTACAACTCCGGGCAGCAGCTCGGTTCGGGTGACCAAGGTAACGATTTCCCCGGTTCGGACTTCGACACCATGCAGTATCCCAAGGTGTAACAGAGCTCGCTGGCGAGAAGCAGCGCGTCGGGTTTCCCACCCGGCGCGCTGTTCGTTTGTCGCGCGACGACGCGTCCGCGGCGCCGGTGGCGTGTGTTCAGGGACCGTTGCTGCCGATCTTGTAGTGCGGCAGGCAATCCGGCAGACCGCCAGGTCGGCACGGGCACTTGACGAGTTTCGCCGGACCAGTCACGCTATTGGAGGCAGCATCAGTTGCCTCGGTAGTGCACGACCACCCACGCCGAATCGGTTCCTCGGCGGCCCGGCCGTGGCCCGGAACGCAGCCAGCGAAACCGGCCCGGCGCGTCAGCCGCGCAGCGGTTCGTGGGGGTGGTACTTTGACACCTCCGTATAGGTAGGTGTAGGTTTGGACGTTGCGCTGGCTGCCTCCTGTCCATACCTTGATCGCACTACGAAAGTTCCACCCTTCCGGTGTTGCTTCCGTTGTTTGCTGTTCGAGTCTCGTTCGGGTTGTGACCAGCGAGAATCCCAAAATGTAGCAGACAAGCGACGGTCGCGGACCACCACGCGACGCGCGTGAGGTGCTGGAAGGACGCATCTTGGCAGTCTCCACCCAGACAAGCGCCAATACGAAGCTGGGAGTTTCCGGAGGTATCCCCGGGGCTCCGTTGCGGGTGTCTTTCGCGAAGCTCCGGGAGCCGCTGGAGGTGCCCGGACTTCTCGATCTACAAACGGAATCTTTCGCCTGGCTGGTCGGCACGCCGGAATGGCGTGAGCGGGCCGCCGCTCGCGGCGACGGCGGGCTGGTCGGCGGGCTCGAAGAGGTCCTCGAGGAGCTCTCCCCGATCGAGGATTTCTCCGGCTCGATGTCCCTGTCCTTCTCCGATCCGCGCTTCGAAGAGGTCAAGGCCTCCATCGACGAGTGCAAAGACAAGGACATGACCTACGCGGCGCCGTTGTTCGTCACCGCGGAGTTCATCAACAACAACACCGGCGAGATCAAGAGCCAGACGGTCTTCATGGGCGATTTCCCGATGATGACCGACAAGGGCACCTTCATCATCAACGGCACCGAGCGCGTCGTGGTGTCCCAGCTGGTCCGTTCGCCGGGCGTCTATTTCGACCAGACGGTCGACAAGAGCACGGAAAAGGATCTGCACAGCGTCCGGGTCATCCCGAGCCGCGGTGCCTGGCTGGAGTTCGACGTCGACAAGCGCGACACCGTCGGTGTCCGTATCGACCGTAAGCGCCGTCAGCCGGTCACCGTTCTGCTCAAGGCCCTCGGCTGGACCAACGAGGAGATCGCCGAGCGTTTCGGCTTCTCCGAGATCATGATGTCCACCCTGGAGAAGGACAACACCGCCGGCCAGGACGAGGCACTGCTCGATATCTACCGGAAACTGCGTCCGGGCGAGCCGCCGACCAAGGAATCCGCGCAGACCCTGCTGGAGAACCTGTTCTTCAAGGAGAAGCGCTACGACCTGGCCCGTGTCGGCCGGTACAAGGTCAACAAGAAGCTGGGCGTGAACGCCGGCGTCCCGGTCACCGGTTCGGTGCTCACCAAGGACGATATCGTCGCCATCATCGAATACCTGGTTCGTCTGCACCAGGGTGATCGTGTGATGACCGTCCCCGGTGGCGTCGAGGTCCCGGTCGAGGTCGACGATATCGATCACTTCGGCAACCGCCGTATCCGTACCGTCGGCGAGCTGATCCAGAACCAGATCCGCGTCGGCCTGTCCCGGATGGAACGTGTCGTGCGTGAGCGCATGACCACCCAGGACGTCGAGGCCATCACGCCGCAGACCCTGATCAACATCCGTCCCGTCGTGGCGGCGATCAAGGAATTCTTCGGCACCTCGCAGCTGTCGCAGTTCATGGACCAGAACAACCCGCTGTCGGGCCTGACCCACAAGCGCCGCCTCAACGCGCTGGGCCCGGGTGGTCTGTCCCGTGAACGCGCCGGCCTCGAGGTCCGCGACGTCCACCCGTCGCACTACGGCCGGATGTGCCCGATCGAGACCCCGGAAGGCCCGAACATCGGCCTGATCGGCTCGCTCGCGGTGTATGCGCGGGTCAACCCGTTCGGTTTCATCGAGACGCCGTACCGCAAGGTGGTCGACGGCCGGGTCACCGACGAGGTCGTCTATCTGACCGCCGACGAAGAGGACCGGCACACCCGTGCCCAGGCCAATTCGCCGATCGACGCGGACGGCCGCTTCATCGACGATCGGATTCTCGCCCGCAAGGGCAACGAGGAGATGGAGTACGTCGGTCCCGGTGAGGTCGACTACATGGACGTCTCGCCGCGCCAGATGGTGTCGGTGGCGACCGCCATGATCCCGTTCCTCGAACACGACGACGCCAACCGTGCCCTCATGGGCGCGAACATGCAGCGTCAGGCCGTGCCGCTGATCCGTTCCGAGGCGCCCGTGGTGGGCACCGGTATGGAGCTGCGCGCCGCGGTCGACGCCGGCGATGTGGTCGTGAACGAGAAGCCCGGTGTGGTGGAGGAGGTCTCCGCCGACTACATCACCGTCATGCACGACGACGGCACCCGGCGTAGCTACCGGATGCGTAAGTTCGCCCGCTCCAACCAGGGCACCTGCGCCAACCAGCGGCCGATCGTGGACGAGGGGCAGCGGGTCGAGTTCGGCCAGGTCCTGGCCGACGGGCCGTGCACCGAGAACGGTGAGATGGCGCTGGGCAAGAACCTGCTCGTCGCGATCATGCCGTGGGAAGGCCACAACTACGAGGACGCGATCATCCTGTCGCAGCGCCTCGTGGAGGACGACGTCCTCACCTCGATCCATATCGAAGAGCACGAGATCGACGCCCGCGACACCAAGCTGGGCGCCGAGGAGATCACCCGGGACATCCCGAACGTCTCCGACGAGGTGCTGGCCGATCTGGACGAGCGGGGCATCGTGCGTATCGGTGCCGAGGTTCGCGACGGCGACATCCTGGTCGGCAAGGTCACCCCGAAGGGTGAAACCGAGCTGACCCCCGAGGAGCGGCTGCTGCGCGCGATCTTCGGTGAGAAGGCGCGCGAGGTGCGCGATACCTCGCTGAAGGTGCCGCACGGCGAATCCGGCAAGGTCATCGGTATCCGGGTGTTCTCCCGCGAGGACGACGACGATCTGCCTCCGGGCGTGAACGAGCTGGTCCGGGTGTACGTCGCGCAGAAGCGCAAGATCCAGGACGGCGACAAGCTGGCCGGCCGTCACGGCAACAAGGGTGTTATCGGCAAGATCCTGCCGACCGAGGATATGCCGTTCCTGCCGGACGGCACCCCGGTCGACATCATCCTGAACACCCACGGTGTGCCGCGTCGTATGAATATCGGCCAGATCCTGGAAACCCACCTCGGCTGGATCGGCAAGGCGGGCTGGAAGGTCGATATCGCCGCCGACGGCACCCGCCCGGACTGGGCGAAGGCACTGCCCGAGCAGATGCTGGGTGCTCCGGCCGACTCCAATATCGCCACCCCCGTCTTCGACGGTGCGCGTGAAGAGGAGCTGACCGGTCTGCTCGCCTCGACCCTGCCGAACCGCGACGGTGAGCGCATGGTCGACGACGACGGTAAGGCGATGCTGTTCGACGGCCGTTCCGGCGAACCGTTCCCGTACCCGGTGGCTGTCGGCTACATGTACATCCTGAAGCTGCACCACCTGGTCGACGACAAGATCCACGCCCGCTCGACCGGCCCGTACTCGATGATCACCCAGCAGCCGCTGGGTGGTAAGGCGCAGTTCGGTGGTCAGCGTTTCGGCGAAATGGAATGCTGGGCCATGCAGGCCTACGGTGCCGCCTACACCCTGCAGGAACTGCTGACCATCAAGTCCGACGACGTGGTGGGCCGGGTGAAGGTCTACGAGGCGATCGTCAAGGGCGAGAACATTCCGGAGCCGGGCATTCCGGAATCGTTCAAGGTTCTGCTCAAGGAACTCCAGTCGCTGTGCCTCAATGTCGAGGTGCTGTCCTCCGACGGTGCCGCGATCGAGATGCGCGACGGCGACGACGAGGACTTGGAGCGGGCGGCGGCCAACCTGGGCATCAACCTGTCCCGGAACGAAGCGGCCACCGTCGACGATCTGGCGAACTAGGGCGTCGGCCGGGTGCCGTAACCGGATTACGGCTCGGCACCCGGCTGGTGCGTTCGAACCCATAGAGAACTTTTGCTCGTATTCGACCCGCACAGGGGAAAGGAAGTTACGTGCTAGACGTCAACTTCTTCGATGAACTCCGGATCGGCCTGGCCACCGCCGAGGACATCCGTAACTGGTCCTACGGCGAGGTTAAGAAACCGGAGACCATCAACTACCGCACGCTCAAGCCGGAGAAGGATGGCTTGTTCTGCGAGAAGATCTTCGGTCCTACCCGGGACTGGGAGTGCTACTGCGGTAAGTACAAGCGCGTCCGCTTCAAGGGCATCATCTGTGAGCGCTGCGGTGTCGAGGTGACCCGCGCCAAGGTGCGCCGTGAGCGGATGGGCCATATCGAACTGGCCGCCCCGGTCACCCACATCTGGTACTTCAAGGGTGTGCCGAGCCGGCTCGGCTACCTGCTCGACCTGGCGCCGAAGGATCTGGAAAAGATCATCTACTTCGCCGCCTACGTCATCACCGCTGTCGACGAGGAAATGCGGCACAACGAGCTGTCGACCCTCGAAGCGGAGATGGAGGTCGAGAAGAAGACCGTCACCGATCAGCGGGACGCCGATCTCGAGGCCCGGGCCCAGAAGCTCGAAGCCGATCTCGCCGAGCTGGAGGCCGAAGGCGCCAAGTCCGATGTCCGCCGCAAGGTGAAGGACGGCGGCGAGCGCGAGATGAAGCAGCTCCGCGACCGCGCCCAGCGGGAGCTGGACCGGCTCGAGGAGATCTGGAACACCTTCACCAAGCTGGCTCCCAAGCAGCTGATCGTGGACGAGGTGCTCTACCGCGAGCTGCAGGACCGCTACGGCGAATACTTCACCGGCGCGATGGGTGCGGAGTCCATCCAGAAGCTGATGGAGAACTTCGATATCGAGGCCGAGGCCGAGAACCTGCGCGAGACCATCCGCAGCGGCAAGGGTCAGAAGAAGCTGCGCGCGCTCAAGCGGCTCAAGGTCGTGGCTGCCTTCCAGACCAACGGCAACTCGCCCATGGGTATGGTGCTCGACGCCGTTCCGGTGATCCCGCCGGAACTGCGGCCGATGGTTCAGCTCGACGGTGGCCGGTTCGCCACCTCCGACCTGAACGACCTGTACCGCCGGGTGATCAACCGCAACAACCGCCTCAAGCGACTGATCGACCTCGGTGCGCCCGAGATCATCGTCAACAACGAGAAGCGGATGCTGCAGGAGTCCGTGGACGCGCTGTTCGACAACGGCCGTCGTGGCCGGCCGGTCACCGGCCCGGGCAACCGTCCGCTGAAGTCCCTCAGCGATCTGCTCAAGGGCAAGCAGGGCCGGTTCCGCCAGAACCTGCTCGGTAAGCGTGTCGACTACTCGGGCCGTTCGGTCATCGTCGTCGGCCCGCAGCTGAAACTGCACCAGTGCGGTCTGCCCAAGCTGATGGCGCTGGAGCTGTTCAAGCCGTTCGTGATGAAACGGCTGGTGGACCTGAACCACGCGCAGAACATCAAATCCGCGAAGCGGATGGTGGAGCGGCAGCGGCCGCAGGTGTGGGATGTGCTCGAAGAGGTCATCGCCGAGCATCCCGTACTGCTGAACCGTGCGCCGACCCTGCACCGCCTCGGTATCCAGGCCTTCGAACCGCAGCTGGTGGAAGGTAAGGCCATCCAGCTGCACCCGCTGGTCTGTGAGGCGTTCAACGCCGACTTCGACGGTGACCAGATGGCCGTGCACCTGCCGCTGTCGGCGGAGGCGCAGGCCGAGGCCCGCATCCTGATGCTGTCCTCGAACAACATCCTGTCGCCGGCGTCCGGTCGTCCGCTCGCCATGCCCCGTCTGGACATGGTGACCGGTCTGTACTACCTGACCCGGTTCGACGACGGCGCCAAGGGCGAGTACCGGCCCGCCACCGCCGACGGTCCGGAGACGGGCGTGTACTCCTCGCCGGCCGAAGCGCAGATGGCGGTCGACCGCGGTGAACTGACCGTGCGGTCGAATATCAAGGTGCGGCTGACCGATCAGCGTCCGCCCAAGGACATCGAAGCGGAGCTGTTCCCGGAGGGCTGGCGGCGCGGCGATGCCTGGACCATCCAGACCACGCTGGGCCGGGTGCTGTTCAACGAACTGCTGCCCGGGGACTACGCGTTCATCAACGAGCCGATGCCCAAGAAGCGGCAGGCGACGATCATCAACGATCTCGCCGAGCGGTACCCGATGATCGTGGTCGCGCAGACCGTCGACAAGCTCAAGGACGCCGGCTTCTACTGGGCCACGCGTTCGGGTGTCACCGTCTCCATGTCGGACGTGCTCGTTCCGCCGGAGAAGGCCGAGATCATGGAGCGCTACGAGGCGCAGTCCGATCAGATCGAGAAGAAGTACCAGCGTGGTGCGCTCGATCACCAGGAGCGCAACAACGCCCTGGTCAAGATCTGGCAGGAAGCGACCGAAGAGGTCGGTAAGGCGCTGCGCGCGCACTACCCGGCCGATAACCCGATCATCACGATCGTCGATTCGGGTGCCACGGGTAACTTCACCCAGACCCGTACCCTCGCGGGTATGAAGGGCCTGGTGACGAACCCGAAGGGTGAGTTCATCCCGCGGCCGATCAAGTCCTCGTTCCGTGAGGGCCTGACCGTTCTCGAGTACTTCATCAACACCCACGGTGCTCGTAAGGGTCTGGCCGACACCGCGCTGCGTACCGCCGACTCGGGTTACCTGACCCGTCGTCTGGTGGATGTTTCGCAGGACGTGATCGTGCGCGAAACCGACTGTGCGACCGAGCGCGGCATCGTGGTGCATATCGCGGAGAAGCAGCCGGACGGCACCATGATCCGCGATCCGCATGTGGAGACCTCCGCCTACGCCCGGACGCTCGCGTCCGATGCGGTGGACTCCGCCGGCAACGTGGTGGTGGGCAAGGGCGCCGACCTCGGCGATCCGGCCATCGAGGCGCTGCTGGAAGCCGGTATCACCGAGGTCCGGGTCCGCTCCGTGCTGACCTGTGGCACCGGTACCGGTGTCTGTGCGGTCTGCTACGGCCGTTCGATGGCGACCGGCAAGCTGGTCGATATCGGCGAGGCCGTCGGCATCGTCGCCGCCCAGTCCATCGGTGAGCCCGGTACCCAGCTGACCATGCGTACCTTCCACCAGGGTGGTGTCGCGGGTGATGACATCACCGGCGGTCTGCCGCGTGTGCAGGAGCTGTTCGAGGCGCGCGTGCCCAAGGGCAAGGCGCCCATCGCCGAGGTGTCGGGCCGGATCCGGCTGGAGGACGACGACCGCTTCTACAAGATCACCATCATCCCCGATGACGGTGGTGACGAAGTGGTCTACGACAAGCTGTCGAAGCGTCAGCGTCTGCGTGTCTTCAAGCACGAAGACGGTTCCGAGCGTCTGCTGGCCGACGGCGATCACGTCGAGGTCGGCCAGCAGTTGCTGGAAGGCGCGGCGGATCCGCACGAGGTGCTGCGCGTGATGGGCCCCCGGCAGGTGCAGATCCACCTGGTCCACGAGGTCCAGGAGGTCTACCGCTCGCAGGGTGTGTCGATCCACGACAAGCACATCGAGGTCATCGTCCGCCAGATGCTGCGCCGGGTGACGATCATCGATTCGGGTGCCACCGAGTTCCTGCCCGGTTCGCTCACCGAGCGCGCCGAGTTCGAGGCGTCCAACCGCCGGGTCGTCGCCGAGGGCGGCGAGCCCGCGGCCGGCCGTCCGGTGCTGATGGGTATCACCAAGGCGTCGCTGGCCACCGATTCCTGGCTGTCGGCGGCGTCCTTCCAGGAGACCACCCGAGTCCTCACGGACGCGGCCATCAACTGCCGCTCCGACAGGCTCATCGGTCTCAAGGAGAATGTGATCATCGGTAAGCTGATCCCGGCCGGTACCGGTATCAACCGGTACCGCAACATCCAGGTACAGCCGACCGAAGAGGCCCGTGCCGCGGCGTACGCGGTGCCGTCCTACGACGACACCTACTACAGCCCGGAGGGCTTCGGCGCCACCACCGGTGCCGCGGTTCCGCTGGACGATTACGGGTTCAGCGACTACCGGTAATCGGTTCGTTCGGTAACAGCACATCGGCCCCCCCCCCGGTGGGGGGGGGGGGGGGGTGGGGGGTGGGGGGCCCCGGGGGGGCCGGGGGGGGGGGGAGCCGGGCGGGGGGGGGGGGCGGCGGGGGGTTGTTTCGCCACCCCTCTGGTTGTGCCCGCCCCCCGGCGTCCCCCCGCGGGGGCCCCCCCCCCCCCCCCCCCCCCCCCCCCCGGGGGCCCCCCCCCCGATG
>NZ_JARWOV010000245.1 GCF_029868855.1 Nocardia carnea | reverse complement strand
GGCGGTCGTCCTCGAGGTCGGCGGTCGGTACCTTCGACCACAGTCGCGGGGGGGCGGCCAGGTCCTGTTGCAGGGGGGGGCCCGGGGGGGTGGTGAGGGCGGGGGGGGGGGGGCCGGGGCCCGCCCGGGGGGGGGGGGGGGGGGGGGGGCCCCCCCCCCCCCCCGCGCCCGGAACACCACACCGGGCGTTCTCGGTTCTCGTTTTCGACAGCAGTGGGCAGTTGCTGCTGCAGCAGCGCGCGCTCGGCAAGACCCGCTTCCCGGCACGTTGGTCCAACACTTGCTGCGGGCATCCGGCGCCCGGGCAGCCGGTTGCGGAGGCGGCGGGCATCCGGCTGGGTGAGGAAATGGGATTGCGAGTCCCGCTCACCGAGGTCGGGGTCTACCGGTATCGCGCCGAAGATCCGCGCACCGGTTACGTCGAGCACGAATGGGATCACGTCCTGATCGGGTTACTGGACGGCATCGCGCCACAACCCGACCCGGCAGAGGTCGCTGCGTATCGCTGGATGAATCCGGACGATCTGCGCCGGGAGATGCGGGAGGAGCCGCACGAGTTCAGCCCCTGGTTCGCCGGGGTACTCGAGGTCGCCACCGCCCGGCCACTCACGCCCTGAAATCCGACGCGCGGCAATCTCCGGCATCTTCCCTGTTGTGTTTTCTTCCGATGCCGATCGGGCGGATTCATGTTTTGATGCGCATATCTAAGTATGGGCAAGTAATGCCTGCCTGTGCTGGGAGCGCGCGGGTCGGCGACCTCGCCCGGAGAACCCGGGACCGGCCACCGTCCCGGCTCCCGCCGACAAGGCAGGCGGAAACCTGCCCGCTGGTCAGCCCAGCCAGACGCGGACCTCGCCGGCGGCCTGCCGGACCTCGGCGAGCTGTTCGCGCACCCGCTCCCCCGCCGTACCGCCGCGGGCATTGCGGGATGCCACGGAACCCGCGACGGTCAGCACGTCGCGTACTTCCGGAGTGAGGGCGGGGTCGATCGCCGCGAATTCGGCGTCGGTCAGCTCGTCGAGACCGACTCCGCGCGTCTCGGCGGCGCGGACACAGGCGCCCGCCGCTTCGTGCGCGACCCGGAACGGCACTCCGCGGCGAACCATCCACTCCGCGATATCGGTGGCGAGGGTGAATCCGGCGGGTGCGAGTTCGGCCATCCGCTCGGTGTGGAAGGTCAGAGTGGACACCAGTCCGGCGATGGCGGGCAGCAACAGCTCCAGCTGGGCCACCGAATCGAACAGCGGCTCTTTGTCCTCTTGCAGGTCCCGGTTGTAGGCCAGGGGCTGCGCTTTCAGGGTGGCGAGCAGGCCGGTGAGATTGCCGATCAGGCGGCCGGCTTTGCCGCGGGTGAGTTCCGAGACATCCGGGTTCTTCTTCTGCGGCATGATCGACGACCCGGTCGACCAGGCATCGGCGAGGGTGACGTACCCGAACTCGGGGGTGCTCCAGATGATGACCTCTTCGGCCATCCGGCTGAGGTCCACCCCGATCATCGCGAGCACGAACGCCGCCTCGGCGGCGAAATCGCGCGACGATGTGGCGTCGATGGAGTTGGCGGCGGCGGCATCGAAATCCAGATCCGCGGCGATCGCTTCCGGGTCGAGACCGAGCGAGGAACCGGCCAGCGCGCCCGAGCCGTACGGGGATACGGCGGCCCGTTTGTCGAAATCACGCAACCGGTCGATATCACGGAGCAGCGGGTGGGCGTGCGCCAGGAGATGGTGGGCGAGCAGTACGGGTTGCGCGGCCTGCAGATGCGTTTTCCCGGGCATCACCGCGTCCGGGTGGGCAGCTGCCTGCTCGACCAGTGCGTCCACGACGGTGACCAGCCCGGCGGCGATCCGGCGCACAGCGTCGCGCAGCCACATCCGGAACAGGGTGGCGACCTGGTCGTTGCGGGAACGTCCGGCCCGCAACCGGCCGCCGAGTTCGGTGCCGACGCGTTCGATGAGCCCGCGTTCGAGCGCGCCGTGGACATCCTCGTCCGATTCGGCGGCCACGAAGGCGCCCGTTTCGA
>NZ_JARWOV010000244.1 GCF_029868855.1 Nocardia carnea | reverse complement strand
CGGCTACCCCCCCCGCCACCCACCCCCCGCCCTCACCCCGGGGGCACATTCCGCGGGGCCCGCCGGGTTCCGGGCCGCCCGCCCTCGGGCCGTACCGGATCAGGCGGTCGACAGCTGCGCTTGCCACATCCAGTGCAGCTGCTCCAGCCGGGCCGCGATCTCGATGAAAAGATCCTGCGTCACCGGGTCGGCCTTCTCGGTGGCGTCGATACGCTCACGGAACCGGCGGATCACGGTGGAGAGGTTGTCGACTATCGCATTGATGACGTCGGTGTCCTGCTGCCAGCCGTCGGGGAATTCCAGCCCGGCCGCTTCCTTGGCGACGGTGGCCGCGCGTCCGTCGGGGCTCACCCCGATGGCGGTGGCGCGTTCGGCGGCGGAGTCGGTGAACTCGCGGGCGGCGCTCACCAGCTCGTCGAGGGCCAGGTGCACGGACCGGAAGTGGGTGCCGAGCACATTCCAGTGTGCTTGTTTGGCGATCAGGGACAGATCGATCAGGTCGACGACGCTGGCGCGCAGCGCGTCACCGGTGATGCGCTGTTGTTCCGGGTCGAGTGTGCTCTTGATCGGGACGTTCATCCTCGGATGCCCTTTCTCTCGTTGCGCTCGATGCGCCGGACAGGGGGTCGACTACCCGGCCGCGCGATGCTCAATCAGGGATATCGGTGTTACCGAAGCCACTGTCCGCCCGGTCACCGCACTGCCCTCGCGACCCGGCGGGCACACCGGGATGGGCCGGGGCGGATCCACGTTTCGCCGCCATCGGCCCGGGTAGGTCGCTCGCGGAACGCAACCACGCACTCGGAGAGGAGCAGATATGGGCCAGCAGCACAATCTGACCGGACAGCGGGTCGCGGTGCTCGCGGCGGACGGAGTGGAACAGGTCGAACTCGTGCAACCGCGGTCGGCGGTGGAGGACGCCGGGGCCAGTACCGCCCTGCTGTCGCTGAAACCGGGTGAGATCCAGGCGATGAACCACGACGTGGAGAAGGGCGACACCTTCCCGGTGGACCGGGTGGTCGGCGAATGCAGTCCCGACGAATTCGATGCCCTGCTGCTTCCCGGCGGCACCACGAATCCCGATAAATTGCGCCAGGATCCGGACGCCGTCCGTTTCGTCCGCGATTTCTTCGCCACCGGCAAACCGGTCGGGGTGATCTGCCACGGACCGTGGACGCTGGTGGAGGCCGATGTGGTGCGCGGTCGCACCCTCACCTCTTACCCCAGCGTGCGGACCGATATCCGCAATGCGGGCGGGAACGTGGTGGACGAGGAAGTGGTCACCGACCACGGTCTGGTGTCCAGCCGCAATCCGGACGACCTGCCCGCTTTCTGCGCGAAGATCGTCGAGGAATTCGCCGAGGGCAAACATCCGGTGCACCCGGAGGGCGCGACTGCGACCCGGTGACCGGCGCCGGTTTTCCGGCTAGCGGGCGGGCTGCCATCCGGTGTAGGCCTCGGCCAGGTAGGCCGCGCCGTGCCGGGATCCGGTGACCAGCGAGAGTTCACCGCGCTGCCGCTCGATATCGAAGGCGGAGGCGCCGTCGACGGAGTGCAGCATGGTGGTCATCCAGTACGAGAAGTGCTGCGCCTTCCAGACCCGGTCCAGCGCCCGCTCGGTATAGCTGTCCAGCGCCCGGTCGCCGGCCCCGGCGAAGAAATCGGTGATCGATTCGTGCAGGACTTGCACATCCGCGAGGGCCAGGTTCAGCCCTTTCGCACCGGTCGGCGGCACGGTGTGCGCGGCATCGCCGGCGAGCAGCAGCCGGCCGTGCCGCATCGGGGCGGTGACGAAGGACCGGAACGGCAGCACCATCTTCGCACTGATCGGGCCTTCCTGGATTTCGAATCCGTTCCCGTTCACCCGGCGGCGCATCTCCGCCCAGACTCGGTCGTCGTCCCACTCCTCGGGCCGTTCGTCCGGTGAGCACTGGAAATACATCCGCTGCACGGTCGGGGTGCGCTGGCTGACCAGCGCGAATCCGTGGTCGGAGTGGGCGTAGATCAGTTCCGGATGCGAGGGCGGGGCGTCGGCGAGGAACCCGAACCAGGCGAAGGGGTATTCGCGGAACCATTCGCGGCGGGTGCCTTCCGGGAAGGTTTTCCGGCAGACCGAGCGCGATCCGTCGGCGCCGACCACCAGATCCGCCTCGACCCGGGCCGGCTGACCCTCCGCGTCGGTGAAGGAAACCACGGGCCGCTCCCCCGAGATATCCACCGCGGTGTCGGCCACGCCGTAGCGCACGTCCCCCTGATCGGCTTCCCGCCGGGCGGCGAGATCGACGAATACGTCGTTCTGTGGATACAGCCAGACCGATTCGCCGACCAGTTCCTGGAAGTCGATGCGGTGGTTGTCGCCGCCGAACCGGAACACGACGCCGTCGTGCCG
Organism: Nocardia carnea; assembly: GCF_029868855.1. Lineage (GTDB taxonomy): Bacteria > Actinomycetota > Actinomycetes > Mycobacteriales > Mycobacteriaceae > Nocardia > Nocardia carnea_A. The sequence goes on along the minus strand of NZ_JARWOV010000244.1, from coordinate 135,151 downwards.
ATCGCCCTCGGTGACCACCCGGTCGGAAACTCCGGTATCCACCAGGGCGCGTACCGATCCCGCCTCGAGGATGCCCGCGCGGATCGTGGTGGCGATCTCGTCCCGGCCGCGGATGTCGACGACCACCGAGTCGATCCCGGACCGGTACAGCAGATGCGACAGCATCAGTCCGGCCGGTCCCGCGCCGACAATGGCTACCTGGGTGCGGGTGGTGCTCATACGGCGTACTCCTTCGACTCGTCGGGGCCGGGCGTTGTGATGGGCGGGGTCGCGCGGGCGCCGAGTCCGGGCACCGTGGCCAGCGCGAGCAACCCGAGCCCGGCGACCAGCGCGAAGAAGTAGAAACCCCAGGGATGTGCGGAACCGGCGACGATGAGCGCCCCGGTGATACTGGGCCCGAAGATGGCGCCGAGCCGGCCCACGGCGGCCGCGAGTCCGAGCGCGGTGGCCCGCACTTCGGCCGGGTAGGCCTGGGTGACGTAGGCGTAGACCAGTACCTGGGCCGAGAACACGAAGATCCCGGTGACCAGTACCAGCGCGTTGAGCAGCACAGTGCTGGGCACCTTGATGCTGAGCAGCGCGAGCAGTACCGCGGCGGCGCCGAACCAGACCAGGATCGTCGGTTTGGTCCCGCGGCGGTCGGCGAGCACACCCGCGACCACGAGCCCGATGATCGCACCGATATTCAGCACCAGCAGCAGGGTCAGCGAGGTGGACATGTTGTATCCGGCGTCGCGCATCAGCTTGGGCAGCCAGGTGTTCAGGCCGTAGACCAGCAGCAGGCCCATGAACGAGCCGACCCAGACGCCGAGCGTGGTGCGCAGGTATTTCGGCTGCAGCACCACGGTGGGCTTGACTCGTTCGGCCTTGCCCTGCGCCGCCAGATAGGCATCGGATTCGGGCAGTTTGAACCACATCAGCGGCAACAGCAGCAGCCCTGCCACACCACCGGCGTAGAACAGGATCTCCCAGCTGGGGATGAGCCAGAGCGCGGCCACCGAGGCCAGCACCGCGCCGAAGTGGTAGCCGGTCATGGTGAAAGTGCTGGCGAAGGCCCGGCGGGAGGCGGGCATATGTTCGGCCATGAAGGTGAGCGCGGTGGGCATACACGCGCCGAGACCGAGGCCGGCCAGCAGCCGGAACGCGCCGAACACCCCGATCGAACCGGCCCACGGCACGGCGATCGTGAATACCGAGAACAGCAGGATCGAGCCCAGCAGCACGCTGCGGCGGCCGTAGCGGTCGGCCAGTGGCCCGACCCCGGCCGCGCCGATGGCCACACCGACCAGGGAGATGGTCGCGGCGAAGGTGGCGCTCGCGGCGGTGAAGCCGATGTGGTTCTCGTCGATGAGGGTCGGGATGACCGCGCCGAGGACGACGAGGTCGTACCCGTCGAGCAGCACGGTGAGCCAGCAGAGCGCGGCCGGCCACGACAGTAATTTGTTCATGATTCGGGATTCATTTCTGATCTTCGGATCGGCGTCGACCCGGGCTGTGATGGCACTCACGCTAGGCTGGCGTTCTTCAGAAATCCAATAGATGATTTTCCGTTCCCACATAGAGGAGATCTATGGCCGACTTCGACCTCAATCTGGTGCGCACCTTCGTTCTGCTGTACGAGACCCGCAGCGTGACCGCCGCCGCCGACCTACTGGGCGTCACCCAGCCGACCGTCAGCTACGGCCTGGGCAAACTGCGCCGCCGCCTCGACGACGAACTCTTCGTCCGCGGCCCCGGCGGACTGGCTCCCACCTCGGAGGCCGAGCGGCTGTATCCACCGCTCCGCCGCGCACTCGCCGATGTCAGCGAAACCCTCGGTACCACTGCGGAATTCGATCCCGGCCGCCCGACACAGTTCACCCTCGGACTCTCCGACCTGGGCGAGGTGACCGTGCTGCCACTCGTCCTGGCCGAACTCGCTGCGCAGGCCCCGCAGGCACGGCTGCGAGTGACGGCGTTCGACCTGGAAACGGCGACCGACCGGCTGGCCCGCGGTGAGATGGACGCGGTCGTGGCCAGCCCGGTGCTGGATTCGCCGCGGCTACGCCGGACCGTACTGTTCTCCGAGGGTTACGCCGGAATGGTCGCCGCCGACCATCCCCGGCTGCAGTCCTCGACCCCCGGCCAGTCCGAACTCGAAGAAGAACGCCATGTGGTGGTGGACGGCGCGACCGGGCATACCGGCCCGCGTAAGGCACTGGTCGAACACCGGCTGGAGAACCGGATCGCGGTACGGGTGACCCGGTTCGCGACCCTGCCCTACGTGGTGCAGGACAGCGAACTGGTCGCGATCGTCCCCGAGCGGGTCGCCCGGGCGTTGGCCCGCACGCACGCGGTACGGATCTTCGCCCTGCCGTGGCCGATCGAACCGGTCGAGGTGGCCGCCTATACGCGCCACGCGCCGGGGCGCGGCGGCCCGCAACAGTGGTTTCTGGAGGTTATCCGGACGGCGATGACGCGGATGCCGGCACTGTGACCACCGGCGAGCACCGTCAGCCCACCCGCGCCGACAGTTCCGCGGCGACCTCGATCTCGGCACCGGTGGCCGCCCGCACCTCGGCAACGGTGACGCCCGGCGCGGTTTCCACCAGCACCAGCCCGTTCTCGGTGACGTCGAGGACCGCGATATCGGTGATGATCCGGTTCACGCAACCCAATCCGGTGAGCGGCAGCGTGCACTCTTCGACGATCTTCGGCTCCCCCGAACGCGATACGTGTTCCATCATCACGATCACCCGGCGCGCGCCGTGCACCAGATCCATCGCCCCGCCCATCCCCTTGACCATCTTGCCGGGGATCATCCAATTGGCGAGATCACCGCGGGCGCTGACCTGCATCGCGCCGAGAACGGCCACATCGACCTGCCCACCGCGGATCATGCCGAACGATGCCGCCGAATCGAAGAACGAGGCGCCGGGCAGCACGGTGATGGTTTCCTTGCCCGCGTTGATCAGTTCGGGGTCGAGTTCCGCTTCGGTCGGGTACGGCCCGACACCGAGGACACCGTTCTCCGAGTGCAGGACAACGGTGATGTCGTCGGGCAGGTAGTTGGGCACCAGGGTCGGCATCCCGATACCGAGGTTGACGTACTGGCCGTCGGTGAGTTCCGCGGCGACGCGGGCCGCCATCTGTTCGCGGGTCAGTTTCATGCGCGCACCGTCCTGTTCTCGATTCCTACTTCGACCTTGCCGACCGGTACGACCCGCTGGACCTGGATACCGGGGGTGTGCACCTGGTCGGGGTCGAGTTCGCCGGGTTCCACCAGTTGCTCGACCTGGGCGATGGTGATCCGGCCCGCCGCGGCCGCGGGCGGATTGAAGTTGCGGGCGCTGGCGCGGTACACGAGGTTGCCGTGCCGGTCGCCTTTCCAGGCGTGGACCAGCGCGTAATCGGTGACGATCCCGCGCTCGAGCACATAGGTGACACCGTCGAATTCCCGGGTTTCCTTCGGCGGACTGGCCACCGCGACCCCGCCCGCCCCGTCGTAACGCAGCGGCAGCCCGCCCTCGGCGACCTGGGTGCCCACACCCGCCGGGGTGAAGAACGCCGGGATCCCCGCGCCACCGGCGCGCATCCGCTCGGCGAGGGTGCCTTGCGGAGTCAGCTCCACCTCCAGTTCACCGGACAGGTATTGGCGCGCGAACTCCTCGTTGGCGCCGACGTAGGAGCTGATCGTGCGGCGGATCCGATGAGCCGCCAGCAGGACACCGAGGCCGAATCCGTTGATTCCGCAGTTGTTGCTGACGACCTCCAGTTCCGTGGCGCCCTGGTCGAGCAGCGCGTTGATCAGCACTTCCGGGATGCCGACCAGCCCGAATCCGCCGACGGCCAGTGACGAACCGTCGGGGATATCGGCGACCGCTTCGGCGGCTGAGGCAAAGACTTTGTCCATCACGGGCTCCACAGTAACCGGATCTGTACGGATTGTGAACTCATGTGCGTATAGTGAACGCCGGAACAGTGATTGCCCCGGCCGCCGCCGCGTCCTATGCTGTTCGCATTCCGTAGCAATGTCCACATCCCGAACGCGAGGTCGCGCGCATGCTTCAACTGCCACCGCGGTACCGCGGTATCGACAAGAACGAGGAAGCTCCGCTCGACTTCGCCGAATACCGCTCCACCACCCTTCGCCACCCCAAACAACCGCTGATCCTGCTCCCGCAGCGACTCGGTGAACTCACCGGCCCGGTACTCGGCGAAGGCCGCGTCACCGAGGCCGACGCCGACCTGACCCTGGCCCGTGGCGGTGAAGCGCAGGGACAGCGGATCGTCGTACACGGCCGCGTTCTCGACAGCGACCGCAAACCCGTCCCCGGCACTCTCGTCGAGATCTGGCAGGCCAACGCCGGCGGCCGCTACCGCCACCAGGGCGATCAGTGGCCCGCACCGCTGGACCCGCATTTCGACGGCGTCGGCCGCGTCCTCACCGACAGCGACGGCCACTACTCGCTCACCACGATCAAACCGGGCGCCTACCCGTGGGGTAACCACCACAACGCCTGGCGGCCCGCGCATATCCATTTCTCCCTGTTCGGGCGCGCCTTCACCCAGCGTCTGGTCACTCAGATGTACTTTCCGGACGACCCGATGTTCTTCCAGGACCCGATCTACAACTCGGTTCCCGACGGCGCGCGGCAGCGCATGGTCAGCGTGTTCGACTACAGCGCCACCAAAGACAACTGGGCCCTGGGTTTCCGGTTCGACATCGTGTTGCGCGGTCGCGACGCGACCCCCTTCGAAGAGGAGGACGATCACGATGAGTGATACCGAATTCGCACCCCGCTACCCGGTGATCCCAGGGGATTTCACCACGGTCGGATTCGGCCCGACCCCATCGCAGACCGTGGGCCCCTACCTTCATATCGGACTCCCTTGGCCCGATGGTCCGGATGTGGTCGCACCGGGAACAGACGGATCGATAACCGTCACAGTGACGGTTATCGACGGGGGACGTAACATCGTCCCCGACGGCCTGATCGAGATCTGGCAGGCCAACCGCGACGGCGTATTCGAGCACCCGGATGATCCGCGCCCGCAGACCGACCCGGCATTCCGCGGCTTCGGGCGGTGCCCCCTGGACGCCACCGGAACCGCCCGGTTCACCACCGTCAAACCCGGTGCGATCGCGATCGGCGACGGGGCCGACCAGGCCCCGCACCTGAACGTATCGGTTTTCGCCCGGGGCATGCTCGACCGGTCGATCACCCGCTTCTACTTCCCCGACGAGCAAGCCGCCAACGCTACCGATCCGGTACTGGCCGCGCTCCCGGAAAAGCAGCGGCACAAGCTGATCGCCACCGCCACCCCGGCGGGCTACCACCTCGATATCGTGCTGCAGGACGCCGACCCGGACGGCGTCGAGACGCCGTTCTTCTACCTGTAGGAGTACGTGTGCCGCGTGGAGAGCTGTTCGACCCGCTGTTCGGTGCCGCCGAACTCGGCGCGGTCCTGTCCGACCGCGCCTGGATCGCCGCCCTGATCGACGTGGAATGCGCGCTCGCCCGCGCTCAAGCGGTGGCCGGCGTGCTCGATGAGGGGCACGCCGCAGCCATCGCCACCGCGGGGCCGGAGCTGGCCGCCACACTGGATCCGGCGGAACTCGGCGCGGCCGCGGTGGCCGGCGGCAACCCGGTGATCCCGCTGGTGCGCAGGCTGCGTGACGCCTGCGCACCGGCCGGGGTCCCGGGGTCCGCCGTCCACAAGGGCGCGACAAGTCAGGACATTCTCGACAACGCGCTGCTCCTGCTCGCACAGCGCGCGGGGGCGATGATCGTCGACGATCTCCGCACCGCCGCCGACGCCGCCGCCGGACTGGCCCGCGCTCACCGCGACACCCCCATGGCCGCCCGCACCCTCGGCCAGCAGGCCCTGCCCACCACCTTCGGTGCGCTCGCGGCCGGCTGGTGCAAGGCCCTGGACCGGGCCGCCGGGTCGGTCACCGCCGCCCTGGCCGATCTCCCGGTTCAATTCGGCGGTGCCGCAGGCACTCTCGCAGCCCTGTATCCGCACGGCCCGGCCGTCGCCGATACGCTGGCCGCGGAACTCGGACTCGCACCGCAGGGCATCCCGTGGCATACCGACCGCACCCCGATCGCCGAACTGGCCACCGCGCTCGGCGTGGCCGCGGGCGCGGTCGCCAAGATCGCCACGGATATCGTGGCGCTGTCCGCCACCGAGGTCGGTGAGGCCAGCGAGGACTCCCCCGGCGGGTCATCCGCGATGCCGCACAAACGCAACCCGGTCGCCGCCATCACCGCCCGCGCTGCTGCCCGCCGGGTCCCCGGCCTGGTCGCGGACGCACTCGGGGCGATGGACCACGAACTGCAGCGCGCCGCCGGCGCCTGGCATGCCGAATGGGAAACCGTGACCGATCTGCTGCGGCTGACCGGCGGTGCCGCGCACCGGCTGGCGCACAGCCTCACCGGCCTGCACGTCCACCCGGAGGCGATGGCCCGCAATCTTGCGGTCACCGGTGGACTGTTGCTCGCCGAACGGATCACGGCGGCGTTGTCCGAACATACCGAGCGCGCCCGCGATATCGTCACCGCCGCCGCCACCGCGCATCCGCCGGCCCTGGACACCGACCCCACGATCATCGAATACCTCGGGGCACAACGGGTGCGGGAACTCCTGGACCCGTCCGGATACCTGGGACACGCGGCCGATCTGGTGACCCAGGTGCTCACCGAACGCGACGGCGCACGCACGGAACCCCGGTGACACCGGTGCGCACCGAACGCAACAGCCCTGGGCGAAACCGGTGCCGGCTCACCGGCGTGCCGCCATTTCGGCCGGGACAAGGCCTGTTGCCACAGCCGCAGAGCCCGGTCCCGGGCCGACCTCCGGGCCCCGTGCCGGGCACGGCGGCCGGAAATCCCGCGACGCGTCCGAGAACTCGTGGCGCGGAACAATCTTCGCAACCCGAACGGAGCAAGTGAAATGGGCACCAGCGCAGCGGATTCGCTCCCGGCCGTCGAGCTCTCCTACCGAGCCGCCGGACCCGGGACCGCGGCGTCCACCGTCGTACTTCTCGGCTCGCTCGGTTCGAATCGGTCGATGTGGGACCCACAGGTGGCCGCGCTGTCGGCCGACCACCAAGTCCTCGCCGTCGACCTGCGGGGACACGGCGATTCACCGACCGGCACCGGCGACTACACCGTCGCCGGCCTGGCCGCCGATGTGCTGGCGCTGCTGGATCGCCTCGGCCGCGACCGAATCCACCTGGTCGGGCTCTCGCTGGGCGGCGCGGTCGCCCAGTGGATCGCGGCACATCACCCGGACCGGGTCCGCACCCTGACGCTGCTGTGCACAGCAGCGAAGTTCGGCACCCCGCAGAGCTGGCTCGACCGGGCCGCCGCAGTACGCGCCGACGGGACGGCGTCGATCGCCGAAGCCGTGGTCGGCCGGTGGTTCACCGCCGGACTCGCCGACCGCGACCCCGAACTGATCGCCCGCAGCCGCACCATGGTCGAAACGACCACCGACGAGGGCTACGCCGCCTGCTGCGTCGCTCTCGCCCATTTCGACGGCCGCGCCGACCTCGTCCGGATCACCGCCCCCACCCTCGTGATCGCCGGCGCGCAGGATCCGGCCACCACACCCGACGATATGCGCGTCCTCGCCGACGGGATCGCGAACTCCACCCTGCACGTCCTGGACCCCGCCGCGCACCTGGCGAGTGTCGAACAGGCCGGCCCGGTGACCTCGCTCATCACCGCCCATATCGGCGACCGACGCGAACGCGACCACGCCTTCGACCAGGGTATGCGGGTGCGGCGGGCGGTACTGGGCGACGCCCATGTCGACCGTGCCGTCGCCGGCACCACCGAATTCACCGCGCCGTTCCAGGATTTCATCACCCGCACCGCGTGGGGCGATATCTGGAGCCGCCCCGGCCTGGATCAGCACACCCGGCGCCTGCTCACCCTCGCCGTTCTCACCGCCGTCGGCAACACTCACGAACTGGATATGCATATCCGCGCGGCGCTGCGGGCCGGGGTCGATCCGGATCAGCTCGCCGAGGTCTTCCTGCACACCGCGGTCTACGCGGGAGTGCCGAACAGTAACCTCGCCTTCGGACTCGGTAAGGCGGCGCTCGCCGAGGGCCTGCTCACCGAGGGCACCGGGCCCGAGCCGGCCGGGTCCGCGAGCGCAGAGGACATCCACCGACCATGACCGAACCTTCCCCCGATTACGTGCAGTCGCTGGGCCGCGGCCTGGCCGTTATCCGTTCCTTCGACGCCGATCATCCGCGGCGCACCCTCAGCGACGTCGCCAAGGCCACCGACCTCACCCGCGCGACGGCCCGCCGATTCCTGCTGACTCTGGTGGAACTCGGCTATGTGCGCACCGACGGCTCCCTGTTCTGGCTCACCCCGCGCGTGCTGGAACTCGGCTACAGCTACCTGTCCAGCCTGAGCCTGCCCGAGGTCGCGGGGCCGCATCTGGAATCGCTGGCGAATCAGGTGCACGAATCGACCTCGGTATCCATCCTCGACGGCGAGGACATCGTCTACGTCGCCCGCGTACCGGTGAGCCGGATCATGACCGTATCGATCACCATCGGCACCCGCTTCCCCGCTTTCAGCACCTCGATGGGCCGGGTCCTGCTGGCCGGTCTGCCGGAACAGGCTTTCGAGGAGTACCTGGCGAAGGTCACCTTCACCCCGCTCACCGACCGCACCGTGCTCGATGCCGGCCGGCTTCGCGAGGAAGTGCGCAAAACCCGGGACGCCGGTTACTGCCTGGTCGACCAGGAACTGGAACAGGGCCTGCGCTCGATGGCCGCCCCGATCCGCGACCACGCCGGGACGGTCTGCGCCGCCGTGAACATCTCCACCCACGCCGCCCGCTACACCACCGACAGTGTGCGCGCCGATCTGCTGCCACCGCTGCTGACCACGGCCTCGGCCATCAGCGCCGACCTCGCCCGCGTCCAGAACCACGCCTGAAACCGCACGAAGGAATCCCATGATCGACGCTGTCATCTGCGAACCGCTGCGCACCCCGGTCGGCCGTTTCGGTGGAGTGTTCAAAGACCTCGCGCCCGAAACACTGGCCGCGACGCTGATCACCGAACTGGTCGCCCGCACCGGTCTGCCCGCCGGCCAGATCGACGATGTCATCCTGGGCCAGGCCTCCCCCAACGGTGAGGCTCCGGCGATCGGCCGGGTCGCCGCCCTCGACGCCGGTCTCGGCGTGGACGTCCCCGGAGTACAGGTGGACCGCCGCTGCGGCTCCGGATTACAGGCCGTGCTCCAGGCCTGCATGCAGGTCAGCACCGGCGGTAGCGATCTGGTCCTGGCCGGCGGCGCGGAATCCATGAGCCAGGCCGAGTTCTACGCCACCGGTATGCGCTGGGGCGTGAAGGGTGAGGGAATCTCCCTCGACGACCGGCTGGCCCGTGCCCGCGTCACCGCCGGCGGGAAGAATTTCCCGGTCCCCGGCGGCATGATCGAAACCGCCGAGAACCTGCGCGCCGAATTCTCGATCAGCCGCGCCGACCAGGACGCGCTCGCGGTGCAATCGCATCAGCGCGCGGTCGCCGCCCAGCAGTCCGGGCGATTCGGCGAGGAAATCGTCGGAGTCGCGGTGCCGCAACGTAAATCGGGTCCCGTTGTCGTCGACACCGACGAGCATCCCCGCGCCGATACCACCGTCGAAGCCCTTGCGAAACTGCGCCCGATCCGCGGCAAGGTCGATCCGGATGCCACCGTCACCGCCGGTAACGCCAGCGGCCAGAACGACGGCGCCGCCCTCTGCATCGTCACCACACCCGACAAAGCCCGCGCCCTGGGCCTGCGCCCACTGGCCCGCCTCGCCTCCTGGGCCGTCGCCGGGGTCCCGCCTCGCACCATGGGCATCGGTCCGGTCCCGGCCACCGAAAAAGCCCTCGCCCGGCTGGGATTGACGCTCGACGATATGTCCGTCATCGAACTCAACGAAGCCTTCGCCGCGCAGACTCTGGCCGTCCTGCGCAGCTGGAAACTCGAACCCGACGACGAGCGCCTCAACCCCAACGGTTCCGGTATCTCCCTCGGTCATCCGGTCGGCGCGACGGGCGCCCGTATCCTCGCCACCCTGCTCCGCGAACTCGATCGCCGCGAGGGCCGCTACGGCCTGGAGACCATGTGCATCGGCGGCGGTCAGGGGCTGGCGGCCGTCTTCGAACGCCTATCCTGACCTCGCAATAGGCTCTAACCTGCTCAGGTGAGGTTTTCCGTGGACTCGCCGGTGCTGTTCCTCGACATCGACGGGCCGCTGATCCCGTTCGGGGCCCCGGATGGCCGGTATCCGGCACACCTACCGCCCGGCCCGGGAGCAACGAATCCTCTTCTGGCCCGGCTCGATCCCGCCCTGGGCCCGCTGCTGGCCGCCCTTCCCTGCGAGTTGGTCTGGGCGACGACCTGGATGCACGAGGCCAACCGTGCGGTGGGCCCGGTGCTCGGCCTACCTCCCTTGGCAGTGCTGGATCGACCGGACACAGTCGACGATCCGGTGGACGCGTGGTTCGGATTGCATTGGAAGACCCGTGCGCTGGTGGACCGTGCCGCGGGCAGACCGTTCATCTGGGTCGACGACGAGATCGGCACCCGAGACCGGGAATGGGTGGCGGAGAATCACTCCGGCCGCGCACTCCTGCACCGCGTGGACGCCCGAACAGGATTGCGGCCGGACGATTTCGCCGAATTCACCGACTGGCTCCAGCACACTGTCTCATAACGGCCCCGGCCAGTGACACCGGCCGAACTGCCGCGCGAGAATCGGTTCAGCCGCTGCCTCGGCCAGGGTGCGGGGTACGGTACGAACCGCGCGCAACCACACCCCGAGCTGTCACCAGCTCGGCGAGCGCTGTCACCGCAAGCCATGGTCGTTCCTGTCGAATCCCATCGCGCGTGAGGTGCGGGATCACGATCACCTCGGCCCCGTGTTCCAGCACATGCTGGATCGCGATCAGTGCTCCGAGTTCCGGACCGGTATCCGTGACCACCGTGTGCACGACTTCGAGGATGTGTGCCCTGATGAGCCGTTCGAGCTCCCGGCCGTCGTACTCGGTCCGGCGCAGCACGATTGCCCGTCGTGGGGCGGCACGGCCCACGGTCATGGCCGCGCCTCGGCCGTGTACCGGACCGCTGCCTCATAACGTGGACAGCGGTGGCCGGCGTGCACGGCCATCACCTGGTGCGCGTGGGCGTAGCCGCCGATAGGGTCCTCGTTACCGCAGTGCGGCGTGGGATGGTCGAGCGTTCGCAGGCCCTCCGCGATCTGCCGCAGGATTCTCGGATCATCGGTGACCCAGGACTTTCCGGAGTGCAACAGCCGCAATGTCGCGGCCATGGCCCGGCTCCCCGGGGCTCTGAACGGCAAGGCGCGGTTCTCTGTCATGGGAGTACTCGGCTTTCGGCAGTGGAGTGGTTTGCTACAGCCCGCTACGTCGCGTGCCGTCATCGCGGCTCCGGAGCCGAGCGATACCGGCGGCAGGCCCGGCAGCCGGGGGTACATCGCCGTTTCCGCGTGAACTCCTGGTGATTCGCGGTAAGGTCTCGGATCGGTCGCACCTGGGATGGGGATCTTCTGGGCGGCTTGTTGATCCGAGGTTCCCGGCTGTCGGGTAAACCCAGCACATCACTGGACGACAAGCTCGCACAAGCGCGATCTGCATTTGCACAGAAGCTTTTCCAAAGGGCCAGAGCGGGTGTCACAGGCGTGCCGAAGCTCTTGCCGAGTGCAAACAACCATCACACCGGATGCAAAAGTGAGGAAACCCGTGCCCGAAGACAATTCGACCACTCTGCCGCGCCGCCAGCTCGGGCGATACCTCCGGGAAGCCCGCGAAGCGGTGAATATGAACCTCGAGGATGTCGCTCCGCTATTGCAGGTGTCGGTCAGTACGCTGTCCCGCGCCGAGCGGGGATTGACCGGTATCCGAGTACCCGACGTCGAAGCACTCTGCCGCATCTACGGTATCGACGATCCCGGAGTAGTCGCGGGGCTGGTCAGCCTGGCGAAGCAGGCGGCGGTCAAGAATTGGTGGCAGGAGTTCGACGATGTCATCTTCCGCGGCTTCAACCTGTACGTCGGACTCGAATCCTCGGCCAAACAGCTGACGATCTATCAGCAGGACGTAGTGCCGGGCCTGTTCCAGATCCCCGACTACGCTCGCGTGATCGAACGCATGGCCATACCGGACGAAACCGAAGAGATGCGGGACAGACGTATTCAGTTCAAGACCAGGCGTCAGGCCCTGATCACCCGTAAGACCAAGCCCGTCAGCGCTGATTTCGTGGTTCACGAATCGGTCCTGCATACCGTCGTCGGTGGAGCGAGAGTTATGCGAGCACAGCTGAATCATTTGGCGAATATGCCTGCCAATGTAGCGGTATCCGTGCTTCCCTTCACGGCGGGGCTTCCCACCGGTATCCCGACCGGCCCGTTTATTATCCTGGATTTCGGCCGAGACGCACGGGGTCGGGAGGTCTCGCCGACGGTCGTCTACAGCGAGTCCTATGCGGGTGAGATGTACTTGGAACGAGCCAAGGATGTGGGCCGGTATCGTCAGGCGTATGACGTCATCCGGCAATCGTCGCTCGACGTTGCAGCCAGCAAGAGCCTGATCAGGCAGATAGCAGCCAGGGAGTACCGAGCATGACCGTCGACCTGTCCATGGCCAAATGGTTCAAATCGAGTCGCAGCGGGGCCGGCCGGGAATGTGTGGAGGCCGCCTTCCTCGACGGCGGACTGGTCGGTGTCCGCGACTCGAAGAACCCCACCGGCCCCGCCCTGGTCTTCACGCCGTCCGAATGGGATGCCTTCACCGCGGCCATCCAAAGCGGCACACCCCACCCCGCCTGAGTTCCCCAGGGTCCGGGCGACGCCCGGTGCAGCGGTCTCGTTTCGAACAGCTCGAGACGCGGCCGCTGCACGGGGCAATCGGCAGACTGCGGCACCCCTGCCGAAGCCCGGCTGACCCTCCTGCCACGGACCCTCCCCTTCCTGTCCCGCTCGGGGGTCATCGACCCACGGGCCTCCGCAGTGCCGGACGACGTGATTCACAGTCGTCGATGCCGTATCCACACCTCCGTCGGCACAGCGCCCGGACGTCTGAGCCGGCCGACCGGGTCCACGACCTACTATGACTGTATGGGTGCGCCGTGGACCGACGAGCCGGACCTTCCGGAGTACATGACCTGGGACGAGCTGGAACAGCTCCCCGAACAGATCGCCGAACAGATCGAATTGTGGGACGGCCGGGTGGTGTGGGTGCGACGCGGGCCTGCCGAACACCAGACATTCACCTACCGGATGACCGCCGCCATCGAACGCTGCACCCGCAAAGCCGTGCAGGAACAGTCCGCGCCATGTCTCCGGACCACGCTGGAGACGAATGTCTTTCTCGGAAGGTCCGGAAAATCGGATTTCCTCACCCCCGATTTTCTGGTGCATCGCTGCCTCGAATCTCCCTACCAGGACATACGAGCATCCGACACGGTGCTGGTCGGCGAGGTGCTGTCCCCCTCCAACACGCAATCCGATATGGAGGCGAAGAAGGGCCGCTACGCGAGTGCCGGAATCCCCTGGTATTGGGAGGTGACCCTGGCTCGCAGGGAAAGCGCGATCGCCACGATCCGCGCTTATGCGCTGGAGAGCAAACACGGCGAGCTTCCCGATGGGGTACACCCGCTCCGACCGGCGAACTATCTCGTGGCGGGCGAGTGGACACACGACGACGAACAGGGAGTTCAGTTCGATTTCCCGTTTCGTATCGACATCCCCTGGACCGATTTGCAGTACTAGGACAACCGGCCGCCGCCGCGGCTCCGTAGCGGTGGCACCCCCGGCTGCCGCACCGACGCTGATCGACGCGGCAACCGGTCCGGTGGCTGGAGAGGGGTGAGCAGAGCGGCGCGTCCGATGGCGAGAATCTGCGTTGGTCAGCAGCCCGAGGCAGGAAGAATCCAGGGCTGCTGATAGGGCGCGTAGTGGTGACGCATCTCGGGGTCGCTCGTCAACTGGTGTGCAGGAACAATTCCAGCGCGGCTAGTAATTCCTGAGGTGCGTCCTCGGGGGTGAAATGGCCGGAGTGCGGTAGTTCGATGACGGGGGCGTCCGGGTAGGCGAGCCGGAACGCCGGAATGATGTGGCGCGGTAGTAACGCGGTGTCCTGCATACCTTCTACGAGGACCGCCGGTTTCGCGCGCAGTGCGGTGACGGCCTCCGGATCCGGCGGCGCCGGCGAGCCGGCGGGGTCGGGGGCGACCAGTTGTTGCGGAAAGCGGATCACACCGCGGCATTCCGCCGGACTGCCGAAGTGAGCGGCGTAGGCGCGAACCCAGGTGGGTGTGACGATCTCGGGCCGGGTGATCGTCTGCAGGGCGAGCATGAGATGACAGACGGTGGAGCCGGCGTTGCCCAGGATCCGCTCCAGACTGCCGTCGGCCTGCGCCGCCGCGGCCCAGCGGAACCAGGCGCTGTCGGCCATATTCGCAGCCTCCAGCTCGTCGTAGCCGGGAAGCCCCAGCGGCAGAACGGTATTGGTGGCGAACAGCCGCGCCACCCGGTCCGGGTGCCGCAGCGCGAACCCGGTGCCGATCGGGCCGCCCCAATCGTGCATGACCAGCGTGATGCCGGTGAGATCGAGTTCCCGCACCAGCAGCGCGTCGAGATTGTCGATGTGCTCACCGGCCAGATAGCTGCGATCGCCAGGCGTAGCGCTTTTCCCGAACCCCATGTGGTCGGGCACGATAACGCGCCGGGAACGAGACAACGGGCCGATGAGATGCCGCCACAAGTACCCCCAGGTCGGTTCCCCGTGCAGGAGCACAACCGGTTCTCCGTCGCGAGGTCCGATATCCACATAGTGCTGCCGGAATCCGGCCGAATCGGTGAATTCGGGCGCGAACGGCCAAGTGCCATCGAATGTTTCGTCTGCTGCGATCATCCGCCTCCAATCGTCGTTCGGGTCGGCTGACACGGTAGGAGCGACCTACTGACAGGTCCTGTCAGTGAGGAGAGGCAATCTACTGTGAACTGCATCACACTGTCATGACCCCTGTGGTCGTGTCGGGCCGGCTGTCGGAGGTCGCCGCCAGACTGTGACGGTGCGTGCGAGCAGGTTGCTGTCGATCGTCTTGCTGCTGCAGACGCGAGGCCGGATGACCGCGGGCCAGTTGGCGCGAGAGCTGGAGGTATCGGTTCGTACCGTCTATCGCGATATGGAGTCGTTGAGCGCCGCGGGCATTCCGTTGTACGGCGAGGCCGGCTGCGACGGCGGCTACCGGCTGCTGGACGGCTACCAGACGCGGTTGACCGGAATGACCGCCGACGAGGCCGACGCCCTGTGGCTGTCCGGGCTACCCGGCCCGGCCGCCGACCTGGGGCTGGGTGCGACGCTGGCCACCGCGCAACGGAAACTGCTGGCGGCGCTACCGGAGCCCTTCCGCGGCTCGACCGGGCGGATTGCGCAGCGCGTCCGGCTCGACACCGTCGGGTGGTACAACGCCCCGGAGGACCTCCCCCACCTGCCCGCGGTGGTGGACGCGGTGTGGAACCAGCGTCGCCTGCACATCGGCTACCGACGCTGGGCCGAGCCCCGGCAGGTGCACCGCACGCTGGACCCCTATGGGCTGGTCCTCAAATCCGGGCGTTGGTATCTGGTAGCCGCGGCCGGGGATAGTATCCGGACCTACCGGGTATCGCAGATCGACACCGTGCACACGCTCGACGACACCTTCGAGCGGCTTCCCGGCTTCGACCTGGGCCGCTACTGGCAGGACTACCTCGACCGGTTCGACACCCGCCGCCGGCAGGGAACGGCCACCGTGCGGATCTCACCGGCCGTGCTCGATCGCCTCGACCATCTGCTCGATCCGGATCTGGTGCGCGCTGCACAGGAAACCGCCCGCAGCGAGCCGGACGGGTGGTCCGTCGTGCAGATCCCCCTGGAAACCATCGAGCACACCGCGCGTTTGCTGCTACGCCTGGGCACCGGCGCCGAAGTCCTCGAGCCACCCGCCCTCCGGCAGCATATGAGTGAGGTGGCCGCCGCCTTGGCCGGCACCTACAGTCGCGCCGATCCGCAGTCAATACCACGCTGACCAGCATTTTTCTGTTAGCGTTTTCCCATCTGACGAAGAGGAGAGATCCGTGGTGCGGTCCGGCTTCTTCCATTTCGGCCTCGGCGCGGCCGTTGCTGCCTTTGTGCTGGCTGTATTCGCTGCGATCTTCCCCGCCACGGCCGCCGCGCAGGACATCCGGCCGGCGATCGCCCTCTCCGCGACGGTCTCGGGGACCACCATCGACTACACCGTCGCCAACGTCCCCAACCGGCGCGACACCTTCCCCGTCATCCCGGGAGAATGCACGACCGTCCTGGTGAACACCGCCGTCGCCGCGCCCATCCTCGCCCCCGCCGCCGTCGACACCCTGAGTGGCCGCGAACCCGACGCCTTCGCCCTGTTGCAGCGCCTGATCGCCGACGGCGCCGTCACCGCCGGACCACGCGTCCAGTTCGCCTCCGCCACGGGACAGGTCACCGGCTCGTTCACCGAGATCCCGCGCGGGGTCTACCTGGTGGCCACGGTCTGCAATGTGAGCCCGATAAGTGGCGAGTTCCGGCCGGAACTGCTCGATATCGTGCCGGTGGTCGTCACCGATCTGCGGGCCGGCTCGGCGGCCCCCGCGCAGTAATCCGGTACCGGATCGCGAATCACATTCCTACGCCGGTGCTTTCCCCGGAAACGCCTCCGGAAAATCGGTTGACCCGCCTGCGACGATAGAAACATCACGGAGACGAGAAACTCCGCGAATATCCGAGCTGGTGGTAGCGGCCCGGTCTCCAAAACCGGCGCCCGCGGGTTCGACTCCTGCCGGATATGCGATATCGCCGAATTCTCGGCGATGAATCCCGGGA
The DNA here is from genome assembly GCF_029868855.1 of Nocardia carnea. GTDB lineage: Bacteria > Actinomycetota > Actinomycetes > Mycobacteriales > Mycobacteriaceae > Nocardia > Nocardia carnea_A. Next base: position 118,242 of record NZ_JARWOV010000244.1, on the reverse strand, counting down.
CGGTCCCGGGACAACGCGGTGTAGCGCAGTCAGGCAGCGCAGCGGGCTCATAACCCGCAGGCCGTGGGTTCGAATCCCACCACCGCAACCGGTCGAGCACATGGCGTGCAGGGAGGCTGTAACCCTCCCGCCTTCGGGCATCGGTGGTTCGATTCCATCCGGCCGGACTGGAGCCCTTCTACCCCAATCGGCAGAGGGACCGGATTCAAAATCCGGTAGTTGCGCGTTCGAATCGCGCGAAGGGCACGCTCCTGTAGCCCAATCGGCAGAGGCGGCGGTTTCAGGAACCGTTGGTTGGGGGTTCGAATCCCTCCAGGAGTACTACGACCGTATCCGGCAGCGACCACCGGCTCAGGGCCCAAGCTGCCCAGGCCGAGTTGTCCGCGCGCCTGTATCGGACCCGGTGCGCACGCGCTGACTGCATCCGACCTCGGCGAAACGGTTCAGAGCACGCCGTGCAGGGGTGGCGGTGTTCCGTGCAGCAGGGTGCGGCCGATGTGCTGGTACTTCCAGCGGACCGGATCGTGCAGGGTGTGTGTGCGGGCGTTGCGCCAGAAGTGGCTCAGGTTGAGTTCGGCTGCCGCGCTGCGTGTTCCGCACACCTCGAAAAGCGCGGAGGACACCTCGTTGGCGGCGCGGTCGGCGAGGATCTTGGCGGTGGCGACCGCGATCGAGGCGGCCGCCACCCGATCCGGCGCGCCGACTGCCGCGTCGACCGCGACCCCGGCGGTGCGCAGCACGGATTCGGCGGCCGTGACGGTGACAGCGAGTTCCCCGAACCGCTGGATCAGCAGCGGGTCGTCGATCGCCCGCTCCACCTGCGCCTCGAACCACGGCCGGCTCTTTTCCCGGACGAACCCGGTGGCGGCGGTGAGCGCGCCCCGGGCGATACCGGTGTCGATGGCGGCGTGCAGGAGTTGCGCGGAGGCGCCGTAGGCGGTCGGGGCATCCACGGCAGTGCCGCGCGCCACGAGCTGGTCGCGTTCCACCGCCACCCCCTCGAACACCACTGTCCCGCTGCCGGTTGTGCGCTGCCCCACCCCGTTCCAGTCGTCGACTATCCGCACGCCCGGCGAATCGGCGGGCAGGAACGCCACGTACTGGCCGAGTGGGAGACCGGTCCGGCCGTCGGGATCGTCCAGCCTGGTGAGCACGGCCAGGGTGTCCGCGAACAGCGATCCCGTGCAGTAGTACTTGGTACCGTCGATCCGGAACCGCTGCCCGGCCTCGATCGGCGTCACCGTGGTCGCGATCTCCGCCACCGTGGCCCCGCCGCGCTCGGATTGTGCGTTGGCGATACGCGCGCCGTTCAGGACCGCCGTCAGATACCGGCGCTGTTGTGCTTCGGTTCCGGCCAGTTTCAGCAGATTCACGTAGACGAAATGGCTGTGCGGGATCTGCGCGATATTCGGGTCGGCGGTGGCGAGCAAGCGCACGATTTCGGCGACCTCGCTCGGTGGCAGGTCCGCACCGCCGAGCGCGGCGGGAACAGTCACCGCGAGCACACCGCTCGCCGCGAGCTTCGCCACCTCGGCGAAAGGCAGTTCGCGGACCGCGTCCCGCTGTGCCGCGCCGACCGCGAATTCGGCCGCCAGCCGCGCCGCGACGGCGCGCCCCTGCTCCGCGGAGGTGATCCGCGCGGCCTCGACGGTGGTCATCGGCTCGCCGCGCCGGCGGGACGCCGCGCGGCCTCCAGTTCCCGGACGAGCGGCAGTACCTTCGCCCCGAAGTACTCGATCTCCTCCTGGAAGTGCAGGAACCCGCCCAGGACGAGGTCTACGCCCAGGTCGCGGTAGGCGACGATCCGTTCGGCGATCTGTTCCGGTGTGCCGATCAGCTGGGTCCGGAACCCGTCGTTGTACTGGACCAGATCCTCGAAGCTCGAATCCGCCCACATTCCCTTTTTGTCCTGCGTCGACGCGCCCGCCTGCCGGACGGCGTCCCGGAAACCTTCGACCGCGGGTTTGTTCGCCTTCGCGATGATCTCGCGCAGGGTGTCCCGCGCCTCTTTCTCGGTATCGCGGGCGATGATGAAACCGTTCAGCCCGAACTTCACTTCCCGGTCGTGGGCGCGGGCGACAGCGCGCAGATCGTCGAGCTGTTCGGTGACCCCGTCGAAATCCTTGCCGTTGGAGAAGTACCAGTCGGCGTAGCGCCCGCCGTTGCGTCGGGCCGCGGAGGAGTTACCGCCCTGGAACAGTTCCGGATTCGGCCGTTCGGGTGTGTTCAGCGGTTTCGGTTTCAGGGTGAAATCGCGAATGCGGTAGAAGTCGCCGCCGTAGTTCACCGCGTCCTCGGTCCAGATCTTGCGGATCACCTCGAGGAATTCCGCGCTGCGCCGGTACCGTTCGTCGTGTTCGAGCCACGGCTCGCCGAGGGCGGTGAACTCCCCCGCGAACCAGCCCGACACCACATTGATCGCGAACCGGCCACCGGACAGGTGATCGGCGGTGGCGCCGAACTTCGCGAGTACCGCCGGATGCCACAACCCGGGATGCACGGCCGCGATCACCTTCAACCGTTCGGTGGCACCCAGCAACGCCAGGCTGAACGAGGTGGATTCGTGCTGGTACTCGGCGCCGTAGGAGGCGGTGTAGCGGACCTGGGACAGCGCGTATTCGAACCCGTTGCGTTCGGCGGTCTGCGCGAGTTTCTTGTTGTATTCGAAATCCCAGCCGGTGCGCTGTTCGATATCGCTGGTCACCAGTCCGCCGCTGACATTGGGCACCCAGTAGGCGAACCGGATCTGATCGGTGGTCTTCTCGGTGGACATCGCTGCTCCCGCTGGTGGCCGTGGGCTGGTCTGGACGCCGGGGTGTGGCGCCCCGGCGCGCAATCAGTCCACCAGCGGGATGCGGCGGGTACGAGGGTTTGAATCTGCCGGATCACATCCCGCCGCCGCAGCGGTCAGGCCGTGGCCGCGGCCTGACTGTACTGGGACCTGCTGAACCGGCCCGCGGGCTGGAACCGGCCCAGCACGGTGGCCGCGTCCTCCCCGGTGACCGCCGCGATGAGTTCGTGCGCATCGGCCACCGAATTGACCGGACGTGCCGCTTGCGGGCGGTGCAGTGTGCTCACAAGCGCGGACGCGAACCGCGGATCGGCCGCGGCCGCGGCGAAGAACTGGTTGCCGATCTCGGCGAATTCGGGGTCGCTGAGGAACAGCCGGGTCACTTTCGCGGCGTCCTCGGCGCGGAACTCCAGGAACGCCTCGTACTGTGCGGTGATCCAGGCATCGTCGAACGGGCCTTCGTGGGCGGCGGCCGCGGCAACCAGGCGTTGTGCCTGGATGAGACCGCTCTGCGCGCCCTGCCCGGCGATCGGGTCGTAGGCGACGGCGGTATCGCCGAGTGCGGCGACCGAATGCCCGCCGGCGGTGTGCCCGACGCCGCGCCGGAACAGGGGCCGGACAGCGCCTTTCAGCCAGGAGTGGGGATCGTCGGCGATCACTTCGGTGGCGAGCACCTCGGGCAGATCCCAGTCGAGGTAGTCGCGGTAGAGGTCGGTGACGATGCGGTGCGCCGACTCGGCGGAGTCGGCCGCGGCGAACCGTTTCGCCCAGTCGCTGCCCGGTCGCGCCCAGCCGAGGAACGCCCAGCTCGGCCCGGCATCCTTGTGCAGGTAGGGCCCCCACCAGCCTTCGCCCTGTTCGGCCACGATGGAGAACCCGCTGCGGCCCCCGCCGGCCGGGCTGCGGTGCGCGAACACCGATTCGTCGTGACCCAGTCCGGTGACGGTGACCGTCAGCAGATTGCGTTGCGGCGCGTCGTACACGGTGCGGGTCTCGTCGATGTCGAACAGGCCCGACAGGCCACCGCGACCGGTCGCGACGAGGGTGAGGTCGTTATCGGCCGCGATGGGATCGAGCCGCTCCGGCGTGACCGTGTCGACGACGAAACGGCCGCCCCGCTCGAGGAAGGTGGTGAGCCGTTCGTCCGCCTTCAACCGGGTGTCGACGGCGAGTCCGTGGAAACCGTCGAAGGCGCCGTCGAAATCGATGAGTTCCTCACCACCGCCGGCGACCCGGACGGTCAGGCCACTGTGCAACGGCGCGCGATCGAGGTAGGTGGGTAGCCCGAGCGCTTCCTCGGCGGCCTGGGCCTCGCCGAAGATCAGTGCCGTTCCGGTGGCGGGTACGGAGTCGCGCAGAGCGCGCTGATCGCGTTCGCTGTAGACGGTGACGAGGAATCCGGCGTCGAGCAGTCCGAGCGCCGCGGTGACACCGGCCTGGCCGGCACCGATCACGGCGGCTTTGCGGGTGGAGCTTTTCGGGGTTGTCATGGCGCAATGGTCGCGAGCGGGGCGCCGCGGACGCACGGTTTACGCTCACCGAGAGTCGATGGCAAAGCCACTGAGCTGTCGAGTTTTTCGAATGCTGAGAAGCGGGACAGCCTGGGTACGGCCAATCGTGGGCGCTACCATCGCCGACCATGACCTTCGACCTCGTCCCGCTGACGGGCGACCGCACGGACCGCTACCGGCAGCTCGACGAGCAAGCCGCCGCGCTGGTCGCCGGCGAATCCGACCGCATCGCCAACGCCGCCAACCTCAGTGCCCTGCTCTACCATTCCCTACCCGAAGTGAACTGGGCCGGTTTCTACTTCTACGACGGTCGCGAACTCGTGGTCGGGCCGTTCCAGGGGAAACCGGCGTGCGTCCGGATACCACTCGGCAAGGGCGTCTGCGGTACGGCCGCCCGGAGCCGGAGCACCCAACTGGTTCCCGATGTGCACGCTTTCCCGGGCCATATCGCCTGCGACGGCGATACCCGCTCGGAGATCGTGATCCCCCTGGTGCACGCCGGAGACCTGATCGGTGTGCTCGACCTGGACAGCCCGCGACCCGCGCGCTTCGACGAAACCGACCGCCGGGGCTTGGAAACCGTCGCCGAGATCTTCGTGCACTCACTCTCGGTGCACTGACCGGGTAAACACTTCCGGCACTCGGCGCCTCGCGAGTACCCCCGGCCAGGCCGCGGGCGGCGGTACGAGCCGGTCAGATGGTCGACTCCTCCGGCACCCGCCGTGATATCGCGTCGGGCAGCACCGTGGACCCTGGGCCACCGAGCCGGTAGCGGGCACCGCGGTGCTCGTCCGGTAACCGATCGCCGCGACCGAACAACGCGTGGCGCAGGGTTCCCGGAACATATTCGGCCGGGTAGGCACCGCGTTCGGTCAGCACGGGAACCACGTACTGCACAATATCTTCGAATGTTCCCGGCGTGATCGCGTAGGCGAGATTGAAGCCGTCCACATCGGTCTCCTCCGCCCATTCCTGCAACCGGTCCGCCACCGTCTCGCCCGACCCCACGAACACCGGGCCGATCCCACCGATACCCGCCCAGCGGCCGATATCACGGACCGTCCATTCGCGGCCGTCGTCGTCGAATTCCTGGAACGCCGCCACCGCCGAACGGATGGCGTTGCTCTGCACCTCTCCGATCGGATCGTCGAGGTCGTAGCGGGACAGGTCGATTCCCATCCAGCCCGACATGAACACCAGCCCGCCCTCCACGCTGGCGTAGGACAGGTACTCCTCGTGTTTGGCCCGGGCCGCGTCGTCGGTGGCGTCGGTGACGATGGTGGCGAGGGCGTAGATCCGCGCCGCGTCCCGGGCCCGGCCGGCCGCCTCGAGGGCGTCGCGGATATTCGTCACCGTCTGCGCCAGCACCCGTTTCGACGGTGCCGCGACGAAGATCGCCTCCGCGTTCTCGGCCGCGAAACGCACCCCGCGCGGCGACGCGCCCGCCTGATAGATCACCGGTGTCCGCTGCGGCGACGGCTCCGACAGATGCACGCCGGGCACGGTGAAGTGCGTGCCCGTATGTCCGATGTGGTGCACCTTCGCCGGGTCCACGTAGATATTGCGGACCGGGTCGCGGACCACCGCGTCATCGGCCCAGGATCCCTCCCACAGCTTGTAGAGGACCTCCAGGTACTCGTCGGCGTGGTCGTACCGGTCGTCGTGGTCGAGCTGGTCGTCGGCACCGAAATTACGTGCGGCCGAGGGCAGATAGCCGGTGACCACGTTCCAACCGACCCGCCCGCCGGTCAGGTGGTCGAGTGTGGACAGCCGCCGCGCGAACGGATACGGGTGCTCGAACCCGGTCCCGGTGGTGACCCCGAATCCGAGATGCTCGGTCACCGCGGCCATGGCGGATACCAGCAGCAACGGGTCCGCCACCGGAATCTGCGCACCCTGCCGCAGTGCCGCCCGGTCGTCACCGCCGTACACGTCGTAGGTGCCGAGCACATCGGCGATGAACAAGCCGTCGAACCGCCCGCGCTCCAGCAGGGCCGCCAGTCCGGTCCAGTAACTCAGCTCCTTGTATCGGTGCGATTGATCGTCCGGGTGCCGCCACAGTCCGGGCGACTGGTGGGCGACGCAGTTCATATCGAAGGCATTGAAGCGGATACGGCGGGTCATCGTGGCGTTCCTTCCGTGCGTTCGCCCGCGCTCCACGCGAACGGGAGCCGGGTGCCGTTGAGCAGGTGGTCGCCGATGGCGCGGGCTTTCTGGATGGCCGGGTTGTGCACCGATACGGTGCGGGCGTTGCGCCAGTGCCGGTCCAGGCGCAACCCCTCCGAGACGATGGAAGCGCCACCCACCTCGAACAGTTGTGTGGTGGCCGCCAGCACGGTGTCGATGACCCCGAGCTGCGCCTGCGCCGCGGCCAGTTCGACCTCGACCAGCTCGCTCTCCGCACGCGCCCCCGCGGCGAGTACCGCGTCGAGGACATCGGCGACCGCCAGCACACTGGCGCGGGCGCTGAACGCGGCGGCCGACAACCGGCCGATCACCTGCTGCACCAGGGGATCGTGCCGGGGCAGGTCCGCGGCGGAATGGGTATAACCGCGGCGGCGTCCGGCGACCCATCCGCGGGTGTCCTGTTCGGCGCGCTGCGCGATACCGGCCAGCACCGCGAGCTGTACGAGCTGCAGGTAGGCCGTCGAATAGGTGGGGCCGTCGGCACCGTAGCCGGGACCCAGTACCCGGTCGGCCGGTACCGCGACATCGGTGAACTCGGTGGTGCCGCTGGCCGTGAGCCGCTGGCCGAATCCGTCCCAGTCGTCGTGCTGACGCACGCCCTCGGCGGCGGCGTCGACGAGCACCGCGACCCGCTCCCCGTCACGGTCGGCGGCCACGAGAATATGGTCGGCATACAGCGAGCCGGTGCTGTAGTACTTGGTGCCGTTCAGTAGCCAGCCCGAATCCGACGGAGTCAGCCTGGTCCGGTACCGATCCACCGCGCCGGCGCCGGGTTCGGTGATCGCGTTCCCCACCAGTGTCCCCTGCGCCGCCGCCCGCAACCAATGCTCGCGCCCGGGTCCGGGCTCGGCCAGCCGCTGATCCTCGACGAACGCGAAATGCACCCGCAACGCCTGCGGAAGGTTGGAGTCGGCGGCGGCGAGTTCGATCAGCTGCCGGAACAGCTGCCGGACACTCGCGCCGAACCCGCCGTATTCGACCGGCACCCGCAGGGCACCGAACCGCGCCGCGCGCAACCGGCGCACTTCGTCGTGGGCGAGCCGGCGATCGGTTTCGCGTTCGACCGCGCCCGCCGCGATATCGGCGTAGATCGGCGCGAACACGGCGTCCAGATCGGCATCGGAAGCGGGTTTCGCTGCGGTGGAGGTCATGGGCTCACGATCATCGACAGCCCGGTACGGCTCACCGGTTTCGCGCACCGGGATCGAAACCCGCCGGTTAAAAATCCCCCCGATCCGAACCGGTGACAGCCCGTCGCCGGCGGGCCAGGATCGACGATCGGCCCGATCTTCGTCGCGGTGCCGCGGCCGGAGCCCGCCGGCCGCCGGCCGTGGACAGATCGACCGTGTATCCGACCGCCCGACCCTCGGAGGACCGCCGAATGAGCCTGTCGTTCCACTGGTTTCTGCCCACCTACGGCGATTCGCGCGGGCTGATGGCCGGAGGCCACGGCACAGCCATGTCCGGCGACCGGCCCGCCTCGCTCCGCTACCTGAACCAGATCGCGGGCGCGGCCGAGGAGAACGGGTTCGAGGCGGTCCTCACCCCCACCGGCGCCTGGTGCGAGGACGCATGGCTGGCCACCGCCATGCTCGTGGAAACCACCGAAACCCTGAAGTTCCTGGTCGCGTTCCGGCCAGGGCTGGTGAGCCCTACCCTCGCCGCCCAGATGGCCGGCACCTTCCAGCGGCATTCCCGCGGCCGGTTACTGCTCAACGTGGTGACCGGCGGAGAACCACACGAGCAGCGCGCCTTCGGCGATTTCCTCGACAAGGAACAGCGTTACGAACGCACCGGGGAATTCCTGCACATCGTGCGTGAACTGTGGGAGTCGCGCGAACCCTTCACTTTCGAAGGTAAACACCTGCGGGTGCAGAACGCGCTGCTGAACAACCACCCCGATCCGGTGCCGCCGGTGTTCTTCGGCGGTTCCTCGGGCCCGGCGGGCCCGGTCGCCGCCCAGTATGCCGACACCTACCTGACCTGGGGCGAACCACTCATCGCGGTCAGCCAGAAACTGGACTGGATCCGCGGCCTGGCCGCCGAGCGCGGCCGGAATCTCGACTACGGTATCCGCCTGCATGTGATCACCCGCGACACCTCCGAAGAGGCCTGGGCCGAAGCGGACCGCCTACTCCAGGGAATCGACCCCGCCGATATCGAGCGGGTACAGAACAACCTCGCGCGCAGCGAATCCGAGGGCCAGCGCCGCATGCTCGAACTACACGGCGGCAACACCGACCGGCTGGAGATCGCACCGAATCTGTGGGCGGGCGTCGGCCTGGTCCGCGGTGGTGCGGGCACCGCGCTCGTCGGCTCGCACGAGGAAGTGGCCGAACGGCTCATCGAATACTCCCGGCTGGGGATCACGCATTTCATCCTGTCCGGGTACCCCCACGTCGAGGAGGCGTACTGGTTCGGCGAAGGGGTGCTGCCGATTCTGGAGAAGCGCGGCCTGTGGCGCCGGTCGGTGGATCGCGCCACCGCACCCGTCGGTACGCCCTTCGCCACCGCCTCCACCAGCTGACACCGACCGCCTCCCGACCCGCCGGACGTAGCTCACCGTTTTCGCCGGAAACGGTTTACGTTGAGCGGGTGGGTGAGGCGATATCGCTCGGTGCGGTCCAAGAGACCCTGTTGATTCCCCTGTACGGCCGCGCGCAGGACGCCGGGCGGCACGACAGTATTCTCCGCGACACCAGAGCCATCGAACTGGTCGCCGCGATCGACTACGACTTCGCGAAGTTCCGGGGTCCTTCCCTGGCGGGGTCGGTACTGCGGGCGTCGATCTTCGATGGCTACCTGCGCAGCTACCTGGCCGAACACCCCGAAGCCACCGTGGTGGACCTCGGCTGCGGTCTGTCCACCCGTTTCGACCGACTCGACAACGGCCGGCTGCGCTGGTTCGATCTCGACCTGCCCGACACCATGGCCCTGCGCCGCAAATTCTTCACCGACAGCGACCGGTACACGATGATCGAGGGCTCGATCCTCGACGACGGCTGGTTCGAGCAGGTTCGTGCACCGGGCGGCCCGGTGTTCCTGCTGAGCGAGGCGGTGCTGCTGTACTTCCCGGCCGAAACGGTGCACACCACGTTGCGGCAGATCGCCCGGGGGTTCCCGGGCAGCCGGCTGGTCCTGGATACCGGCGGCAAGGCGATGATGGGCACCCAGGATCGCAACCCGGTCTTCGAACAGGTGTCCGCGCGGATGGAATGGGTCTGCGACGACCCCGGCACTCTGGAGCCGTACGGCGTGCGCCTACTCGAATCCCGCACCTTCGCCTCCCCGCAACCGGCCGTCGCGGGCAGCTGGCCACTGCGTTACCGGCTGGGCATGAAGATGATGCGGGCGGTCTTCCCGCCACCGGTCACCACGTACAAATTGAATCTCTTCGAAACCATCGAGGCGACGCAGTAGTCGGATGTGCCGAGAAGGTCGCCGGACAGCTCGGCCGGCGACCTCTCGCTCAGTCACGACGCTGACGCTGGATCTCCTCCGCGATGCGCTTGATGCGGTTCAGGCGCGAATCCCAGGTCCTGCCGACTTCCCGCAGTTGCCGGACCGCACGGGCGAGCTGCGCTTCATCGACTTCGTAGCGGCGTTCGCGCCCCATCGGTGTCGCGTGCACGAGGCCCGCCCGGTCGAGGACCGCCAGGTGTTTGGTCACCGCCTGGCGTGAGATCGGGAGATGTTCGCTGAGACCTGTCGGCGTACCGGGTCCCTCCGCAAGCAGCAGATCGAGCAGTCGGCGCCGGTTCGGGTCGCCGATCGCCGACCAGAGTTCGTCGTCGACCGCGACGGTCATCGCAGCACCACGGAGGGCGCGTAGCCGCCCAGCTTGGGCAGGTACTCGTCCCAGCCGCGCTCGTGATCGTGGAACGCCTGTTCGAGCACCGCGGCTTCCCACCCCTTCTCTCGCCAACCGCTCTCGGTCAGACGGAGAAGCGTGCCGTCACCGGAGGGTTCGAGCTCGAAGGTGACCAGCAGGGAGTTGCCCTCGTCGGGCAGCTCGCCCGCGGGGGCGATCCACCGGAACACGAACCTGCGGGGCGGGTCCACCTCGACCACTTTGATCGTTTCGGTCCCGGCATGGTCGCCCCAGATCAGTTCACCGACCGAGCCGGGCACCGGCTCGAATGTCGCCTCGTCGGGCCACCACATCTTCATGTGCTCGGGCCGGCTCACCACTTCGAAGACGATCTCCGGCACCGCATCGATCCGGATCTCCCGTTCCAGTTTCCCGAATTCCATCACGACCTCCAATACGCAACCTTTGATTGCGTACGACCCTAGGCACATCCGGCACAATACGCAACACTTTGTTGCGCGTCGACTCGGCCGGACCGGGCCGCGTCCGAACGTGGTCGACAAGGGTTCCGGCCGCGATTCGATCTTGCCCAGCTCTTCGGGCCGTGAAGCGGGACTGCACCGGCGATCAGTCCGTTCCCGATCGGGATCACCCTCGCACCGACCACCCACCGGGGCCGATGCAACACCGAGGAGATCCGGGCCGCCGGAGTGACGACGACAACGGAGGTCGTCACTTCCAGGTACGCGTAGTGGGTGAAAACCTTTACCCCGAAGTCGATTTCGGACGTTACCGTTGAGTATGGAGGGATTCGACTGGATCGTGGGCGCCGTAATAGTCCTCGGCTTCGCAGTGGGCTTCGCCGCGGACTGGTGGGATCGCCGGAAGCAGCGCGAGTCCCGCGGTCGAGGTTCGAATCGGGGCGACTGGTCCGCCGGGGGACGGACGGGAGGCGGCGCGGCAGGAGGAGGCTGCGGCGCGGGCGGCTTCGGAGGAGAGGGCGGTGGCGGCGCCGGAGAAGGCGGTGGTAGCTGCGGTGGAGGCGGCGCGGGCGGCTGCGGCGGCGGTGGCGGTGGCGGTGGCGGTGGAGGGGGTGGCTGCGGTGGAGGGGGTGGTTGAGACGGCGTTCGAAACCCGACTCGACCGCGACGTGGTCGCCCGGCTCGCGCCCGCCACCCGCCTGCAAGCCGGCTCCCGGCACGGTTGAATCCAGCGCGGCATCCTGGAGGTATGCCCGATACGCAGCATCCATATCTGGACCGCCGGCGGGCCGAGTCGTTCGGCTCGGTCGCGGAGAACTACGACCGCTTCCGTCCGCGATATCCGCGTGGTCTGATCACCGGACTTGTCGTGCGAGAGGGACTACGAGTGCTGGATGTCGGCGCGGGAACCGGCATCGCGTCGGCACAGTTGACAGCTGCCGGTGCGGAAGTGCTCGCAGTGGAACCGGATCAACGGATGGTGGAGATCGCTGCCGGAAAAGGAATCTCGGTCGAACAGGCGCAGTTCGAGGACTGGGATCCTCGTGGACGCAGATTCGACCTGGTCGTGTTCGCCCAGTCCTTTCATTGGATGCGTCCACGGGAATCGTTGCGGAAGGTTGCGGCATTGCTGAGCCCGGACGCCCGGTTGGCGTTGCTGTCGAACCGAATCACCCCGACCGCGCCGCCCCGGCAGAGCCTCGACGACATCTACGCCGGCTTCGATATGCCACATGGGCCGCCCATCGACGCCACCCGCACTACCGAGTTGCACACGCTCCTCGACGAATGCGGATACACCACGGAGGAGCGAGAGGAAGTCGAAGAGCTGCACTATACGACCGACGACTGGCTCGGCATGGTGTTCACCTATTCGAATCATCTCGGCCTCGAGCCGGAGTCACGCACACTGTTGCGTTCACAGCTCGGAGCACACCTCGGGACCGCTGGGGTAACCGCCCGAAACGACGCCCTGGCGATAATCTGTGCGCTTCGCCGGTAGGCCCGGTCGGACCGGATGGCAGCTGCTCGATATCCACGCCACCGCAACACCGGCGTCGACGCCGAGGGCCGACCGTTACGCTCGCTCCGTGACCACCTCGCAGGACACCGGACGTACCGCACCCCGCGCCGCGGTCGCCGACGCGCTTCGGGAGGACATACTGGCCGGCCGCCTGTCGCCGGGCGACCGGCTGCGCGAGGTGGACCTGGCCGAACGGTTCGGCGTTTCCCGGATCCCGGTTCGCGAGGCGCTGTCGCAGCTACAGAGCGAAGGGTTCGTGACGCTGGTGCGGTACCGCGGCGCGACCGTCTCCGCGCCGACAGGTGCGGCGGCACGCGAGTTGGTGCAAATCCGGCGCGGACTCGAGACGCTGGCCGCACAGCTGGCCGCCCGGAACCGGGGCGGAGCGGTGGCCGCAGAGCTGGCGCGGGTGGTGGAGTTGGGCCGATCGGCGGATCGCGAGCACGCTCACGGCGAGTTACCGGAGCTGACATTGCGGTTCCATTCCCTGGTCGCGGAGGCTTCGGGCAATCAGCAGCTCCGGGCGATGCTGGAGCAGATCCTCGGCCGGGTGGCATGGATCTTCGGGCAGCGCCAGGACACCCGGACGAGCGTGTCGTGGAGCGACCACGCCGCGATCGCGCACGCCATTCTCAACGGCTCCCCGGTTCAGGCCGGTTACCTGATGGACGAGCACATCGCCCGGGACGAAGACCTGCTCATGGATCTGGACGCGGACAGCACACCGAAATGACTCAGGACCGAACGGTGTCATAGATCCGTGACACGGGGTTCGTGTTGTGGATCCACGGCACGAACGGACCTGCCGCAGCCTCCGGCAATCGTCCGCCGATGGGCGGCTCGGACGGTCCGAAGCCGCCCGAACCCGGCTTCTTGTATACAAATATTCGGCGCAACAATCTCCAAGCTGGATAGTTCACCGCGATGGAACGTTGAGCAACATCCACGAAACGTTGTTTGTATACAACTTCAGGTGTTGCTTGTTTCTTCTGCCCGAGGCCAGGTCCTATGTCAACCGACGCCGCCCCGACCCAGTCGCCGCCGCTTCCCCCAGCTCCCCCGCTTCCCGTCTGGCGCACAGCGCTTTTCGGTGTCCAGCATGTGCTCGTCATGTACACCGGCTGCGTCGCGGTGCCGCTCGTCTTCGGCGCCGCACTCGGCCTGGACACCTCCACCATCGCGACCCTGGTGAACGCCGACCTCCTGGTCGCCGGCGTCATCACACTCGTGCAGGCTCTCGGGATCGGGAAACTGCTCGGCGCGCGGATGCCGGTGGTGGCGGGTGCCTCGTTCACCGCGGTGACGCCGATGATCCTGATCGGTGAGGAATACGGCCTGTCCGCCGTATACGGCGCGATGATCGCGGCCGGGATCTTCGGGATGCTGGTCGCAGTGCCGTTCTCCAAGCTGGTGCGGTTCTTCCCGCCGATGGTGCGCGGGGCGGCGGTCACCATGATCGGGTTGTCGCTGATCGGCAAGGCCGTATCCATGACCTTCGGCGACGAACCGGCCGGGGGCGCACCACTGGCGCTGGCGGCCGGTGTGGTGCTGACCATCATCGCGCTGATGAAGTACGGTCGCGGGCTCATCGCGCAGTCGGCGGTCCTGATCGCGCTGGTGCTGGGCACGCTGGCCGCCGCCGCGCTCTCGCTCACCGATTTCGGTGCCGTGGGCAGCGCCGACTGGTTCGGCCTGCCGAACCCGTTCCTGTTCGGCACCCCGACCTTCCCCATCGCCGGAATCATCTCGATGTGCCTGGTGATGCTGGTGATCTTCACCGAATCCACCGCCTACCTGATGGCCACCGCCGACAACCTGGGCCGACCGCTGGACCAGAAGCAGCTCGCCCGCGGGTTGAGCGCGGACGGCGCCTCCGCCGTGCTGGCCGGGTTCCTGACCTCGTTCCCGGACACGATCTTCGCCCAGAACGTCAGCCTGGTGCGGATGACCGGGGTCGCGAGCCGGGGCGCGGTCGCGGTGGCCGGCGGCCTGCTGGTGGCACTGGGTCTGGTGCCGAAGATGGGCGAGGTGGTGGCCAACCTGCCGGGGCCGGTGATCGGGTCGGTGAGCCTGGTCATGTTCGCCACGGTCGCGGGCGTCGGGATCGCGACGCTCGCGCGGGTGGACTACTCCCGTAACGACAACCTGCTCGTGGTCTCGCTGGCGATGGGGATCGGGATGATCCCGGTGGTCGCGCCGGAGGTGTACGAGGGGCTGCCGTCGTCGGTGCGGATCATCGCCGGGGGCGCGATCACCAGCACGGTCATCGTGGCATTCGTCCTGAATCTGCTGTTCAACCATCTCCGCACCACCCGGACCCCGAAAGAGAGCACCGTATGACCGGTATCGCCCTGCTCACCGTGCCCACCGCCGACCCCGGCGACACCCGGCCTTTCGACGTACTGGCCGAAACCGGTTACCGCGCAGAAGATCTCGTATCGGTGATCGGCAAGACCGAAGGCAACGGCTGCGTCAACGATTTCAGTCGCGGCCTGGCCGCCGCGATATGGGAGCCGCGGATCCCGGAATCCGCGGTCACCGTGTTCTCCGGTGGTACGGAGGGTGTGCTGAGCCCGCATGTGAATCTGTTCGTCCGCGACGAGAAGCGGTATCCCGGTTTCGATCGTGGGCTGGTCGCAGCGGCCCGGCGCAGCCGCCCGCTCGATCCGGCGGAAATCGGCCGGGCCGCCCAGGTCGATACCGTTGCCGATACGGTCGGAAAACTGCTGGCCGAACTCGGTGTCACTCCCGCGGATGTGCATCTGGTGCTGGTGAAGTGCCCGCTGCTCACCTCGGACACCATTGCCGTGGTACATGCGGCCGGGCAGGTTCCCGTCGCGACCGACACGTACGCGTCGATGGGTTTCTCCCGGGCGGCGAGTTCCCTGGGTATCGCTGTCGCCCTGGGTGAATGCGACCGGGCGACCGCGCTGAGCGCCCTCGCGGGGGAGGCCGATGTGTGGTCGGCCCGCGCCTCGGCCAGTTCCGGAGCCGAACTCGATGACTGCCACATACTGGTGGTCGCCGAAAGCCCGACCGCGGCGAACCCGCTGCGGGCGGTGCACGGCCATATGGCCGACGCCATCGACCTCGCCGCGGTGCAGCAACTGCTGGACCGGGTCGCGGCCGAAGGCGGCACGGTACGGCAGATATTCGCCAAGGCCGAGGCCGATCCCACTGGTGCTGTACGGGGCCTGCGCCACACCATGCTCACCGACTCCGATATCAATGCCACCCGCCACGCTCGCGGCGCGGTCGGCGGGC
This sequence comes from Nocardia carnea, assembly GCF_029868855.1. Lineage (GTDB taxonomy): Bacteria > Actinomycetota > Actinomycetes > Mycobacteriales > Mycobacteriaceae > Nocardia > Nocardia carnea_A. The sequence continues at coordinate 102,674 of NZ_JARWOV010000244.1, read as the reverse complement.
TGCTGTCCGCACTCAAAGGCGACGGCGCGGTATATGTCTCCGGCGGCGCCGAGCATCAGGGCCCGCCGGGCGGCGGCAGCATCACCGTGATCTACGAACTCCCCTCGCCCGATCGGAACGACGCGCCATGAGCACCACAACCATCACCGCAAGCGAAACCAACTGGGAGATAGAGGAATACGAAGACCGACCCGTTCCCGCCGACCGCCGCCGCGGACTCGGCTCGGTATCCGCGGTGTGGTTCGGGTTCCCGATGGTGCTGACCTGCGCCATCTTCGGCGGGCTGATCGTGTATTCGCTCGGCTTCTGGCTCGGCCTGCTGGCCATCGCGGTCGGCAATATCTGCATGATGCTGTATGTCGGCGCGCTCAGCGTGATCGCCGGGCGCAGCGGTAAGAACTTCGCGCTCACCGCCGCGGAAAGCTTCGGCAAGGCAGGCGCTTTCCTGCCGTCGGCGTTTCTGGCAACCATCGTCATCGGCTGGTTCGCCTTCCAGACCGGGATGGCAGGGGCGATCCTGCACGACACCCTCGGCTGGCACGAACAGTTCACCGCGCTCGCCGCCGGTATCGCGTTCATCGGGGTCACGCTGCTGGGGATCCGGGCGCTGTCGGCGATCGGGTTGGTAGCAGCACCGGTGTACGTGATACTCGGGCTGGTCGCGATCGGGCTGGCGGTCGCCGACGGCGGCGGTTCACCCACGTCCTACCACGGTGGTGCGGGCGCGGCCGCGATGAGTTTCGGTGCCGCGGTGACACTGGTGATCGCCTCCTTCATCGACTCCGGCACCATGACCGCCGATTTCACGCGCTGGTCCCGCAACGGCCGCGAAGCGTTCCTGGCCGCGGCTTCGGCTTTCCCGGTGGGGAATTCCATCGCCTTGGTCATCGGCGGTCTCGTCGTGGCCCTGGGCGGTAGTGCCGATCCCGCCGCCGACGGCGGTAACTTCCTCGGCCTCCTTGTCGACCACGGCGGTCTGCTGGTTCCCCTGGCGGTGGCGTTCGTGTTCATCAATCTGGGCTCGGTATGCGCGCACTGCCTGTACAACGGCGCCGTGGGCTGGAGTCAGCTCTCCGGCGGCAGGATGCGGCGGCTCACCCTCGTCCTCGGCGCGGTCGGTGTGGTGCTCGCGGTGGCCGGGATCTGGTCGTATTTCGAACAGTGGCTCAACCTGCTGGGCGTGATCGTGCCGCCGATCGGCGCGGTCGTCATCCTCGACCAACTGGTCCTGCCCAGGTTCGGCCTCGGTGCCGCGAACCGCGAAACCCGCTGGCACTGGCCCGCCTTTACCGCGTGGGCCGGTGGCGCCGTCGCCGCCCTGCTCACCCACGAATTCGCGCCCTGGCTGTCCGACGCGGTCATCGGTTTCGTAGCCGCCGCCCTCGTCCTCACCCTCTGCGCGATACGCACCGCGCGAAGCAAGAAGGAGATCACCGCATGACCATCACCACCGTGGACGCCACCCCCTACACCTGGCCGTTCGACGGCGCGATCGACCCGGCGCGCACCGCGCTGCTGCTGATCGACTGGCAGACCGATTTCTGCGGCCCCGGCGGATACGTCGACCAGATGGGCTACGACCTGGCGCTCACCCGAGCAGGTCTGGAACCCACCGCACGCGTGCTCGCGGCCGCGCGCGAACTCGGCCTCACCGTTATCCATACCCGCGAAGGCCACCGGCCCGATCTCTCGGACCTGCCCGCGAACAAACGCTGGCGATCCGCGCAGGTCGGCGCCGAAATCGGCAGCACCGGCCCGTGCGGGCGCATCCTGGTACGCGGCGAACCGGGTTGGGAGATCGTGCCCGAGGTAGCCCCGATTCCCGGCGAACCGATCGTCGACAAGCCGGGAAAGGGCGCCTTCTACGCCACCGACCTCGACCTGCTGCTGCGCGGCGCCGGTATCACCCACATCGTCCTGACCGGGATCACCACCGATGTCTGCGTGCACACCACCATGCGGGAAGCCAACGACCGCGGTTACGAATGCCTGGTGCTCTCCGACTGCACCGGCGCCACCGAGCAGAAACACCACGAGGCCGCGCTGAGCATGGTCACCATGCAGGGCGGGATCTTCGGCGCGGTCGCGACTTCCGACCAGTTGCTCGCCGCGCTCGGGAAGCAGGCCGTCACCGCATGAGGGTCGTGCTGATCCACGGGGTGGCCACGGACAGCCGAGTGTGGGCGGGGACGGTCGCCGCGCTCGGTTCGTCCGTGCAGGTCCACTGCCCCGACCGGCCACAATCCGGGGATATGGACATCGAGATCGCCGCCCTCACACCGCTGTGCAAGGGGGCGTTCGTGATCGGGGTCAGCGGCGGGGCCACGCTGGGATTGGAGTTGGCGGCCCGGGGCGTCGAGTTCACCGGTGCGCTGCTGCACGAACCGGCCGCGGGCTCACTGGCCCCCGGGTTACTCGACGAGGTCGCGGCGGCGTTCCGGCGTGACGGCGTCGGCGGTTTCGGGCGAGCTCTCTACGGGCCGGCCTGGACGCCTGACCTCACCACCGCCTCCGCCGAAACGGTCGCCGGCGAACTGGCGATGTTCCGCGCCTTCGAACCCCGGCCGGTCGGCGCACCGGCGCACCGGATCACGCTGACTGTCGGCGAACGATCCGCTCCCGCGCGGCACCGATCGGTCCGCGCTCTCGCCGCGACCCTCGGAACCGGATGGCGTGTATTGCCCGGCGTGAGCCACGCGGTGCATCTACAAGCCCCACACCAGCTGGTCCGAGGACTGGAAATCCCCGTTGGATGACACGGCGACCAGCTACTGCCAGGCCCGAACCAGATCGTCAGGTCCCCAAGACATCGCAAGAGGCAGACCCGGTGCAGTCCCGGAACGAGAAACCGCGATCAGTTCGGTCTCCGGCGCCGCACCGGGAACGGCCATCACGCTGCGGGCCAGCGCATCGTAGTCGTGCCGATCGAAGGGTCGTTCCTCGAGCCATTTGATCGAACCGACGAACGATACAGCGCGCGCTACCGGCTGGCGATCCGCACCGACCAGGTCTACCTCCGGGTTGTTCTGCCGATTCCACCAACCACCGACAGCCTCGACCTCGGGCCACTGCTCATCGGGAAGTAGTCGCCGCAGCGATTCCCGAATGAGCGGTTCCACCGCCCGGCCTCGCCAGGACGTCCACTTACGCTCGACGCGTTCTACGGCCAGATCACCGCGACCACGTTCTATCAGCGGGATGACGCGTTCGAGGCAGGCGAGCCAGAACCGCAGGTACGAATCCTCGATCCGATACCGCTTGTTCTTGGTGTCCGAGTTGGTCGAAAGCGGAAGGTCCACGGTGACGATGCGCTTCGCAAGCAGGGTGTTCAGGATCGGAGCCAGGGTCCCCGCGGGCAGCGCCCCGGAAGTGCCCGCCTGCGCTGCGATGGCGCTGTAGGTGCGTTCACCGCTGCCGATCGCTTCCAACACTGCCCGCGACCGAGACGATTCGGGAAATTCTCCCAGCAATGAGAGTTCACCGGCAACCAGCAGTGGATCCAATGGGTTGAGCAGTGCTTCTCGGAGGAACTCCGCACGCCCCGCGCCCGGCGTCCAAGACTGAACGATCTCAGGAAAACCGCCGGTGATGAGAAGCGCATCCACCGCCTCGGCGGCGGGTAGCGCAGTCATCTCCTGCACATCGGCCAAGTGCAGTGGCTGCACGGTCATCTTCGTGGATCTTCCGAAGAAGGGGCGACCGTGTGTTTGCAGCGCCTCCATAACCGACAGATCGCTGCCCACCAGGACCAACATGACGGGTTTCGCAGCAAGATAGCGGTCCCAGATCGTCTGCAGAGCACCTTCGAATTCGGCGTCCTGCTCGATGAGCCAGGGCACTTCGTCTATCACGATCAGGCTGGGAACATCGTCTGCTGCCGCGATCGCTGCGGTGCGCAGGGCCTGGTTCCAATCCGGCGCCTGGAAACCGGCCACCAGGTCTGCCCCGGCCAGCGGTGATGAAGCGACGGCCGTGACGAATTCCGTACGCTCGGCCGGCGGGTTACGCCCACGCGTTGCTTGGAACAGCACATAAGGCAACTGGGACCGGTCGCAGAACTCCTGTACGAGGCGCGATTTTCCGACGCGGCGCCGCCCCGTGACGATGACCGCCCGACCGCGGGTTGCGCCGGTCGCGGCCGCCACGACGTCCAGCTGCCCATTCAGCCGACGCAGGTCATCGGCCCGCCCCTTGAACTCCATGGCCACCTCCTGCAATGAACTCAGTTTCAATCTTACTAAGATTGGATCTTAGTTTACTGGCTACTGAGTTTTGCGATGACTCGACTGTATCTGAGGCTGTGAGCGGCTACGCGGCCGTCGCCCCACCCACCGGGGAGTGGGCCGGTCCCCACCGGACCGGATCAGATGATCAGGTTGTCGTGGTCCTTCCAGTACGACTCGCGCAGGCGTCGTTTGTAGAGTTTGCCGCTCGGATCGCGGGGCAGTTCGCCGGTGAAGTCGATGGAGCGGGGGCATTTGTAGGCTGCCAGTTCGGCGCGGCAGAACGCGATCAGGTCGGCGGCCAGCGCATCGCCCGCGGCGGCCGGGTCGGCCGGTTGGATCACCGCCTTCACCGCCTCCCCCATCTCCTCGTCGGGGACACCGATGACAGCCACATCCGCGACCGCGGGATGGGCGGCGAGGAGGTTCTCGGCTTCCTGGGGATAAATGTTGACACCCCCGGAGATGATCATGTGGGCTTGCCGGTCGGTGAGATACAGGTATCCGTCGGCATCCAGGTAACCCATATCGCCGAGAGTGCGCCAGCCGTTCGGATGCGCGGCCGCGGCCGTTTTCGCGGGATCGTGGTGGTACTCGAACGGGCGGCCGCCGGCGAAGTACACGACTCCCACCTCGCCGGACGGGAGTTCTGCGCCGTCTTCGCCGACGATATGGCATTCCGGGGCCGGTCGGCCCACCGAACCCGGATGGGCCAGCCATTCCCCGGCGGTGATGTAGGTGTTGCCGACATCCTCGGTGCCCGAGTAGTACTCGGAGATGATCGGCCCCCACCAGTCGAGCATCTGCTGTTTGATCCCGACCGGGCACGGTGCCGCGGAATGGACGACGTCGACAAGGCTCGAGGTGTCGTAGCGGTCCCGTTCCGCGGGCGGCAACCGCAGCATGCGCACGAACATGGTCGGCACCATCTGGGTATGGGTGATGCGATGTCGCTCGATGAGCTCCAGACATTGCCGGGGGTCGAAGCGTTCCGTGATCACGACGGTGGCGCCCAGGCGATGCCAGGACATCGAGAAGATCAGCGGCGCACCGTGGTACAGCGGGGCGGGCGACAGGTATACCGCGTCCGCCGTGCCTCCGCTCACCAGTAGGCCCTGCGCGATCTGCACCGGCGCCGCCGACGGGTCGCCGAGCGGAGTCGCCGGGAGGGGTTTGCGAATTCCTTTCGGCGCTCCGGTGGTGCCCGAGGAGTAGAGCATCTCCCGGCCCTCGCATTCGTCCGCGCCGAGCGGATCGGCCGGCTCCCGCGCGAGTACGTCCGCGTACGGCTCGAATCCCGGGATATCGCCGGCGCCCGCGATCCGGACCGAGATCCGGGAGAGGTCGAGGCCGCCGATCGCCTCCGCGACGGTATCGCCGGCGATCAGCGCCGTGGCGCCGCAGTCGTCGAGAATGTACTGGACCTCGCCGGCGGTCAGATGCCAGTTGATCGCGGTGTAGTACAGGCCGCAACGCTGCGCCGCCCAGGCGATCTCCAGGTAGGCGGCGTTGTTCTCCATCAGGATGGCGATATGGTCACCGGGCCGCAGTCCCCGGGTCCGCAGGGCGCGGGCACCCCGGATCGACCGTTCTTCGAGCTCTCGGTAGGTGACCGTCTGCCCGCTGGACGCCATGATGATCGCCGCACGGCCGGGGGTCCGGTGCGCGTGCCATCCGGGCGTCATCCGCGCCGCCCCGGTGTCCGGTGAGATGTGATTGTTCATGCGCCTGTCCTCACACACGGTTTCGCCCCTTCTGCGGTTGTACTCCCCCGGCCACGCTCCCGTCGGCGTTTCAGAGACGTTCGTAAATGGTGGCGTTCGCCAGACCGCCCGCCTCGCACATCGTCTGCAGGCCGTATCGGGCGTCGTGTTCGTGCAGGGCGTGAACCAGGGTGGTCGCCAGCCGGGCGCCGGACGCGCCGAGCGGGTGTCCCAGCGCGATCGCACCGCCGTTCACGTTCACCCTGGAGAGATCGACCGCCACATCCTGGGCCCAGGCCAGCACCACCGACGCGAAGGCCTCGTTCACCTCGAACAACCCGATATCGGAGATATCCAGGCCCGCCCGGTGCAGGACTTTACGGGTGGCCGGGATGATCGCCGTGAGCATCAGCAGGGGGTCGTCCCCCGCAACGGCAAAACTGTGGACTCGTGCCAGTGGCCGCAAGCCCAGTTCGGATGCCTTTTCACTGGTCGTGATGAGGATCGCGGCGCTGCCGTCGCTGATCTGGCTGGCATTGGCCGCGGTGACGTTCCAGTCGATCTCGGGGAACCGGGCCGCGACCTCCGGACTGTGGAAGGCCGGGCGCAGACCGGCCAGCGCCTCCACTGTCGTGCCCGGCCGGATACCTTCGTCTTCGGTGAGACCGGCCAGCGGCGCCAGCTGCGCCGCGAAGGAACCCTCCTTGGTGGCCCGGACCGCCTTCTCGTGGCTTCCGGCGGCGTATTCGTCGACCCGGGCCCTGGTCAGGTTCCAGCGGGCGGCGATGAGTTCGGCGCTGAGCCCCTGCGAGACAAGCGGTTCCGGATAGCGTGCAGTGAAACCGGTGCCGTTCAGATCCGCGCCGAGCACACTCGCGCCCATCGGGACGCGGCTCATCGATTCCACCCCGGCCGCGACCACCACGTCGTAGGCACCGGCGATCACTCCCTGCGCGGCGAAGTGCAGTGCCTGCTGGCTGCTGCCGCACTGACGGTCGACGGTGGTGGCGGCCACCGATTCGGGATATCCGGCGGCCAGAGCGGCACGCCGGGTCATATTGACCGACTGTTCACCTGCCTGGGTGACCACACCGCCGATGACATCCTCGATAACGCCCGGATCGATCCCGGTGCGACTCACCAGTTCCTGCAGGCTGTGTGCCAGCAGGTCCACCGGGTGGATCCCGTGCAGCGCTCCGGTCGGTTTTCCCTTGCCGATGGGTGTGCGGACGGCTTCGATGATTACTGCGTCTCTCATAGCGATTCCTGAGGTTGTCGGGCACCGGACGGTGCCCGTCCGGACGAGGGTTTCCGGGCGGTGGTGCTGCGGCGAGTGGCCAGCACGATCCCGGCGGCCACGGGGACGACCGCGGCGAGTTCCACCACTGTCACCTCCTCGCCGAGGAACAATGCGCCCAGCGCGACCCCGAACAGCGGCGGCATGAACTGCGCAACGCTGGCACCCGCAGGCCCGGCCCGTCGAATGAGCAGCAGCCACAGGCTCATTCCGATCACCGAGGCGCCGAGCCCGAGGAACAGGATCGCCGCGATCGGACCGGGTCCTGTTCGCACCGGTTCCCCCGATACCGCGGCGAAGATCACCAGCGGCACGCCGCCGACCAGCGCTTGCCAGCCGGTGGCCAGATACGGATCCGTATCACCGGCCAGGCGTGGTGTCCCGACCGTGGCCACCACCAGGAACAGTACGGCCACCACGCCGCCGGCTATTCCCTCGACGGTCACCGCCCCGGCGCCGAGTCGGTCGGCGGCGGAGGCGGCGATTCCACCGAAACCGAGGAGCAGACCGAGTATCCGTGTTCCGGTGAGCCCGGCCTCACCCGATGCTGCCGAAACCGCCTGCACCAGCAGCGGTGTGCAAGCGGACAGCACCGCGGCCATCCCTACCGAAAGATGCGGTAGCGCCCAGGCCATCACCAGCAGGTACCCGATGTTGTTGAGCAGGCCCAGCACCCCGAGGGTGAGCAGCGAGCGCGGCGGCAGGCCGCGCAGCAGACGCCATCTGACGGCGATCAGGAAGAACCCGGCGAACAGGCATCGAGCGCCGACGACCGTGGCGGGACCGGCGTCACGCAACGCGATCTCGGTCGCCAGAAAGGCACCGGCCCACAGCAGCGCCCAGATCGCCGCCAGCACCGCCGTACCCACCGACCATCCGAGTCCGTCGCGGGCGGCAGTGGGTGCGGCGGTGGAGTTCACGACGCGCTGACCGGGATCAGTCGCTCGGCTTTCGCGGCTACCCGTTTGAGGAACCGGGCCGTATCGATGACGTGCCGCCCGTGGGTTCCCTTGGCGGCCACATCCCCTTCGTCGTCGCGCGCCTCCACCTCCCACTCCACGTAGTTGCCGTCCACCCGCACACACCGCGCGGTGACGGTCAGGCGAGCACCGGGCGGTGTGGGCGCGCTGTGCTGGATGTTCACCATCGTGCCCAGGCTGCCCTCGCCTTCGTCCAGCACCGGGCGCAGCGCGATGATCGCCACCCACTCCAGCAGGCCCACCATGAATCCGGTAGCGAATACCTCCGGCATGATCCGATAGTCCTCGGATTCCGGATACAAATGGGGCACAGTCTTGTCGGCGGGCACCGTGTAGGTCATTTTCTGCACATCGCCGACCGTCAAAATGTCACGCACAGCAATTACTCCTGTCGAATCGGGAAAATGAGAGATGAGTAGGCGGCCGTCCACTCATGCTGGAACACCCTCCGGCGCCGGGCGATGCGCGCCGAGAGCGAATTCGGCCAGTCGTTTGCGTATGACGTCGGAGGTGCCGGACGGCGCGAGTGTCATCAGGGCATCGTCGAGCAGTTGCGCCGCGCCGATTCCCGGATGGCACCCGCGGGCACCCATGAGTTCGATAGCCGCGGTAGCGCACTGTACGGCCGTTTCGCTGGCCTGCAGCTTCCCGACGATGAAGCCGACGTCATGAGGGTGGCCGGCATCGAGCCGGGCCGCGGCGTGGTACAGCGAGAGCCGACTGCTGTAGATACCGGCGAACATATCGGCGAGGCGTCGCTGCACACTGTCCAGCCCGGACAGTGATTCGCCGTAGAGCACCCGGTTTCGACTGTATTCCCGCGCCCGATCCAACGCCGCCGTGGCCAGGCCGAGGGCGACCGAACCGATATTCGGTTTTCCGTGCCGGGTCACCACCGCATGCGCGTAGCCCAGCCCCCCGCCTTCCCTGCCGACCAGGTGATCCGCCGGGACCCGGCAGTCCTCGAAAACCACCTCGCCGAGGCTGAAACCCCGCAGACCTGCGAGTTCGTGCTCGATTCCTGCGGAGCAGCCCGGGCTTCCGGCCTCCACCACAAATGCGCTCAGCGCGCCCGAATCCTGCCCGGGCGAAGTCCGTGCAATGACACCGTGCAACGTCGCGATATGGGAATTGCCGATGAACCATTTGCGACCGTTGAGAATCCAGTGGTCACCGTCGCGGACCGCGGTAGTCTGCATTCCGAGCAGGTGCGATCCGGATTCGGGTTCGGTCATGCAGATGGTCATGATGTCCTGGCCGCGCGCGAGTTGCGGTAACCACCGGGCACGCTGCTGTTCGTCGCCGAATTCCGAAAGCAGCCCCGTGCCCAGCGTCGCCGCGGACAGGCTCGCGCCCAGTGCCGCGTCGACCCGCGCCGTTTCCTCGATCGCCACCAGTCTGGCCAGTGTCCCGCGCCCCTGACCACCCCATTTCTGAGGGATGCTCACCCCGTTCCAGCCGAGCGCTACGAGCCGGGGCGCGATACCCCCGGCATTGGTACCGTCCGCCGGGTCTCTGGTTTCCAGATCCGCACGAACGGTCTCACGGATGGATTGTGCCCGTTCCCAGAAGTCGTTCACTCAGCCCCCTGCATTCTGATATCGCTTGGTTTCGAATATCGACCGGGCCCCGTCGCCGGTATTCGAATCATATTGCGGTACAGGAGATAACGGCACTACCTACCTTGGTAGTAGCACAACGGGTAGTGGCCCCTGATCAACCGGAAGTGGCGATTCTCCGAATCAGTTCCGCTCGCGAGGAGATATCGAGTTTCCGGTAGATCTTGCGCAGGTGGAAATTCACCGTGTGCTCCGTGATCCCGACTTTTCGCGCCACCTGCCGATTGGTCATTCCTTGCCCCACCAGCCCCGCTACCTCGCCTTCGCGGGCGGTGAGTCCGGCCGGAACTCCGCCGCCTTCGAACGAACCCGAAGTCGGCTGCCCGTTGCCCGGGGGCGGGCAGGGATCGGCTACAACGCCGAAGAGGGAATCGGGCGCACGGTTTTCCTCGCGGTAGACCGCCCTGGCGTAGGACGCGGCATCATGCAGTAGCGGCAGTCCAGGATTTCGCTGTGCGAGCCACTCGGCGGCCTCGGCGATCCGGCCTGCCGAAAGAGCGTCCCCTGCACGGAGGGCCAAGCCCGTCAGGAAGGCCGGTATCGCCGGATCCTCGACAAAGCCTGCCGGTTCGGCCTCGATCACCGGCCACGACGAACGCAGCAGCCCGGCCGCAGCCGCCGACCCGCGACGTTCGGCGGTCACCGCGATATCGATCAGCGCGGCTCGCGCCACCGTATCCGGGAGCAGAAAATGATCCGGCTGTGCGCGTATGCGCCCCAACTGTTCGGAAGCCCGGGCCACGTCGCCGAGCCGCAGATACGCCAGTGCGGCCACCGCCAGCGCGCGCGGCACGGCGACTGTCGTACGGTGCCGATGAGCACATTCGACAGCGGTGGCGGCGGCACGCAGGGCAGCTTCGGGCTGATCGCGCTGAAGGCACACCGCTGCCTCCAGTGCGACGGGTATCGATTCGAAGGCGTACAGGCCGTGCCGTTCCTGCTCGGCGCGAACGCGGGCGACCAGATCCGCCGCCCGCGCGGTGATCCGCATATCCACAAGCCGTTTGGCTGTCATCAACCGGGTGAAGACGTGCCAGACCGGCCCTGCTTCGGCCGCCACGTTCTCGGCCAGCTGGTTCTGCCACAATGCCTCGGCGAGCTCACCGATTCGCCAGTGGCGGTCGGCGCGGAGGCACAGCTGCACAGCGCGCAATGCCGGACCGGCCGGATCGTCGCGATCGGTGACCGTGGACGTTCGTCCGGCCAGCGACGCGGTGAGCGACCGCAGGGCTGCGATCTGGTCGAGGGTCTGCTCGGTGAGCTCCGGATCGGAGAGCACAGAATCGAATCCGGTCAGCGCCGCGGCGAGATCACCGCGCAGGAGTGCCGAACTGCCCAGGCGCAGCGCGGCCAGCTGCGGAGTCGTGAGCCCCTCGACCCGGTCGACGGTGGCCATGAGATAAAGAACATCGCCGACCTGCGGGCTGACCGGCGAATCCACTGAGCGAGAATATCATTTTCATCTGCGGTTTCCGCATTATCCGAGGGTGGATCATCGGCGGCCGCCCGGCCACACACGGCGACCGGGCGGATCCACACTCACGGCTGTGGCGTGGCGGGCAGTCCGATCGACGGGTCGACGAACTCGTTGGTGACCAGGTCCGCCGCCTTCATCCCGTCGGCGATACTGTCACCGCGGTTACGCAGGATCGGCGTGACCGCCTCGATGACCCGGTCCACTCGGGCGGTGTCGAAGTTGCCGAGCGTGCTGTCGGGTCCGTTTCCGACGATCTTCTCCGCGACCTGGACCTTCACCGAATCGGTGTTCCCGGCGGCGGTCATCGGCGGACCGTCGGGGATGGTTTCGGCGATGCGCAGCAGGGCGGCGTTCACCGGTTCGGGGTCGGCGATGTAGTCGACCTGGGCCTGTTGCAGCATCGGGACCAGTTTCGTCATGCAGGGTCGCAGCGATTCGAGTTCGCCGATGCGGACCGACCAGGCGTGCGGGTAGATCTCGTAGCCGGCTTCGTGGATCAGCAGGTGATCGGTGGGTTTACGCCAGCCCTCCACATCGTGCGCCCAGCGGTAGGGTTCGTTGGAGACGTAGCCCTGCTGCATCACCCGGCCGCGTTCGGCGACGAAACGGCTCGGGGTGCCGTCGAACGAGGCGTCGGCCTGTTCCTTGCTCACGTAACCGTTCGCGACGAGGTAGTCCATGAAGATCTTTCCCTCGCTGTACACCACGGGCGCGTTCGTACCGGGTACGTCCTTCCAGGATGCGACCTGATAGGTCGCGGGGTCCCACATGATGATCTGCGGGTTCACATCCAGCGAGGCGAATACGCCGGTGACCGGGAAGTCCTGCTGTGCGCGGACGGCGTCGTCGGTGGGGACGAATCCCAGAGTGATCGAGGTGTCCTGGTACATCTGGGCGGGTACCGGCTGGCCGCCGAGGAACGGTCCGCCGAGCCGGACCTCGACATTGATACCGGTATCGCCGAGCGGGCCCGCGTAGGAGCCCTTGTTCACATCGACGGTGCCATCGGGCCCGACGAGCTGGAAGGCGGCGGCCCGTTCCGGGGTGGCGTACCAGTCGGTTTGGATGACCACCGTGGACGGGCAGATACCGGCCAGTGGCCCCTCCCCGGTGGGTTCGGGTACCGAGGTCGCGCCACCGCATGCGGTGAGCAGTGCGGCACCTGCGACGGCGGTCACGGCGGAGAGGTGTTTTTTCATTGAGCTTCCCGAGGTGCGGTGGTTGGGGTGGGGGACAGCGACGGCGGACCGCCGCTGAGACAGCGACGGAGCGGCAGCCCGCCGGTGGGTCAGTGGCCGCGCCGGCGACCGTGGGCGCGTTCTACGCGGACGGCCAGGAAGTCGAAGAACCAGAACAGGATCAGCCCGGCCAGCGAGGACAACAGCAGCGCCGTGAGCAATTCCTCGGTTGCCAGGCGCTGCCGGTAGACATCGATCATCCGGCCGATACCGGGCTCACCCTGACGGAAGAAGAAATCGGCCACGATGGACCCGATGATCGCCATCCCGCCGGAGATCTTGAAACCGGAGATCATGGCCGGAAGCGCCGTCGGTAGTTGGAGTTTCAGCAGCCGCTGGAGCCGGGTGGCGCCGTGCAGGGTGAACAGATCGTGTTCGGCGGGTGCGACGGATTTGAGCCCGAACAGGGTGTTGGTCACCACCGGGAACAGCGAGACCATCACGCAGACGATCACCCGGCTGCCGAATTCGTAGCCGAACCAGAATCCGAACAGTGGGACGACGGCGAGGATCGGAATGGTCTGCAGGATCACCGCGTACGGGTAGAGCGAGTATTCGGCCCACCGCGCCTGACTCATCACCACGGCGAAACCCACCCCCGCCACCATGGCGATGACCAGCCCGCTCAGCGCGACCAGCACGGTGGAACCCAGCGCGGACAGGATCTCGGCACGTACGGCGGAATCCAGCAGCCCCTCGGTGATCACCTCGTCGGGACCGGGGAGCAGGAACCGCGACTCGGCGGCGATCAGGTAGTTACTCGCGAAGTACCAGGCACCCATGACGAGGACGAACACCACGATCGGCGCCGTTATCCGCACCGGCGGAAACACAATCCGGCGAACCCGTTCCGTTTCTTTCTGTTCGGTGCGCACGGCCACCTCGGCAGCGGCCTCCGCCGTGACCGTGGTCATGCCGCCACCGCATGCTCGGCCGTGTGCAGCGCGGCCGAGACCGAGGCCGCGATCTCGGCGAACTCCGGCGTATACCGCAGACCCGGTTCGCGCGGGAAGTCCAGCGGTACCGGAATATCGGCGGCGACCCGGCCGGGCCGGCCGGTGAGAACGACGACCCGGGTCGACATGAACACCGCTTCGGGCACCGAATGGGTGACGAAGACACCCGCGAACGCGTCGCGGCGGAACAGGCTGCCCACTTCCTCGTTGAGACGCTGCCGGGTGATCTCGTCGAGTGCGCCGAACGGCTCGTCGAACAGGAACACCTCCGGACGCAAGGTGAGCGCGCGGGCGATGGAGGCACGCATACGCATACCGCCGGACAATTGCGCGGGTTTGTGCTTCTCGAATCCGGCCAGGCCCACCCGCTCGATCGCTTCCCTGGCGGCGGCGCGGCGTTCACCACGCGCCACCCCGGCCAGTTCCGCGGGGAGTTCGACATTCTGCAATACCGTGCGCCAGGACAGCAGGGTGGCTTCCTGGAAGACGTAACCGAGATGCCCGGTCCCGACCTCGACACTGCCGGTACTGGCCTGTTCGAAGCCGGCCGCCAGGCGCAGCAAGGTGGATTTACCGCAGCCCGAAGGCCCGACCAGGGACACGAATTCCCCCGCGCGCACAGTGATATCGATATCGCGCAGGGCGGCGGTCCCGTTCTCGAAGACCATCGACACATTCCGGAATGCGAGGGCCGGTTCGGGTTCGGTCGTATACGTTGCCTCCTCCGGAGAGGTCGGCGCCGGGATTGCCTCTGTACTCATGGAACAGTTTTATCGGGCGCTGATTGCCGATCGCGGTCCGTCGGATTACGCCGCTGTTTCGTATACGATCAATCGACGAGTTGGCCGTCACGGACGACCACACGACCACCTTTGACGACCAGCCCCCGAACCGGAACACCGACCACCGCGGCCGCGGGAGCGGGCGCCTGCACGGTGAGCAGATCGGCGCGGGCACCCGGTCGCAAGCCGTAATCGGTGAGGCCCAGAACCTCTGCACCGCCGTGTGTTCCGGCGGTGAGCGCGAGTTCGATCTCCTCGTCGGCCAGCAGCCGGTCACGGAAGGCAACCGTGCTGATCCGGCGCAGCATGTCACCGTCGCCGTACGGGGTCCACAGATCGCGGATACCGTCGTTGCCCAGCGCGAGGGTCGCGCCGGCCGCGTGCATCACGCGCAATGGGACCACCGGGGCATCGCCGACCGCACAGGTCACCATGGCCACACCCGCCTCCGCCAGGCTTTCGGCGATCCGCTGCTGCTCGGCGGGCGGCAGCGCACCCATGGCGTAGGCGTGACTGATTGTCACGCGACCGGCCAGCCCGGTGGCCCGGGTGCGCTCGATGATCAGGTCGAACTCCCAGGCACCCAGGTTTCCGGGATCGTGCAGGTGGATATCGACCTTGGCGCCGAACCGTTCGGCCAGACCGAAGATCACATCGAGCTGTCCGGTCGGGTCCCCGTCGAAACCGGCAGGGTCGATACCGCCCACCACCTCGACACCGTCGGCGAGAGCCGCGGCCAGCAGATCGGCCACCCCGGGGCGGCTGATCAGACCCCCCTGGGGAAATGCCACCAGCTCGACATCGACCCGGTCGCGGTGGCGGTCGGCGGCGGCCCGGACCGACTCGACTCCCGCCAGGCCCACCGACGGGTCGATATCGATATGGCTGCGCACATACGCGGTCCCGCCGGTGACCATGGTCGCGAGCAGACCGGCCGCGTAGTCCGGGTTGGGGATACCGAGTTCCGCGCGCCGGCCCTCACCGTTGGCGATCCGGCCCGCCAGCGAGCGACCCCCCGTATTGGGCACCCAGGGACCGCCCCACAGAGTTTTGTCCAGGTGACAGTGGGTGTCGACGAAACCGGGCAGCACCAGCGCCCCGTCGAGGTCCACGGTTTCGGTATCCGGCGCGGTCAGGCCCACACCGATCTGCTCGATCCGGCCGCCCCGGATCAGAATGTCGGCCGTATCGACGGGCTGTCCGGGCGTCCACGGGCGGCCGTTGCGAAGCAGGAGGTCGGGCGCATCGCGGACCGAGGAATCGGGCATATCGCGGAGCAAGGAATCGGACACTGGGTTTCCTTCTGTCGAGCGGTTCAGGTGAACAACATGGCGGTGCCCGCACCGGCACCGAAGACGATGACCACGGCGCGGAAAACGCCGGGGCGCAACCGGTCGGCGATCTTCGCGCCGACGGTTCCGCCGGCCAGGCACGCGGGTGCCAGCACGGCGACGGACCACCATTCGACGGGCCCGAAAAGCGCCACGGCCACGGTCGCGGTGGTCGAAACGGTCAGCGTGAGCGCACTCTTGAGGCCGTTGAGCAGGTTGATCGAGGCATCGATACCGAGCGCGAGGGCTGTCAGCAACACGATGCCCATGCCACCGTTGAAGTACGCGCCGTAGACACCGCCCAGAAAAACTCCGGCGAAAAGGGTGAACCGGGAATCGCCGCCCTTCTCGGTGAGCCGCCGCGAAATCATCGGCTGAGCTGCGAACAGGGCGGTGGCCGCCAACACCAGGTACGGCACCAGCGCGGCGAACACCTCGGGCGGCGCGGCCAGCAGTGCGATCACACCACCGACGGCGCCGGCCGTGCCGGTGAGGACCAATCGCGGGAGCAGGCTGCGGTGTTCGGTGAGCCGGGAACGCAGGGCTGCCGCGCCACCCAGGTACCCGGGCCAGACAGCCACGGCGTTGGTCACCGTCGCGGTGACGGGCGGCAGTCCGGTGGCCAGCAGCGCGGGAAACGACAGCAGGCTGCCACCACCGGCGATGGCATTGCAGACACCGGCGCCGAAACCGGCCACCAACAGCAGAACCGCGTACGCGGGATCCATAGCATCCCTCCCATCCGAAGTGAGACTGGATCGTATACGAAAGGGTGACTTCGCGCCCGCCGAGCACCCGCGGTCCGGCAGACAACGACTCGCCACAATCTTGTGCCGACGCCGGCGCCCGGAGGCCGTCGCACGCACGCCCCTGTGCCCGTAGCAGCGGCCGAACCGGGCAGCGAACAGGCGTTTCAGGACGCAACCGGGCAACCGCGACCGGACCACGGCGGCACCGTTCCGCCGTACCGAGCAGGTGACCGGGACAACCCCCACCGGCAACCCAGGCGCACACCTGGTATCCAGTTGGAAGAACCGGGCGCCGGATCGTATCCGACCACGCCCCCGACCCACCGAGCCGAGGACGATGTGGCCAGTAACCCGCGGATGACCAAACAGCAGGTGTGCCGCGCTATCCGCGAGGACATCATCAACGGCGCCTTCGCGCCCGGTCAGCGGCTGACCGAGGACACGATCGCCGAGAGTTACGGCGTCTCCCGCGTCCCCGTACGAGAGGCGCTGCGCACCCTGGAAGCCGAGGGTTTCGCCTTTTCGCGCCCTTACGCCGGGACGTTCGTCGCCGAGCTCACCGAGGCCGAGGCGGCCGACCTGCTCGAGATCCGCGCGCTGCTGGAACCCCTGTGCGCGAGCCGCGCCGCGCTGCGGCGCACCCCTGAACAACTCGGCCGGCTCAAGGAACTCACCGCGCTCGGCCAGGACGCCGTGCGCACGGGCCGGCTCGACGAGCTGACCAGGCTGAACAGCAGATTCCACGAGGTCCTGGCCGAAGCGTCCGGTAGTACCCTGCTGACCCAGCTGATCACCCAGCTCGGCTGGAAGATCGCCTGGGTGTACGCGGTGGAACTACCCCGCCGGGCCGGTGATTCCTGGGCTGAGCACGAGCACATCTGTGCCGCACTGGAAGCGAAGGACGCGGCGCTCGCCCAGCGGCTGGTCACCGAGCACATCGCCCATGCGACCGCCGCCTATCGGCTTCGCGAGCGCCGTTCCACGCCGGCAGGGTCGGGTTCGTAACGCCCGCGAAGCATTTCACCGCATTACCGGAAACAGAGGGGTCGTATACAAAACGGTGACGTAATCAGCCGCTCTGGGAGGTATCGATGCCGAATCCGCTGCCGCAGCACGATCGGAGTTCGGTCCATCGGGCACCCGAGCCGCTGCCCCACCTCGGGACAACGTGCTCGGCCGGCGGCAACGGGATGCCAGCCCACGGGGGCACCACTGCGACTTCCGCCACCGCGGGAAGTGTCGCGGCTTCCACCCGCGGCGCGCCCCCACTCGGCGGCAGCAGAACCACCGCGAATTCCCTGCCCAGCGGCCGGGCCACCCCGGTATCCAGCACGCTGGGGATCCGGTTACCGCGTACCACGGCAGAAGCGCACCGCGGCACCGGAGATCCCGGCTCGGACAGCACGGCGAACCCGCGGCACAGCGCCCCGGCAGATCCGGTGGACAGCACTCCGGCCGACCTGCTGCTGCGCAACGCGCATATCGACGATGCGGCCCCACTCGTGGATATCGCGGTCACCGGCGGCGTGATCACCGCGATCGGCCCGGATCTTGCGTGCACCGCCGAACAGGAGATCGACTGCGCGGCTCGCGTGGTGATACCCGGTTTGATCGAATCCCATGTCCATCTCGACAAGGCCCTCCTCGACCGCGAGCGAAGCGGCGACGGGACGCTCGCCCAGGCGATCGCCGTCACCGCGGAACTGAAACGGGATTTCACCGCCGCCGCGATCCGCGACCGGGCCCGCCGAGTGCTCGAACAAGCAATCACCCACGGCACCACCATGATTCGGGCTCACCCGGATGTCGACCCGATCGTCGGATTGCTGGGGGTCGACACCCTGCTCGAGCTGCGCGCGGAGTTCCGTGGCCGGATCGACCTGCAGATCGTCGCGTTTCCGCAAGAGGGGATCCTCCGTGCGCCCGGTACTCTCGGCCTGCTCCGGCAGGCGCTGAACGCGGGCGCCGAGGTGATCGGTGGCTGCACCTACAACGAGGACTCGGTGGCACAGTGCCGTCGGCATATCGATCTGGTCTTCGATCTGGCCGCCGAATTCGGCGTCCCGGTCGACCTGCACGCCGATTTCGCCGACGACACCGCCGACCCCCGCTTCGCACTGGCCGATTACATCGCCGACGTCACCGAACGCACCGGAATGGGTGGCCGGGTCACCATGGGCCACGCGACCTCCTTGGCCGCCCGCCCGCCCGCCGACCGCCACCGGGTGCTGCGCCGCCTCGCCGAGGCAGGTGTGGCCGTGGTTCCGCTCCCGGCCACCGATATGTTCCTGGGCGGGCGCACCGACACCGCGAACATCCGCCGCGGTATCGCGCCGGTCCGCGAACTCTGGGCGGCGGGCGTGCGAAGTGCCTTCTCGTCGAACAATATTCGCAACGCCTTCACCCCGTACGGCAATGCCGACCTGCTGGATATCGGCCTGTTCCTGGCCCAGACCGCGCATCTGGCGGGCCCCGAAGATCTCACCCGCGTCCTCGGTATGGCGACCTACGAAGCCGCCGCCGTGATCGGTATCGGCGACCGCTACGGTCTGCGAGTGGGCGCCGACGCCGATCTGGTCGTGCTGTCCACGTATCGAGTCGCCGACGCCCTGCTCGATCGGCCGGACCGGTGCTACGTGATCAAGGCGGGGAGAGTCGTCGCGCAAACCACCCGCACTCATCACCTGCTCCCGGCGATGCATATGTGAGGTGGAGCCCCGCTGCCCACTGACCGGGTCGGGGCCCGGGCACCGCAAACGCATACGCGGATGCCGCGCCGAGGCCTCTGCCGCCGAGGTGCCCTTCGACGACGATCGCGGCATCGCCGTGTTCGACGCCTTCGTCACAGTCGCCGCCGTAGCCGAGAGCTAGTTACTGCCGCCTACGGGTCGGCGGCCCCACCACCGGCAGCAGCGTCGGCCCCGTTTCCGGACACGGCCCATCGGATGGCACCGGGTGAGGCGGTAGTGGGATCGAGTGTCGATGCGGCCGACTCCGCATCCCGTTGCCGTCAGGCGGCCGACCGGTTGCCTTGGTGGATGAGCGCGTCGATCCGGCGCTGGTAGTCGTTGAACTCCGGGGCCGTCACCTCACGCTCGCGGGGTAGGTCGATCCCGACTACCTCGCGGATATGACCGGCCGTGCCGTGCGCGGTGCCGCCGGCCATGACCACCACTCGATCCGAGAGGAACACCGCTTCCTCGACACTGTGCGTGACGAAAACGACCGTGACCCCCGAATCCCGGTGGATCCGGCCGAGTTCGGCCTGCATATCGCTGCGGGTCAACGCGTCCAGCGCACCGAACGGTTCGTCCATGAGCAGGACGGCGGGCCGGTTGGCCAGTACCCGCGCGATGGCGACGCGCTGCTGCATACCGCCGGAGAGCTGGTGCGGGAAGGAATCGCGTACACGGGTCAGGCCGACGGTTGCGAGGCAGCGGGCGGTGATTTCGCGGATATCGTCGCGGGTCATCCGGGCCTGTTTCGGACCGTAGGCGACGTTCTCGGCGACGGTGAGCCACGGGAACAACCCGTAGTCCTGGAAAACGACGCCGCGGTCGGGGCCGGGCCCGGTCACCGGTTCGTCGCCGACGGTCACCGTACCCTGTGTGACGGTTTCGAAACCGGCGAGAATCCGCAGCAGGGTGGATTTCCCGCAGCCGCTGGCGCCGACGACGCAGACGAATTCACCGGCGGCGATATCGAGCGTGACGCCCTCGACCGCGGGCCCCGCGGTACCGGGGTATCTCTTGCCGAGCCCGTCGAGCACGATCCGGGCCGGCCGGTGCGGGCGGCGGCGGGTGGAATAGATCTTCATACGATCACCTGATCCGTGCGGGAGGTCATGGGAGAAGCGGGCGGCGGCCCACGAGCAGCCGGACGGCCAGCATCATGATCCGGTCGGCGAGGAATCCGGCCAGGCCGATCACGATCATCACGGCGACGATGAGGTCGGTACGCGACTGTTCCCGGGCCTGGGTGATCAGCGCACCCAAACCCACGCGGATACCGACGGTTTCACCGACCACCAGGATCACCCAGGAGAGTCCGAGCGCGATCCGGAGCCCGGAGACGATCGTGGGTACGGCCGCGGGCAGCACCACCTTGTACAAAGTCTGCGCCGGCGGGGTGCCGAGCATGGCGGCAGCCTCGAACAGCCGGCCCGGCACCGACCGCACCCCGGCGACGGTGTTGATGAGGATGGAGAACACCGCGGCCAGGAACACCAGGAAAATGGTCGCCCGGTCACCGAACCCGATGATCAGCAGCGACAGCGGCGCCCACGCGGTGACAGGGATCGGCCGCACCAGGCCGAGGGTCGGTTCGAGCATCCGGTTCACGGTCCGCGAACGACCCATCAGGATGCCGAGCGGCACCGCGACGGCCGCCGCTATCGCGAAACCCTGCACCACCCGCAGCGTGCTGGCATACAGGTGCAACCACAGGGTGCCGCTGTAGCTGTCCTCGACTATCCCGCCCACGGCGAGGTCGGCGAGGCGGCGCGCCACATCGTAGGGGGTCGGCAGGAATTGCATCTGGATACCGAACGGGAGAGTCCAGCCGCCGCCGACACCCCTATCCCACAGCAGCAGCACCAGTAGGGGTACCGGAAGCGCCCAGAGCACCGCGGCGACGCGCGCACCGTAGCGGGTCCGCCGTGTTGTCCGGTCGGAGTGCTCGCCTGCCGCGGTTCCGGGTTCGCGCGGCCCGGTCACCGGCTCGGCCCGGGTGTCCACCGTGGCCATCACCGGCTCGCCGGGGTGTCGAGGAATTCGGTCCGGAAGACCTTCGACGTATCGGGCGCGGTGGGCAGTTGGTCGAACTGCACCATCTGCCGGGCCAGTTCCGCGACGCGCTGCCGGAATTCGTCGTCGAGTTCCCAGCGCAGCATCACATTCTGGATGGCGATATCGGTTACCGCGCGTTCCATTCCGAAGGTTTCGACCAGCCCGGCCGCCCAGGCGTCGTGGTCGCCCTGCATGAATTCGATGGCACGTGTGAAGCTCCGGACCGTCTCGGCCGCCCGATCGGGATGTTCGTCGAGGAACCCTCCGTTACCGCCGAGAACGATGTTGGTGGCGCCGATGGGTGTCTCGTACGGCGAGAGGATCTGGTGTGCACCGGCCTGCCGGGCGATGGACACCCCCATTTCGGCGCTGAGGAAGGCATCGACGCGGCCGGCGGTGTAGGCGCCGGCCATATCCGAGTACGCGAGGTTCACCAGTTGTACGTCGGTTTCCGGGTCGAGGTCGTGTGCCCGCAACGTGAGTTTCAGGGCGATCTCCTGCGAGGATCCGGCCGGGAAGCCGATCCGTTTACCGCGCAGGTCCTGCGGGGTGCGGATATCCGGCCGGCCGACGAACCCGGATCCGCCGTCGGCGGCGGAGGCGATGATCGCGACCTCCTGGTCGGCCGCGATACCGGCGAGCATCGCGGGCGCGCCCAGTACTCCGATATCGACGGCGCCGGAAGCCAGCGCGTTCTTTATGTCGGGCGAATTCTCGAACAGGACTATTTCGTAGGTGGTGCCCGCCGGGGCGAACCGCTGCATGAAGTACGGCGCGTACAGGTGGGGCTGGCCGCGCAGCGTCCCGATCCGGACGGCGCCGGGCGCGCCGCCTGCGCTGTCGGGGGTGGCGATACAGCCCGTCAATCCGGTGACCACGAGAAATAGGACGCAGACAGCCGAGAGCAGCTGGTGGAGTGGACGTTTCATATCGATTCCTCACTGTGCGGCGACCCCGCGGCCGGAACAGCGGCATTGCTGAGCGCAAGGCGGATCAGGGAACGGTCGGTGCCCGCGGGACCCACGAGGCACGCTCCGCTGGGTCCACCCTCATCGCGGCCCAGCGGCAGGGTCACCGCGGGCAGGCCCGCGATCGACGCGAGACAGGTCAGGCGCAGGGTGCGCCTCCGAACAGCTTCATGGGTTGCGGGTCCGGCGGTGCGTAGCGGCGGCGGGGTCGCCGCGGCCGGAAGCAGCAGGACCCGCTTGCCGAGTGCCGCCCGGATATGGTCGGCGGCCGCGGCCAGCTCCGCCCGAGCGGCGTCGGCCTGTGCGGCGGTGACCGTGGCGGCGAAGGCGAAACGCTCTGCCACATCGGGTTCCAGGACACCGGGACGGCGAGCTATCCACTGCCCGTGATTCGCCCACGCCTCGTAGGCCTGGACCACACGGAACGCGGCGATCCATTCGTCGCGTGGTCGCAGGTCCACCGGTTCGGCGTCGAGCGCGCCGGCCACCGACCGGACCGCCGTCGCGATCCCCGGATCGGCACCGGCACACAGCCGGTGGTCGACCGCAAAGCCGCCCGGGGTAGCGGTATCGGCACCGAGCAGGCAATCCGCGACGGCAGCCAGTGTTTCCCCGTCCGCCGTGATCCAGCCGACGGTGTCGAACGACTGTGCCAGCGGCAGTAGTCCGGATGTGCCGACCCGCCCGTGCGTGGTGCGGATACCCCACAGCCCTTGATAGGAGGCAGGCACCCGGATGGACCCGGCGGTATCGGTACCCAGCCCGATATCCACCTCGCCGCGGGCCACGGCGACGGCCGGACCGCTGGTGGACCCGCCCGGAATACACGCCGGTGCAGCAGGGTTCACCGGCATTCCGTATCGGCCGTTACTGCCGGTGAGGCTGTAGGCGAACTCGTCGGTATGCGCGATACCGGTGACCTGCGCACCGGCCGCCAATAATCCGGCCACCGCGAGAGCGTGCTCCGACGCCGGCCGCTGATCCGCCGCATAAGCCGGGATCCCGGCGCCGACGGCGAATCCCGCCACGGCATACAGATCCTTCACCGCCACGGTCCGGCCGGTCAGCGGGCCCGGCGCAGTCGCCGCGACGAGGGGTGATCCGCGCAGCCGCCACACGGTCGTATCCAGCCCCCCGGAGTTGCGGTTTTCCGGGCGGGAGCCAGAACGGTCGGCCGGAGCACCGGTGACCGCACCGAAACGCCGGGGTTCGCCAGGAGTCACCTCTGCACAGGCGGTGGTCGCCCCGGCGTGTGGATCGCCACTCGCGCTCATCGGATCCGCTCCAGGATTCGCCGCGCGAACGCCGTGTTCGCCCCTGCCCCGAAGTCGGAGCGCCGGATCGTCCCATGCACTCCGCGCACCTGGTCGACGGCCTGTGAGATCGTGAAATCGGCGGCGGCGCTGAGGTAAAGGTATGCCTGCCGGGGGTCGGCTTCGAAGAGCCCGGCCACCAGGTCGACGGCGTGGGCGACGCACAGTTCCAGTGCTGTGTTCAGGTCCGGATGCATACCGGTGGGGATCAGCAACCCGTGCGCGGCGGCGAACGGGCCGATCCGGCCGCCGAATCCGCCGGCGATATCCGCCGCGGGGATCAGGTCCACGGTCAGTGTGGCGCGCAACGGCGCCTCCAGCGCGGTCAACGCCACCTCGCCGTCGCCCTGCGCGAAATGCGGGTCACCGATGTAGAGCAGCGCCTCGGGAACCTGGACGGGCAGGAACAGAGTCGCGCCCGCGGTGAGGAGTTTGATGTCGATATTGCCGCCGTGCGGTCCGGGCGGGACGGATCCGACCCGGGTTCCGGTATCGGTGGCCACACCCATGATCCCCAGGAACGGCGCGAGCGGGAACACCGCGCTGCCGGCCCGTCCGGTGGCATCGAGTGGCAGGGCGCCGAACCAGCGGCCGTCCCGATCGTGTACCCGGCAGAACTGCCCGTAGTCACCGTCGAATCCCGGCCGGCCGGCCAGCACCCCGCGGCCGTGCCGGGTGGACACCACACCGTAAGGCGCACGCATGGTCAAGGCGTCGATGCGTACGGCCAGCAGATCGCCCGGCCGTGCGCCGGCCACGGCGATCGGCCCGGTGACGATATGCGGTCCTGCCCCGGTTTCGCGCCGGGTGTGTGCTGTCACCTCGACGGCATCGGCGAGTACATCCTCGCGGGGCACACCATGCCGGCCGAAGTACCGCACCGGGTCCGAGCCCTGGTCCTCGAGTATTCCCTCGTGACTGACGGTATCGACGACGACCGTGCTGCCCGGGCCCACGGTGACGACCGGGGTATCCGTACGGCACGGTAGTCGGCCCCAGAGCACTCGCCGCGGGTCTGCCGGAACGTACACCGTGCCTTGTTCTGTGCCCGGATCCTGTTGCAGCACCGGGAATGCGGGCGAGTAATCCTGTCCGATCAGTGTCGTCACCGCGACCTCCTTATTGGTCGGACCACCTGATGCACCGACCATAAGAGCCCGGAACCCCCACGGCGACCGGGGCGGCGGAACGTAACGACCGCTTTACCGCCGGGCAATACGAGCCCGAAATGCACTGGATATCGGTAACTTTCCCGAATCAATCGGATATCTCACCGGTACGCGGCGGTAGCCCCGGAGCTGATACGTTGTACCCCTTCCGAAGCGGTGGCCGGGTATTGGTCCGACCTCTTGTCTCGCGCCCGACCGCCGGTGGGCGAAAACCAGGGAGGGATCTATGACTTTCGCTTCCATACCGCCGATGCGGCGGCCCGCGCGCAGCGTCGGCGCCGAGGTCGCGGCGCATCTGGAGGGCCTGATCATCAGCGGCGAGCTCCGCGCGGGCGACCGGCTGCCCTCGGAGCGGGAACTCGCCGCGACCCTGAACGTCTCCCGGTCGTCACTGCGCGAGGCGATGTTCGAGCTGGAATCGAAGAAGCTCGTCCGACGCCGGCAGGGCCACGGCAGCACGGTCGCCGATATCCCGCACACGGCCGCGGAACTACGGGGCAATCTCGCCGAGATCGATATCGAACTCGGCTATGCGACCGAACTGCGCGATCTGGTCGAACCGCGGATCGCACAGCTGGCCGCCCAGCGCGCGGTCGAATCGAACCTCCTGTCCCTCGACCAGATCCTGGCCCGCTCGCACGAGAATCTCGCACCCGACGAGTCGATGCGCCTCGATATCGAGTTCCACACCCTCTTGGCCCACGCCGCCCAGAATCCGCTGCTGGTCACGCTGTGCACCATGACAACGGAATGGACCCGGCACACCCGCATCCTGTCCCACCGCACCGCGCTGGGCCGCCGGATCTCCGTCCAGGGACACGAAGCGATCCACCGGGCGGTGTCCGGGCACGACGGCCCCGCCGCGGCGGCCGCGATGGAACAGCATCTGCGCGAGGTCCGCGAGATCAGCGTCGCTCCGCCGACCCACTGAACCGCATATCCGAGCAGCGAGTCCCAGGTTTCGGAAGCGCCGTAATCGCTCGGATGCGATCGGCTCGACTCGCTCGCGGGTGGCGACGGGGTGCCGGGCCGGCGAGACGTTCTCACCGATCTCCACCGACGCCTCCAACGGCCGAAACAGTTCGGCGCGGGCCGCGGGCCGGTGTGACACGCAACCTGCATATGCCGTGTTCATCGGCCCCGGCGCCAGGGGTTTGCACAGGTTCCGTAGCGTTCTCCGCAGAGTCCGCCGAGCAGGAGGTCGAAGGTGACGGAGATCGAGCGCGGGCGAACGGTGCGCGTCGGCGACCGGGAGATCTACTACACGGAATCCGGCTCGGGACCTGCGGTGCTGATGCTGCACGGCGGCGGTCCCGGCGCCTCGGGTCTGGCGGCGTACGCACACAATGTGGCTGCGCTGGCCCGCCGGTTCCGCGTGATCGTCCCGGATATGCCCGGGTACGGGCGGTCGAGCAAGCGGCTCGACCGGTCGGATCCTTTCGGCGACCTGGCGGCCGCCATGGCCGGATTACTGGACGGCCTCGACGTGCACACCGCACACGTGGTCGGCAATTCCTACGGCGGGGCGGCGGCGCTGCGGATGGCGATGGACGCACCGGACAAGGTCGGCCGGCTCGTACTGCTGGCTCCCGGCGGTATCGGCACCACCCGGGCGCTGCCGACCGCGGGTTTGCGGGCATTGCTCGCCTATTACGGCGGCGAGGGTCCCAGCCGGGACAAACTCGCCACCTTCATGCGCGAATACCTCGTACACGACCCGGGCAGCATCACCGACGAGATGATCGACAGCCGCTACCGCGCGAGCCTGGATCCCGAGGTGGTCGCGAATCCGCCGCTGCGCCGCCCCTCGGGGCCGTCTGCCCCACGCACTCTGCTGCGGATGGATCTCACCCGCGATCCGCGGTTGCGCCGGGTCACGCACCCGACCTTGGTGATCTGGGGTGCGGAGGACCGGGTGAACCGGCCCGCCGGGGCCCATATGCTCGCCCGCCGGATGCCGAACTGTGATGTGTACCTGCCGGCGGCCACGGGGCACTGGGTACAAGGCGAACGGCCCGGATTCTTCAACAGCCTGGTAACCACCTTCCTCGACGAACCGCAGTAACCGGCGCCTGCGCCGATATCGCGGACGTGCGGTCGCGGGCACCTCGCCCGGTTCCGGCACCGGGGTGGGTCCGTACGAAAGCCGGGCCGCACCGACGAGTTTGGGCGTACTGACCGAATCATGGTTCACTTTCGGCTAATGTCGCGCTGGCCGGGCGAATGTCCGGCAGGGTCCGGGCCGCGGCGCGGCGTCGGCCCCGATATCGGCTCGGCGATCGGTGCACCGATCGCTTCGTTCCGCAGAGGAGCAGCATGTATCCCGGCGCGCATGTCGATCGATTCCCTGATAAACCGGCTGTCATCCTCGCCGAGACCGGCGAGACGCTGACCTACCGGGAGCTGGAGGACAACTCCGTCCGCCTCGCGCGCCATCTCCACGAGGCGGGTCTGCGCAAGGGCGACCATCTCGCGCTGCTGTCCGGAAACGATCCGAAGGTGTACGAGGTCTACTGGGCGGCGTTGCGATCCGGGCTTTACATCACCGCCGTGAACCGGCACCTGTCGCCGAGCGAGATCAGCTATATCGTCGGCGACTGCGGTGCGCGGGCGCTCATCGCGTCGGCCGGTCTGCGCGAGGCCGCCGAGAAGATCATCGAGGAAACGCCGGACGTGCGGATCCGGCTGGCCTTCGGCGGCGAAGTCGAGGGGTACGGATCCTACGAGGAGGCGCTGGCCGCGGCCGCTGCCGAACCATTGGCCGATCAGCCCCGCGGCGCCGATATGCTCTACTCCTCCGGTACCACCGGGCGGCCGAAGGGCATCAAGCATCCACTACCGGACCGGCAGGTCGGCGATCCGCCCGGCGATACCTACACCGCCGTTTTCGGCCCGCTCTACGGATTCGATACCGAAACGGTCTACCTCTCCCCCGCCCCGCTGTACCACGCGGCACCGCTGCGGTTCGGGGGCGTGGTCCACGCCCTCGGCGGAACGCTGGTGGTGCTGGAACATTTCGACCCCGAACAGGCCTTGGCGGCCATCGAGCGCTACCGCGTCACCCACAGCCAGTGGGTACCGACCATGTTCGTGCGGATGCTCAAACTCGACGAGGCCGTCCGCGCCCGCTACGACGTCTCGAGCCTGCGGGTGGCCGTGCACGCCGCCGCGCCGTGCCCGGTCGAGGTCAAGCAGAAGATGATCGACTGGTGGGGGCCGGTGCTGCACGAGTACTACGCTTCCACCGAGGGCAACGGCGCCACCTTCATCGACAGCGAACAGTGGTTGCGCAAGCCTGGGTCGGTGGGTCCCGCGGGGCTGGGTGCGGTCCGGATCTGCGGCGACGACGGAGCGGAATTGCCGGCGGGCGAGATCGGCACGATCTATTTCGAACGTGAGGAAGTCCCGTTCACCTATCACAATGATTCGGCGAAAACCGAGCAGGCCATCCACCCGCAGCATCCGACCTGGACCACCACCGGCGATATCGGTTATATCGACGAGGACGGCTTCCTGTTTCTCACCGACCGCAAAGCGTTCATGATCATTTCCGGCGGTGTGAACATCTACCCGCAGGAGATCGAGGACGCCCTCGCCCTCCATCCGAAGGTTCTCGATGTCGCCGTGATCGGCGTCCCGGACGACGAGATGGGCGAATCGGTGAAGGCCGTGGTCCAACCCGCCTCCGGCGCCGAACCCGGCCCCGGGCTGGCCGAGGAACTCCGCGAGTTCCTGCGCGCCCGTATCGCGCACTACAAGGTCCCGCGCACGGTCGATTTCGCCGACGAACTCCCCCGCACCCCCACCGGCAAGCTGGTCAAGGGCAAACTCCGCGACCGGTATCTGTGAACACCGGACACCGAACGGGCCTTTGACCCTCGGAGACCGAGCAGATCTCCGGCACCGGCAACCGTCGGTCGACGCATGCCTGTACGGCGGTCCGTCCGGTGCCGGATAATCGGCGACGAACCCGATGCCCGACACCGGAGACCACAGATGCCCATGCCGGTCGGCCGACGAGCCTTCACCCTGTCCGCGACTCCCGAGCGCCCATGAGCCACGGACTACGGCGATCGCCTCGGCAGGGCCGGTCGCGTTTCACCGTCGATACCCTGTTGGAAGCGGCGGCACAGCTCTTCGGGCGCTATGGTCTGGCCACCACCACCAACCACATCGCCGAGCGGGCCGGCACGTCGATAGGCACGCTGTACCAGTACTTCCCGGACAAACAGGCCATCCTGCACGCGCTGGCCCGGCGGCACGTCACCGAGGCCGCCGCGCGCCTCGGCACCGTCTTCGACGAATTACGCGCCGCCGAGCCACCGTTCGATACGACGCTGCGCGCGGTGCTGGACGTGGTCGTCGACCTCCACCGCGACCGTCCCGGATTGCACGCCCTGATGCACCGCATGGCGCTACGGGAGGCGGGCGAGCTGGCGGCGATGCACGCCCTCGAGGATCACCTCGTGCACGAACTCGCGTACCACCTCGATCGCTGCCGTCGCGGTGGCCCCGACCCTGAGCTCACCGCCCGCATCCTGGTGCACACGATCGATGCGCAGGTGCACCGCGTCCATCCGCGCCATCCGATGACAGTCGAGGACCTGTCGGCCATTGCGGAGCGGCTGGCACCGCCGGTATCAGCGCCCTGACCCGGCCGCTTCGGCGAGGACCGCGCGCAGGGCCGTGACCAGCTGCGTCAGCCCGGGTTCTTCGACCGGAAAATGCCCGCAGTTGTCGAGTAGCACGATTTCGCGGTGGCCGGGAACACGTTCGAGAAAGCGGATACTCAGCTCCGGCGGCGTCCACTCGTCCGCGGCGGGGTGGACCAGAGTGATCGGGGCGGCGGTGAAGTCCTCCGGAGGTGTGTGCCGGTAGCCGGCGAAACTGCTGAGGAAGCCGAGTGGGATCCGGGTACCGCCGCCCAGCGGATCGGTCGCGCACAACCGCGACAGGTCCGGATCGAGGCTCATCTTGTCCATATGCGTGATCCAGTGGATCGGCACGCGCAGCCGTCCGCATACCGGGTCGAGCAACCGCAGCAGCCGCGGGCCCGACCGGCCGGGCAGGTTCCATCTGGTCAGGCAGGCGGAGGCCGCCGGATCCGCGGGGTCCAGCAGGCAGGTCGCGACGACGTGCGTTACCGCCCCGGTGCGGGCGGCGACCTCGTAGGCCAGCATCCCGCCCATACTCGCGCCGAACAGCACCAATGGGCGGTCGTCGGCCGCGGTCAGGCGGTGCACCAGATCGCACAGTAGATCGATCCAATCGCCGTAACGCACCCCGCCGGGGTCCGGTTCGATCGTCCGCCCGTACAGCGGCAGGTCGACGGCCGTGGCATCGACTCCTTCCCGCGAGCCCAGCGCGGCCAGCGGCCACAGCAGACCCGAGTGCCCGCCCGCGCCGTGGATCGCCAGGACCCGCACCGGAGCCTGGGGTACCGCCGCGCGCAGCAGATGGACGCGCCGCCCCCGCCACTCCCACCATTCGGATACCGGATCGGCGACGGAATCAGACCGGTAGGGCTCGGGAAGGAACTCGGCGTACGCGCGGTGCGCTGGTGTGTTCACAGCTTCAGCCTCAGGGAACCGGGCCGACCCGGCAACTCGCTTTCGGTAAGCGGAAGAATGCCTGCTGAACTGCGAAAACGATTACCTGTCGCGGAGCTGCTCAGCTTTCTGTTTCTACCCGGAAAGCCCCGCCGCGGTTCCCGGGCGACGTTTGCCGCACTGGATCCGGGCAATACCGCGGGCGACGAGACCGGTCCGGTGGAGAGGGGCAGGAGGGCTGGGGTGATGACCGACGATGTAGAGAAACGCTGGTCCGACGACGGGAACTTCCGCCGGGCCGTGCGCTACACACTGACCGTCCTGGCCGTCGCGGCACTCGTCTGCGCCGGGACGGCGATCTGGTCGGCCGCGGCGCAGTGCCGGGATGCCGATTCGCTGCTCTGCGATACGCCGACGCAGGTGGCGGTCTTGTTCGGGCCCGGTGTGCTGCTGTTCCTGGGTGGTATCGGAGCGTTCGTGGAGACGATCCGGGTATGGCGGCGCGGCGGCACCTGGCCGATCTGGCAGGGCGCCGGCTGGTTCCTGTTTCTGATCATGCTCTTCTATCTCGGTATCGGCGCCACCACCGTGCCCGCCGGCTGACCGGGCGCACCGGATCCACTGCCGGGCCATCCGGTGCAGGGAAGCCTGCCGGTAGGCCTGCTGATCGAGCCGTACCTGTGGCAGACTTTCCGGGAATGCTCGGATGACGGCCACGCGACTCGATGGGGTCGGCAGGGACCGTGCGTGGAAGGTGATGCGGGAATTGAGATCGCGATGGATCTGATCGCCATCGAGGGCCGGGTGGCCACCGACCGGATCGCGGCCCGGGACCGCACACCGGAAACCGAATTACAGCTGGCCACCAGCCTGTCCGAACTCGCCGCCGCGTATCTGGCCACCAAAACCGATGGTTCGGTGCGGAACCGGGTGGCCGGGGCGCTGGAACCCGCGCAGGAAGCGGTGATGATCCGGTTGCGCTGGTTCACCGCCGGCCGGGTCACCGCGCAGTTCGCCAACGAGGTCCAGGACACCCTGCGACTGCTGGAGCAGGCGGCCCGGGCGATCGGGCACCGGGAATTGGCCACCGCGACCATCCGCGACGCCTGCAACGCCTATACGCAGGTGGCGCACGATCATCCGAACGCGGCGGGCGCCTGCGCGGACAGTCTGTCGAAATGCGGTGTATGGCTGTGCCGGCTGGATCCGGGCGCGGCCGTCGTGGCAACCGACGAGGCCGTACGGATCCGCGCCGGTTTGTTCGCGGCCGATCCGGACCAGTCCCGGAAATACCTGGCCACCCTGAACACGCTGCTGCGGACCCTGATGGTGGGCCGGCAGCGGAAACAGGCCGTGGCCATGTACCGCGAACGCTATACCGCGCTCACCACCCCGGCGATGGCCGCGCAGTTGCGGGGGTTGAAAATCGAGGAGATCGGTTTCACCAGCAAAACCCAGTCCGCGCTGCGCAAACTCGAATGCCGCACCTTGGAGCGCGCCGGCTATCTGACCCAGCAGCAGATCCTCTACCAGAGCGCCGGTGATCTGGCGACGATCGAGGAGATCAACTGGAATCTGGCGCTGGTCGGGTTGAAACCGCTGGTGGCCGGTGCGATGCCGGATCAACCGGCCAAACCGGTGGAGATCGGTTCGTCCTTCGGTGCGCTCGGTGTGCTGTGTTCGGCACCGGACGCGGTCGAGCAGGTGCGGGCGGCGATTATCGCGGCCTATACCGAGGCGGGCGCGGAGCCGGTGGATATCAACACCGCCTACGGCGTGGACAAGGCGCATTGGGGCACCCGGGACCCGCAGATGAACGCGACACCGGAACTCGGTGAGGATATCGTGCTGATCGAGCGCCGGTCGGGGAGCTGGGTCGCGGTGCAGAGCCTGAAATGGGAGCTCACGCCGGTCGCGAAGAACCCGCTGGCCCGCTGTCTTTCGCGGCAGTGGCCGGTGGTGAGCGTGACCAGCACCGAGAGCCTGGCCTACGAGCTGTGCTGGTACGAGCAGGGCGCGGCCACGCAGTACGCCGCACTCGGGCGGCCCGCTGAGCCGGTGGCGCTGGATACACCGTTGGCGCCGTTGGATTTCGGCAAGCTCGCCGACTACGGCGCCGATTACGCCTCGGAGACGCAGATCCGTTCGGCCTTCGGGAACGCGACCATGTTCGCGAAGCTCACCGAGCTGCCCGCCAGCGGTATCCGCCAAGCTGCCGAGGCGCGGCCGCTGGCCGGCTACGGCGATCAGGTGCTGTGTTTCCGTGGCCCGGGCGGACCGGGCACGAAACGGACGAGTGGCCTGTAGCCGGGGTCACCCCGATACCCTAACGGCCGCTTGGTGAGACTCGTCTCGGACTCGGTGTCATGCTTCGCTATGGTTTGGACCGAAGCTGATGCATTGTCGGACAACGGCAATGCCGGGAACATTAGGGTGATATGCGCCGATCACCATGGTGTCGTCTGCGCATGCCCTGGAACGGGTTGATCTATCGTGGCTGTTCGGCGGCATCTGTCCGACTCGTGGGATCGGGCACTCCGCTCCGGCAGGGGCGTCACACGCGGCCGGGTCGGTATCCGCACCCGGCTGCTGTCGATCCTGCTGATCACCAATATCACTCTGCTGATCATCGGTATCGGGGCCGCCGGATATCTGGTGAAGGACAGTCTGTCGGCCCGGATCTGGGCCAACCTCATCAGTAGCACCACCACGCCGGTGATCTCGATGGTCGAAACCTTCGAGGAAGAACGCCGGCTGTCGATGCTGTATCTGGAGGGCGATCCAGGCGCGGCCGACGCCCTCGTGGACGCCCGGCAACGTTCCGATACCGCGCTCGCCGCGACGATCGCCAAAGGCGAGGCGGCCCAGCGGCTCGACCCCGGCGGGTCGGCGGCCGAACTGGAGACGTTCCGCCCGCTCTACAACAGCGTTCCGGGTTTCCGCGCCACCATCGACGCCCGCGCGGTACCCAGCGCGGAAGCGTTCGGATTCTTCAACACGGTGATCGACACGATCTTCCGGGCGTCGCTGATCGCCGCTCGGGTCGCGCCCGACGCCGGGCTGGGTATCGCGCTCGGCTACGGCGTCGAACCCCTGCGGGCCGCGGAGGCGCTGTCGCGCGCGGACACGCTCGGTATCGTGAGCCTCGCCCGCGGCGCAGCGACGCCGGGGCAATTCCTCGAATTCCACCGGTACGTCGGTGAGTTCCGCGCGCAGGCCGCCTATTCCGCTTCCGTACTGAGGGGGCCGCGGCTGGACCAGCTGCACGCGCTGACCTCCTCACCGGACTGGCAGCAGGTGACCGCCATGCAGGACGCGATGGTGCTGCGCGGGCCCTTCCCGACCGAAATCGACGACGAAACCGGGGAGTCGGCGCAATCGGATCCGGCCGCCCTGCCGATGACCGCACCGTCCTGGCAGCAGGCATCCACCCGGCTCACCTCGGCCCTGCTGAAACTGTGGGAGGACCAGAGCCGCGACGCGCATGCCATCGCCCGGGAGGAGGGCACCGATACCGCGAGCCTGTCGCTGATCGGCGGGATCGTGGTCCTGGTGGTCACGCTGGTGGCGTTCCTGGGCACATTGTTCGTGGCCAACCGGTTCATCGGGCGTATGCGGCGGCTGCGCAACGACACCCTCGAACTGGCCGATCACCGGTTGCCCGATCTCATGCGTCGTCTCGACAGCGGCGCGGAGATCGATACGGCCGCCGAGGTGGCGCGCCTGGACTTCGGTACCGACGAACTCGGTGAGGTGGCCGAGGCATTCAACCGGGCGCAGGTCGCCGCGGTATCGGCGGCCGTGGCCGAATCCCGGACCCGGGCCGGTTTCCGCACCATCTTCCTGAATATCGCCCACCGCAACCAGGTCGCCGTGCACAAGCAACTGGCCCTGCTCGATCGCGCGGAGCGCCGCGAGGAGAACGCCGACCAGCTCGAACTCCTCTTCGAACTGGACCATCTGGCCACCCGCGCCCGGCGCCACGCCGAGAACCTCATCGTGCTGGGTGGTGAACAACCGGGCCGGGTGTGGCGCAATCCGATTCCGCTGTGGGATCTGATCCGCGGCGCCGCGGCGGAAACCGTCGATTACACCCGGATCCACACCGGCACCGTCCCCGATGTCCTGATCGCCGGACAGGCCACGGCCGACCTGATCCACCTCTTGGCGGAGCTGATGGACAACGCCACCGCGTTCTCCCCGCCGCAGTCCCGGGTGGAGGTCTCGGCGGCGGTTGTGGGCCGCGGGGTGGCGGTCGAGGTCTCCGACCAGGGGCTGGGCATGTCGGCCGACGAGATCGACGCCAACAACCAGTTGCTGGCGCAGCCACCGGATTTCGGGGTCGCGGCGCTGTCCGGCGATACCCGGCTGGGGCTTTTCGTCGTGGCGACGCTGGCGGCCCGCCACGGTGCGTCGGTGCGGCTGTCGGATTCGGTGTACGGCGGAGTCAAGGCCGTCGTGCTGATCCCGACCGAGCTCATCACAGAGCGGAGCCTGCCGCACGGTGAACCCGCGGACAAAGCGGCGAACGGCTCCGGGGATTCCGGGCCCACCGATTCCAGCGGAGCGGACGGTGCCACCGCACCCGCGGGTGTCCCGGCCCCGGCGCAATCCGGCGGGTCCGCGCAACCGGCCCCCGGTATCGCGGCACAGCAGCCGGGAACAGGCGCCCGGCCCCCGCTGCCCCGCCGGCGCCGGAAGTCGGCCGAGTCCGACCAGGCCGACGAACCTGCCGATTCCGGCGCCGCGAACGAGCCGGCCACCGAGGCACCTCGTTCCCGTAGCGCAGAAGAGGCACGCAATCTGATGGCCGCCATCGAGGACGGCACCCGGTCGGGACGCCGCGGGCTGCCGGAGCCGGCCGAATCCGAGAGAACTCGACAGGAAGGCGACGATGACCATGCCCCCGCGCACTGACCGGAGCCGGCCGCTGGAGGAATTGGTGAGCAGGCTGCCGGACGCCCGACCGAACGGCAAGCCGCGGCCATGAGCGGTCCACACAACACCCCCGGGGACGAGGAGGACGCCGGCCCGGTCGTACGTCTCTATGCGCTGACCCGCGGCCGGGGTCGAAGCGAGCGCGCGGAGCTCACGCTGGATTCCATGGTGGTCGACGCCGGGTCGGGCCTGGCGCTGCGGCGACCGGAACCCGAGTACGCGGAAATAGTCCGGTTGTGCCGGGCTCCGCAGTCGGTGGCCGAGGTATCGGCTCAACTCGGTGTTCCGCTCGCGCTGACCAAGGTTCTGATCGGCGATCTGATCGATGACGGCCGGCTGATCGTGCGCGCACCGGTGGCGACCCCCGACGACGCCGCCGGCCTCGATCTCCTCCGGACGATCGCGAACAGCTTGCGCGGCGGCTGATCCGAACACCGGCATATCCACTTTCGCAGGACCGGGTGCATCCGGTTCGCTAGAGTCTGGGACAGACAAACCGCATTGCGAGGAAAAACGTAGTAGAAATTATCGCGATGCCGGGAGAGCTGGGATGGGCCGACCGGCGGCCGGGCGGCCCATCACCCTGGAATGAGTGGGTCTACGTTGGGATTTCGCCTACCTCTCGCGGGCACGTTTCCGCGGAAAACGCGTTTCGGAGCGCATCGCACGCGCGGGCAGGTCGGCATCCGGACCCGGTTGCTCGCGATCGTGCTCGTCACCAGTCTCGCGCTGCTCACCATCGGTATCGGCGCCGCCGCCTACCTCGTGCGGTCCGGCCGGGATGCGACGAACTGGGCCGAACTGGCCAGCAGCACCACCGGTCCGGCAATTCTGATGGTGCGAGCGTTCGAGGAAGAACGGCGGCTTTCCCTGCTACTGCTCGCGGGCGATACGAGTGTGGCGCCGGCACTGGCGGCGGCGCGCGGGCAGTCCGATATCGCCCTGGCCGAGATCTCCGCCAAGGGCGACGCGGCGCAGCAGCTCAATCCCGAAGGTTCCCAGGCCGAGCTCGCCGGCTATCAGCAGTTGTTCGGTCAGGTTCCCGCCACCCGGGCCGCTATCGATGCGGGCGCAATCCCCCGGCCGGAGGCTTTCGGGTTCTTCGGCGCGGTGATAGATACGATCATCGCGGCCTCCATGCTGGCCGCCCGGGTCGCCCCGGACGCCGGGGTGGCGATATCGCTCGGCTACGGCGCCGAACCGCTGCGGGCCGCCGAAGCGCTCTCCAAGGCGGACACCCTGGGTGCGACCGCACTCACGCTGACCGAACTGACCGTGCCGCAGCTTGTGGAGTTCAACCGCTACGTCGGCGAATTCCGCGGCGAAGTGGCGTATTCCGGTGCGGTGCTCAAAGGCGAACGGCTGGCGCAACTCCGGGCGATCACCGATTCCACGGCCTATCGGCAGGTGATCGCCATGCAGGACGCGATCATGTCCGGCGGCGCGCGTTCGGCCGGCGAATCGGAGGACGGCTCCGACGCCGACGACTCGGATTCCACCGGCGAATCGGCCGCGCTGCCGATGGACACCGCCGCCTGGCAGCAGGCGTCCGGACAGGTCGTCGGGAGTCTGTTGAAACTCTGGGAGGACCAGAGCAACGACGCCCATGCCACCGCCCGCGCCCAGGGTGCCGATACGGCGGCGAAATCGCTGCTCGGCGGAATCGCGGTCCTGCTGCTCACCGGGCTGACCTTCCTCGGCGCACTGCTGATGGCCAATCGTTTCATCGCCCGGATGCGCCATCTGCGCAACGACACCCTGGACCTGGCCGACAAGCGCCTGCCCGACCTCATGCGCCGCCTCGACGACGGCGCGGAGGTGGATACCAGCGCCGAGGTCGCGCAACTGGACTTCGGCACCGACGAACTCGGCGAGGTCGCCGACGCCTTCAACCGGGCGCAACTGGCCGCCGTATCGGCCGCGGTGGCCGAGGCCAAGACGCGGGCGGGTTTCAACGCGGTATTCCTCAATATGGCGCATCGCAACCAACTCGCCGTCCATCGTCAGCTGGCGCTGCTGGATGAGGCCGAACGCCGCGAGGAGAACGCCGACCAGCTCGAACTCCTCTTCCAGCTCGATCATCTGGCCACCCGGGCCCGCCGCCACGCCGAGAACCTCATCGTGCTGGGCGGCGAACAACCCGGCCGGCGCTGGCGCAAACCGGTGTCCCTGTGGGACGTGATCCGGGCCGCGTCCGCGGAAAGCCTGGATTACACACGTATCCACACCGGTCGGGTGCCGGATATGCGCGTGGCCGGGAAAACCGCGGCCGATCTCATCCACTTGCTCGCCGAACTGATGGACAACGCGACCGCCTTCTCGCCGCCGGATTCCCGGGTCGAGGTATCGGCCACCGTGGTCGGCCGCGGTGTGGCGATCGATGTGACCGATCAGGGCCTCGGCATGTCCGAAGACGAGATCGCCGAACGGAACCGGACGCTGGCCGGACCGCCGGACTTCGGTGTCGCGGCGTTGACCGGTGACACTCGCCTGGGCTTGTTCGTGGTCGCCACCCTGGCCGCCCGGCACGGGATTTCGGTACGCCTGACCGAATCCGTGTACGGCGGAGTAAAGGCGATCGTGCTCATCCCGATCGCCCTCACCGAACCTGCCGGACCGCCCCCGCTGGAGGCCGCACCGGTGATCGAACCCGCCCTGACCGGCGCGGCGCCCCTGACCTTCCGCACCTCGCCGTCGACCACCTTCGCCACCGCTCCGGTGCACGAGGCGCCCTACGATTCCCGCACGCTGGGTTCGGATTTCCATCCCGCCGTCACTTCCGAGATCAACTATCACGACCCGCACGCGGAGCCGGAACCGTACTCGGCCGGCGCCGGTCGCCCGCCGCTGCCGCGCCGCTACCGCAAGCCCGCCGAGCCCACGGCCCGGGAGGAGAACCCGGACCCTGATGTGGTTCGTCCCCGGACCCCGGAACAGGCCCGCAACCGGATGTCGGCGATCTCTCGCGGGAGCCGTTCGGGCCGCCGCGCACCGTACTCCGATCCCAATGCTCCAGAACGCTCCGCACGAGAAGGCGAACGATGACCGAAACAGATCGCATCGACCTCAGCTGGCTACTCGAGGAATTGGTCCGCGGTCTACCGGACGCCGATTCCGCCGTGCTGCTCTCCACCGACGGCCTGCTGATGGGGCACTCCTCCGGACTGGACCGCGACGACGCCGAACGCTTCGCCGCCATGGCCTCGGCCTTCCACAGCCTGGCGCGGAGCGCGGGAAGCCATTTCAAGGCGGGTGGGGTCTGCCAGACGGTGGTGGAACTCGACCGGGCGGTCCTGTTCGTCACCGCGGCCGGGGGTAATGCCTGTCTCTCGCTGCTGGCCGCCGACTCCGCCGATCTGGGGATGGTGGCCTACGAAATGAATCGCACCGTACAGCAGGTCGGCGCTCATCTGGGCGTCGATTCCCGCACACATCAGGGTGACCGCGGCCGTCCGGTCCCCTATGACCGGCCTGCGGTACACGACCGAGACCGGTCGGCGATGCACGCCCACGAGCGGCCCGGCACCCACGTCCGTGGCTATCCGAACGGCATACGCTAGCCGTGTACGGGCCCGAGGACCACTGGGACGAGGACGACGACGGTCCCGTCGTGCGCCTCTTCGCGGTGACCCGCGGCCGGGGACGTACCGAACGCCGGGAGCTCACCTTGGATACCAGAGTGGTGGACCGGGGAGCAGGGCCGGCACCGCAACGCACCGAACCCGAGTACGTCGATATCGTCCGCCTGTGCCGGGCCGCGCAGTCGGTGGCGGAGATTTCGGCGCAGTTGCGGCTCCCGCTGGCGATGGCGAAAGTGCTCGTCGGAGATCTGATCGACGACGGCCGGCTGGAGGTCCGGCCGCCGTTCGAAACCACGATAGATCCCGCCCGCGATATCGATCTGCTGCACAGTATCGCGCGCAGCCTGCGGGAGGTCTGATCATCGGGCCGGACCTCCCGCGCCCGCGATCAGGCCAGCCGGGCGGCGAGGCGGGTGGCGTTCATATGCGCAATGGCCTCGATCGTC
This sequence comes from Nocardia carnea, assembly GCF_029868855.1. Lineage (GTDB taxonomy): Bacteria > Actinomycetota > Actinomycetes > Mycobacteriales > Mycobacteriaceae > Nocardia > Nocardia carnea_A. The sequence goes on along the minus strand of NZ_JARWOV010000244.1, from coordinate 63,568 downwards.
ACCATCGGGTTCACCCCGGAGGAGGTCGGGAAACAGGATGCGTCGGCGACGACGATATTCTTCACCTCCCAGGTCGCACCGTCTGGGTCGGTGGCGGAGTTACCCGCCGAACCACCCATCCGGGCCGACCCCATGATGTGCAGGGCGCCCATCGTGCAGCGTCCCGGGGCGTACCCGGCGGCCTCGGCGGCGGCCGAGAACTCGCCGAGCGAGCCGTGGACGCCCGGTTCGTAGGAGACACCTGCTTGATGTCCGGAGAAGATGCGGGTGGCGCCCGCGGCTTCGAGGATCCGTGCCGCGCCTTCGATTCCGGTGTGCAGGTGGGCGGCGTCGTAGTCCGAGATCCGGTAGTCCACGGTGGGTTCACCGTCCCGGTCGACCTTCACCGCACCGGAGTCGCGGTCGCGGGTGATGATGCCGACGGCGTTGGTGCGGGCGAAATCGTGCATGACGCGGCGGTGATCCGCGGAGCCCTGCCAGCTCATGAACCCGGTGGACGATCCGGGTGCGAGCGGACCGGTTTCGTAGATCACGCCGTAGCCGTTGCCGTCCAGGTCGGCGTGCTGCCGGCAGATCCGGGTCTGCAGACCGCCTTCCCAGGGCCGCACTTCTTCGTCGAAGACACCGAAAACTGCTGCCGCCGGATGCAACCGCAGGTAGCGGCCGATGTTCTTGTTGTCCAGGCCCGATCGGCGCAGCAGCGCGGGGGTCTGGATCGCGCCCGCGGCCACCACCACGGCGCGCGCGCGGACTTCGAACTCGACCCCCGCCGAGGTACGGACGGTCACCGCTTCGGCGATAGGGTCGCGCACCGAGATCCGCCGCACATTCGCGTCCACGATCAGCCGCGCGCCGCGGGCGGCGGCATCGGCCAGCCAGGTTTTCGTGACCGACTGTTTGGCTCCCAATCGGCAGCCGCTACCGCACCGGCCGCATTCGACGCCGGCATCGCAGGCATCGGTCACATTGCGCGGCAGCGGGTCGACCGGCCAGCCGAGCGCACGCGCGCCGCGCTCCAGAATGTTGTCCCGCGCCAGCGGGGTGGAACGCCGCTCGTTCACGCCGAGCCGCCGCAGTACCGTATCCAGCGATTCGGTGAACTCCGGCTCCGCGAACTGTTTCGCGCCGATACCCGCCCATTCGTCGCGGACGCTGTCGGGCGTGGGCAGCGAGGTACTCCAGTTCACCACCGTGCCGCCGCCGAGACAGGATCCCGCGACCAGGGCGAGCTGGCCCTCACTGGAGGCCAGCGGTCCGGGCGAATACAGCAGCTGCTGGCCGGCGAGTTCACCGGCGCCGAAATCCTTGTCGTCGTAGTACTCGCCGCGTTCGAGGACCACCACATCCAGGCCCGCTTCGGCGAGCACCGCGGCGGCGGTCCCGCCGCCGGCGCCGGAGCCGACGATGACGACATCACAGGTGAGGCTCGCCGGTTCGGTGATGCGCTGCGGGCGCAGCGCGGGCTGCGGCGCATTCGCCGACGGTCCGGGAATCGCGTCGTAGCCGAGGTGTTTCCACACGGGATTGACTCCCGTCGGGCCCGGCGTGACGTTGTATGCCAGCAACGACGCCTGCTTCAGCGCTTGGAAGACCGCTCGCACGGCGCGGAGCCGGGAGGCACCGAGCCGCAGCAGCGCTTTCTCCCGGTCCTGCTGCGACAGTTTCGAATACCGCCGCGGTCCCCACCCGGCGAGCAGGCCGGTCACCGGACCGTCCCACAGGTCCAACAGCATCGCCAGCTGCTTGGTCTCGGCCGGCCGGGGGTTGCGCGCCAGCAGTGCCAGCACCGTGTCCACAGCGCCCAGTTCGGATGCCGAGGGCAGGGCGAGCCCGTCCCCGGGCAGGAACGTATCGCAGATCATTTCCAGCGCGGCGCGCTGCTTATCGGTCGGTTGCATGGGTTTTCCCTTCGCTACAGCCGATTTCTACCACGCTCTGTGAATATTCGCTCACTTATAAAGCAATATCCTGCTACATAATCGAACTCTGGGGAAGAACTGATGTTCACTTGATGATCCTCGGCCGACGGTGTACCGGCTCGTCGAGCGCGTGGTTCCGCCCACCCACCGGAGCCCCGCACGACGGGCGCGGACCGGTCCCTCCCCGGGCCACCGCACGTTTCCGGAAGCACCTACACCGGCGGTGCTCGATGATCGAGCGACGGAAAGCCGGCAAGGAGGCGTAATGCGAACGGTGGTCCTGACAGCAGCGGCACTCTTTTTCACGGGGATGGGCCTCTATGCCCTCACCGCGCCCGCGCGGCTCGTACGGCCCTTCGGTATCGCCGTCACCACCTCGTCGGGGCGGTCCGAGGTACGAGCGGTGTACGGCGGGTTCGGTCTCGCGGTGGCCGCCGCACTGATCTGGTCGGCGACGACGACCGGTGAACTGGGGCGGGGCGTCGTGATCGCGGTCGCGGTCGCGCTGGCCGGAATGGCGGCGGGGCGGGTGGTCTCGCGTGTGCTGGACGCTCCGGCGGCCTTCTATCCCGTCTGGTTCTACTTCTGGGTCGAGGTGCTCGCCGCCGCGGCGCTGCTTGCGGTGAACTGAACCGGGCGGCCTGCCGCGCCATCAGAACAGGGTCATCGGTTCGGCTTCCGCGGGGTCGGGCAGCGGTACGAGTTCCGGGACATGAGCGCGGACCTCGTCGTGGAACCGGCGGGCCAGATCCCGCGAGGACGCATTGTCCGGGGTGTGCAGGAAGACCGTCGGCGAACGCCCCTCCCGTAACCATTCGACCGTCTGCTCCACCCAGGGCCGCCAGCCCGCCACCGTCGGCTCGGGATCGTCGCGACCGTGATACCGCACGATCGGGGCGTCGGTGAGCGCCCGCATCCGCTGCGGCAACCGCGGTTTCTTCGACTGCGCCTCGTACTCCGCCGAACTCGCCGGCCGCGCCGCGAACAGGACGGTGGTATCGAACGGGACCCACTCCGCTCCGGTGCGCCCCAGTACTCGTTCGAGCTGGTTCGCGGCGTCGCCCTCGGCGAAGAACGCCGGATGCCGAACCTCCACCGCGACCCGCAGCCAGGCCGGGACCTGCCGGAGCAACCCCGCCAGCGACCCCAGCTCGTTGGGCCCGAACGTTCCCGGCAGCTGGACCCACAGCGCGTGCATGCGCGGCCCGAGCGGTTCCATGGTGTGCAGGAATTCGGTCAGCTCGGCGTCCACGCCCGAGAGCCGGCGTTCGTGGGTGACGGTTTTCGGCAGTTTGATCACGAACCGGAAGTCCGGGCCGGTCTGCTGGGCCCAGGTCTCCACCGTGCGCCGCGCCGGTACCGCATAGAAGGTGGTGTTGCCCTCCACCGCATCACACCAGCTCGCATAGCTGCGCAGTTTGTCACCCGTCGCCGGCCAGGCGGTATGTGTCCACATGGCGCAGCCCACGGACAAACGCATTCGCGGGCCTGGCGTCAACGCTTCAATCCGTGCATCCGCGCAACGACCTTCTCGATCACCGCCGCCGGCAGCAGGCGTCGCAGCAGGAACACGATCGGCGCCCGGCTGCCCTTGGCGTACAACGGTTTCGGCTTCGACGCGGTGATCGCGCGCACGATGGTGTGCGCCACCTCGTCAGGGCCGGTCCCGGCTCGTTCGTTGCGGTCCAGTGTGGTGATCATCGTCCGGAAATCCGCCGCGTACACCGAATCCTCGGCAATGTACTCGGTACGCCGCTCCCCGATCCCGGTCGCGATCGACCCGGGCTCGACGGTACTGATCCACACCCCGAACGGCGCCGTCTCCAACCGCGCCGCGTCCGCGAAACCCTTGATCGCCGCTTTCGTCGCCACATACGAGGACCGGTAGGCCAGCGGGAAACTCGCCAGCATCGACCCGACCATGATGATGCGCCCGTACCCGCGCTCCCGCATGCCCGGCAGAACCAGCTGTGTCAGCTGGACCGCCCCGAAAACGTTCAACTGGAAAATCCGGGTGACGGCGTCGTGCGGCAGTTCCTCGATCGGGCCCGACTGGCTCTCCCCCGCATTGTTCACCAGCACATCCACCGGTCCCAGCTCGTGCCCGAACTGCTCGATACCGGCCGGGTCGGTGAGGTCGAGCGCGCGATACTCCACCCCGGGGACCCGGTCCGACGCCGTGATCGAATCCGGATTCCGGCTGGTACCGATCACGCGATAGCCGCGCTCCACCAGCAGCGCGGCAGTCGCCCGCCCGATTCCCGACGACGCCCCCGTCACCAGCGCGGTCTTCGTCATACGGCCCCTATTCCTCGACAACCCGGGCGCCCGGCACGGTTCCACCGGAATCGCCAATCTAACCGATCGGCGTACGGGGTCCGGGAATCACCAGGTGGTGTACATACCGCCGAGCATGCCCAGCATATTGAGGAAGATGACGTACTTCAGGAAGCCAGGCATAGCGGTCTCTCTCGATCGTCGAACTCGGTCGTCGGAGGGCGACCATCTTCCGGTTACCCGCCGAGCACGCACCACACTCCTAAATATGTGCGCTCCTGAGGTTTTCGATCACCGATACGAATTCGTTACTTCACCGTTCCGCGGCGGCCGGGAAAGCCGGCGGCGCCCGCATCGGGCCGCCCGCGGAAGTTCGCGCGGCCGAGGGCGGAAGAACCCGCCCGGGCAGCCCGAACACCGCACGCCGTGCCGGGTCTCTGTTCGCGCACCACTGCGACCCATGGCGGGGGCTGTTGCGGCAGGATCACGGTATGCAGAGTGAGATCTTCGCCGGCGAGAACATGGCCCAGCCCGCCACCGCCCCCGGGCTGACCGCGCAGAGCGCGAAAGCACTGAAGTACGCCGTGAACGGCGAATGCCTCGCGCGGCAGGGCTCGATGGTCGCGTTCCGCGGGAGCCTGCAATTCGAGAAGAAAGGGCAGGGGGTCGGGAAGTTCCTGCAGCGCGCGCTCACGGGCGAGGGCGTGCCGCTGATGTCGGTGCGGGGTCAGGGTGAGGCGTGGTTCGCGCATTTCGACCGGAACTGTTTCCTCGTCGACCTCGTCCCGGGCGACGCGCTCACCATCAACGGCCGCAATATTCTGGTGTTCGATTCGAGCCTGCAGTACGACATCCGCATGGTGCAGGGCGTCGGGATGGCCGGCGGTGGGCTGTTCAATTGTGTGTTCACCGGGCAGGGGCGGCTCGGGCTGGTGTGCGCGGGGACGCCGATCATCATTCCGGTGCATCCGCAGGCACCGGTTTTCGTCGACACCGATGCGGTGGTCGGCTGGAGCGCGCAGTTGCAGACCTCGTTGAATCGTTCGCAGAGTTTCGGTTCGATGGTTCGTGGCGGTTCGGGCGAGGCGTTCCAGCTCCGTCTCGACGGTGAAGGGTTCGTCATCGTGCAGCCGAGCGAGGCCTGATCGAAGGACTGCACAGCCCCCGGAAAAAAAGTTCGAGAAATTTTCGGCGTGGATGTCGAGAACGTCGTAGCGGCTCCGTCCCAGGTGTGATCGACCAACCAGGGTCGGACATCCGAAGGGAGAACCTCATGGCCAAGTACCTGCTCCTCAAGCATTACCGCGGCGCCCCGGCGGCGGTCAACGATGTGCCGATGGACCGGTGGACACCGGCCGAGATCGAGGCGCATATGCAGTACATGCAGGACTTCGCGGACCGGCTGGAGAGCTCCGGCGAGTTCGTCGACGGTCAGGCCCTCGCACCGGAGGGCGCCTGGGTCCGCTACGACGGCGAGGGCAAACCGCCCGTCACCGACGGGCCGTTCGCCGAGACCAAGGACCTGATCGCGGGCTGGATGATCATCGATGTCGACTCCTACGACCGCGCTGTGGAACTGGCCGGCGAGTTGTCCGCGGCGCCCGGCGCCGGCGGGAAACCGATCCACGAATGGCTCGAGGTGCGCCCGTTCCTGACCGCCCCGCCGACCGTCACCGAGTGATGACCGCCGACGCGCTGGACGCGGGCCGCCTCCGGGACCTGATCCCTGGTGTCCTGGCGGCCCTCGTCCACCGCGGGGCGGATTTCGCGACCGCCGAGGACGCCGTGCAAGAGGCGCTGCTACGGGCCGTCGATACGTGGCCGCGGCGGCCGCCCGACGATCCCAAGGGCTGGCTGATCACCACGGCGTGGCGGTGTTTCGTGGATCTGGCCCGCTCCGAAACCGCACGACGCACTCGTGAGCTGCGGGTTTCCGAGGAGCCGCCGGCAGGGCCGGCCGCGGCGGAGGACGAAACGCTGCGGTTGTACTTCCTGTGCGCACATCCGAGCCTCACCTCCGCCTCGGCCGTGGCGCTGACGCTGCGGGCCGTCGGCGGTCTCACCACCCGGCAGATCGCGCAGGCCTATCTCGTACCCGAAGCCACCATGGCCCAGCGGATCAGCCGGGCCAAACGCACCGTGAGTGAGGTCCGGCTGGACACTCCCGGCGATCTGCGCACCGTACTGCGGGTGCTGTATCTGGTGTTCAACGAGGGATACAGCGGCGATATCGACTTGGCCGCGGAGGCGATCCGGCTGGCCCGGCAGCTCACCGCAACCACCGGCGACCCGGAGGTCGCGGGCCTGCTGGCGCTGTTCCTGCTGCATCATGCCCGGCGCCCGGCCCGGATCCGCGCGGACGGCAGCCTGGTACCGCTCGCCGAACAGGATCGCGGACTGTGGCGGCATGACCTGATCGCCGAGGGCGTGTCCATCCTGCAGGCCGCCCTGGCCCGCGACCGGCTCGGCGAGTATCAGGCACAGGCGGCGATCGCCGCGCTGCATGCCGACGCGCAGACCGCGGAGGAGACCGACTGGGTGCAGATCGTCGAATGGTACGACGAACTGGTCGGGATCACCGCCAGCCCGATCGCCCGGCTGAACCGCGCGGTAGCGGTCGGCGAGGCGGACGGCCCACAGGCCGGTCTCGCGGCACTCGCCGAACTCGACCCGGAACTCCCCCGGTACACCGCTTCCGCCGCATACCTTCACGAAAGGGCCGGTGATACCGCCACCGCGGCGCGACTGTACGTGGAGGCCGCCGCACAGGCGCAGAACCTCGCCGAACGCAACCACCTCACGCTCCGCGCCGCCACCCTCCACCAGCACCTTCCGCCCGAGGCGAGCTGATCGTCTCCGAACCCGGTCCGCCGCACCGGCCGGGTCGTTCCGCTCATGACAGCGGCGTGATCAAGGCCTCCACGAACGCCTCAGCGGCGGGCCCCGCGGCCGGGCCTTCTGCCCCGTGCGCGTAGTAGTACAGGAACGCTTCGTGAAAACAGGCTCCGACCAGTAGCGACGCGGCCGCGTCGGGGTCGGCGTCGGCGGCGATGCGCGGCCAGGTCGTCACCGGTCTCACCGCCCGCCGGCCGGAAACCGCGATCACACCCTGCCGTGCTCCCGCAGTGTGCTGATATTGCCCACGGTCACCACACCGCGCCATTCCACAGTTTGGCCGGGGGTGAAATGCAGGAAGTCGAAATCCCAGCCGCCGTCGTCCAATTGCTCGCCTTCGATCCGGTCCAGGTCGGCAGCTATCACCTGTTCGTCGAACAACGCCCGGCTCGGTGTCCCCGGGTGCGGGGAGAGCGTCAGCGGGCCGATCTGCTCGTTCTCGACGCCGCCTTCGACCGGGACCGTACCGTCCTCGCGGATCGCGGACCGGAACCGTTCGACGGCCGCGGCGGCGCGGGCGGGGTCGGGTACGGCGTCGAGGAATTGCAGCGCGAACTTGACGGTGTAGCCGGCCGGGGCCTCGACGGCGTCGATCCGGTTCCAGCACCATGCTGTCGCTTTGTCGAGCCACGGATGTCGCACGCCGAGCCGCCACAGTCCGGCCGCGAGCGCGTAGGTGAGGAAACCGGCCTCCGGGTCCGGCTCCATCCACGGGGCGTGCGGGTGGCCGGTGGCCGATGGCAGAACCGTCGGCACACCACCGTCCGGATCGGCGATACCGGCGATCCAGTCGGCCAGTCCGGTGACCATGGGGTCTCGGGGCATATCCAGTTCGGCGAGTATTTCCAGCGCGGACAGCGCCGCCGAGGGCTGGCTGCCCGGGCATCGCACATCGGGTTCGAGCGCGTGCCCGAATCCGCCGTCGGGGTTGCGATAGGCGGCGAGTGCGGTGCGGACGGGTTCGACGGGGCCGTCGTCGAGGAGCACTGCGAGCTGGTGCCGTTCCAGGACTCGGGCATTGGATTCGATGTACTGCCGGGCTGCTGCGAGGTCGATGCTCATGTACCCGGAGGTTAGGCAGCCGTGAGTGTGGCGTCTTCCAGGAATCGGACAGGGGTGAGGCCGGTGAGACGCCGTACCTCGTCGGTCATATGCGCTTGGCCGGCGTAGCCCGCCGCGTACGCCCGCTCCGCCAGCGACTCCCCGCGTGCCGCGACCAGTCTGCGCAGTCTGGCCACCCGAGCCAGGAACTTCGGTCCGTACCCGACGGCCGCGGTGACCCGCCGGTTCAACTGACGTTCGCTGACCCCCAGATCGGCGGCCACGGCCGAGACCCGGACGCGGGGAACGACCAATCGGCGGACAGCGGCACCGACCAGCGGATCCGGTTCGGCCTTGCGGTGCAGCACGGCTTCGGTCAGCAGCCGTAGCCGCGCCGCCGGGTCCGCCGCCGCGGGGAGATCGGGCCAGTCGGCCACCGTGGGCCAGAGATCGGACAGCGGGAGTTGCCGATCGCGGACCTCGTCGGCGGGGACTCCGAGAACACGGCCGGCCGTTCCCGGCCGCAACCGGACTCCCTCGGCCTGCTCGCCGGCCGCCGCCCATGTCATCGGCTCGGTATCGGCACCGACCACCAGCACACGCCGGCCGAGCCAGACCAGATCGACACATCCGTCCGGAATGACACGCTGCGTACCTGCGACGAGGACATCGCTTTCCCAGACACACGCCACCACCGGCTCCAACCCGGCCGGTGGCCGGTACTCGCGGTAAGCGCCCACGTACCGACTCTATCCGGGACGGGTGACGCCCTCGCCACGTCGGACGGCCGCACGCTCACCGGCCCGACCGGATCACCGCTCCCTGGTTCCCTCGTCGTTCCCTCGTCGCGATCGGGAATCAGCGTTTTCGCCGCGAATCCTGCGCGGTGGCGTCGTAGGCACGTCGCGCCCGCTCGACCTTCTCGAGGTTGCCCGACCAGTCGACCAGGGCCGCGAACAGCGGCGCCAGGCTGCTGCCCAGCTCGCTGATCTCGTAGACGACGCGGGGCGGGACCTCCGGATAGTAAGTGCGCGTGATCAATCCGTCGCGCTCCAGCTGCCGGAGCCGCTCGGTCAGCACTTTCGGGGTGATGGTGGTGATCAGCCGCTGGAGTTCGACGAAGCGTTGTGGCCCGCGATAGTGCAGCACCCACAGGATCGGTGTGATCCAGCGACTGAACACCACGTCGACCACGGGCGCGACGGGGCAGGCGTTCTCCGGGGCGACGTCCTCGTCCGGCTGCCACGCAGTGGTTTCGGTCACAATTGCGCCGACCTCCGATACTTTCCTCTAGGTACCTACTGTCTTTCGAATAGTAGCGTCGCCTCATCGAACTCGAAAGGAAGAAGAACATGATCGTGGTAACCGGGGCGACGGGCAATGTCGGACGACCGCTGGTGCAGGCACTGGCCGCGGCGGGAGCGGAGGTCCGCGCGGTCTCGCGTACCGCGCCGGCAGCCGATATCCCGGCCGGTGTCGAGCATCGACAGGCCGACCTTCTGCGCGTGGACGAACTCGCACCGGCTCTCGCGGGAGCGCACACCGTATTCCTGCTGACCTCCGGCGAATTCCTGGGCGCCGGAGGAGATCTCGGCGCGGTTGTGAATACGGTCCGGAGCGCGGGCGGGCGACGGGTGGTGCTGCTGTCCTCGCAGGGGGTCGGGACCGGTAATCATCCCTCGAATGCGGAAGACGTGGTGCGGAGTTCCGGCCTCGAGTGGACGATCCTGCGGCCGGGAAACTTCGCCTCCAATGCTCTGCAGTGGGCGGAATCGGTGCGCCGCGAGCGCGCGATCGAGGCTCCGTTCGCCGATATCGCACTGCCCGTGATCGATCCGGCCGATATCGCCGCGGTGGCCGCTGCCGCCCTGCTCGACGACAGCCATCGCGGCAAGACCTACGAACTCACCGGCCCCGAGGCGGTCTCACCCCGGCAGCAGGCCGCCGCCCTCGGCGCGGCACTGGGTGAACCGGTGCGTTTCACCGAACTGACGCGCGCACAGGCGCGGGAGCGGATGGTGCAGTTCATGCCCGAACCGGTGGTCGAATCGACGCTGGATATGCTCGGCAGCCCGGTTCCCGCACTACAGCAGGTCAGCCCGGACGTCGAACGGGTCCTCGGCCGGGTCCCGCACACCTTCGCCGAGTGGGCGGCACGTAACGCGGTCGCTTTCAAGTGACCGGACGGGGCGCTGTGGTCGGCGGCAGCTGAGCAACTGTTTACCGGGCGAGGGACGGGTAAACCCGTTCCCGATATGCCGGTACGCCGGCCATCCGTACGACGGGAACAGAACCATGGACGATCCCACCGGCACCATGTTCGCCGACGAGGAAGTGCGGATACCCGTCGGCGATATCCATCTCGACGCCCGGGTCCGGCTGCCCGCCCCGGAGGCCGGAATCGTCGTTTTCGCGCACGGCACCGGCAGCGGCCGGCACAGTCCGCGGAACCGGCACGTGGCCGCGGTACTCGAGCAGGCCGGGCTCGGCACTGTCCTGCTCGATCTGCTCACCGCCGAGGAAGAGCACCGCGACCTGAGCACGCGGGAGCTGCGTTTCGATATCCCGCTGTTGGCCGGGCGGCTGGCGGCCACCGTGGATTGGCTGGCCGGCCGGGCGGCGACCGCCGAGAACCCGGTCGGCCTGTTCGGCGCCAGCACCGGTGCCGCCGCCGCCCTCCGCACCGCCGCGGAACGCCCGGCCGCCGTCCATGCCGTCGTCTCCCGGGGCGGGCGGCCGGATCTTGCGGGCGACGCCCTCACCCGGGTCCGGACACCTACGCTGCTGATCGTCGGCGGTGCCGACGATATGGTTCTCGACCTCAACCGGAAAGCTCAGCAGCATATGACCGTGCACCCCCGGTTGGAGATCGTGCCGGGGGCCACGCATCTCTTCGAAGAGCCCGGAGCACTGGAACAGGTGGCTGCGCTGGCGACCGATTGGTTCCTGGACAATCTGGGCACCGCACCCACGACGAGCCCGGCGTCCTGAGCCGGTCAGGCACCGAGTGTCCGGACCTCACTGTCGAGCAGAGCGGCCTGGGTGACCAGGTCGTTGTCCGCCGGGCTTTCACCTACCTGAGCGATCAGGTCCGCCCGCGTCACCACGACCAGGCTGTCACCGTCGTCCGGGGATACGTCGTGGATCTGCATTCGGCCTTCGGACAGTACGAGGCAGCTGTTCGGCCCCGCGTCGAGAAGCCGGTGGAGATCGGCCGCATCGACCTGTGCACCGACCCGGCGTCGGTCGCTGTTTCCGGATGAATTGTCGATATCCATGCGCCCCGGATGCCCCGAGTGTCCCCGCGGAAACACGTGCGCACCCACCCGTCGTGAACAGCCGCAACCGCCGCCTGCCACCGCCGCTATCGGCCGGCCCGGCCCTGTTTGCGAGGCCCGCAGCCGGGTACTGCCGCGCCGCAAGCGAGAGATTGACGAGGGTCGCGGTTGCGTCCCGGGAAGGTTCGTGATGGTGACAACCGATGTGGAACGGATCCAGCGGGCGCTGTCGGAGGCCGACTTCCCTGCGGAGAAGGCCGACCTGGTGAGCTGCGCCGCGGAGGCGGGCGCGGACGAGGACACGGTACGCGCTCTGAAAGCCATCCCGCCGGTGGAGTACGCCAACCTGACGGAAGTGCTGCAGTCGGTGAACCTGGACGACGGCCGGTCCGACGCCGAACGCGCCGCGCAGAGCCGGGACCACGCGCATCCGACGGTGACCGAACGAGAACGCGCGGTACCGCCGAATCCGGTGGTCGAGGAACTGGGCGAGAACCGCGGGAGCTGATCCGTAGGAGGTGGACACCATGGCGGAAACAGTGGTGGACGACGAACTCTGGGACGATTTCCACCGTGTGGTCAATATGTCGTCGCGTGAGCTCGGCGATTGGCTGCGCACCGAGGCGGCGAGCGCGGTGGCCGAACGGGAACCGGATCGTTCCGGGCCGGAAATCGGCCGCCGGGTCCTGGCGATTCTCGGCAAACGCCGGACCGATCTGACCTCCGACGATGTGGCCGTCATGCGGCGCGTGGTGGCTACGGTCACCGCGGAACGCCGTGACGATCTGGAGTCGGTGGCCGGCGACGCGCAGTTCCGGCATCGGCTGATGTGCCTCGGGCACGACCCGCTGAAAGCGGCGTGACCGCCCGGTTCGGGCCGGCGGGTGATCTCAGCGTCCGGTGGCGCCGTCGATCAGCTCGCGGAGGATATCCGCGTGGCCGGCATGGCGGCCGGTCTCCTCGATCATGTGGACCAGCGCCCAGCGAATACTGGGTGCGGGATGTCCGGGCCGGGAGCGCGGGACGGATGCGCCGAGATCCGCGCATCCGTCGAGAACCTCGTTCGCCCGCTCCACCACCTCCTGGTAGCGAGCGACTACCTCGGCCACGCTGTCGGTGGGCGATGCCCGGAATGTTGCCTGCCAATCGGTGATGTTCTCGCCGAGGAATATCGCGCGCTCGACAGCGGTCAGGTGCGCGAGCAGCCCCAGCAGGTTCGTGCCCGACGGCACGGCCGCCGTCCGGACCTGCGGTTCCGGAGCACCGTCGACCTTCGCCGCGATCGAGGTCCGGAGGTAGTCGAGAAAACCGCGCAGGGTCTCGACCTCGCTGTTTCCCGTTCTGGGCGGCGGAGCGTCGACGCGGCGGGGTGTAGTGGGCACGATGGTCTCCTTCTCGGGCCTGGATACCGGCGGCTGGGGCACCCTCAGCCTTCCGGACGCACGAAGACCTGGCGCGAAAACTTGCTGTTCCGGCAACAGGGTCGCGGGGGTTTTCCCGCGGCCCCGAACGCGAAAAAGGGTTTCAGGCTGTAGCCGCGGGAGTAAACCGCGGGACCGGTGGCAGCGGTGCGGACTCGGCGGAGGCACGGAACGCCTCGATGACGAAGGCCGCGAAGCGCCGGGAAGCCGCGGCGCGGGCAGCCGGCGAGCCGGATTGGATACCCCGGTGGGCCATGAGCATCAGCAGCAGGTCGTCCAGGACGAAGTCGGGACGGAGCTGCCCGGTGCTCTGCGCGCGGCGCGCCAGTTCGGCGACCGATTTCAGAGCGTGTTCCCGGCTCGCGGCGAAGTCGACAGCGTGCGGGAACGTCGATATGAACGCCTCGGTGAATCCTCGGCTGTGCGCATTCAGCTCGAACGTTCGCTCGATGACCCGGCAGAAGCCGCGCCACGGGTCCGGATCGGCCAGTCCCTCGTCGGCTATCGCGTGACAGGTCCGCATCTGATCCGCGAAGGCCTCGGTCGCCAGGACCTCCTTGGTCGGGAAACGGCGATAGAGAGTCGCGGGCCCCACCCCCGCGAGCCGGGCGATCTCCCGCATCGGCACGTTCAACCCTTCGGTGGCGAACAGGGTGCGCGCCGCGTCGAGAATGCGTTCGCGGTTGTCGAGGGCGTCGGAGCGCAGCGAGTGAGTCAAATGGCTGGGCATCACTCTCACTTTAGCTAAGCGGACGGGGGCGTCCGTTAGCGTCGAAAACGAGCGAGACGTTCCCATTCCTCGCCGCCCGAACCCAGACCGAGGAGAGACAGTGAAGGCAGTCGTCATCCAGTCCTTCGGCAGCCCCGACGGGCTGACCGTCACCGATATCCCGGCGCCCCACCCCGGCCCGGGACAGGTGGTGATCGCCACCGAGGCGATCGGCGTCGGCGGCGTCGACGCGGTGATCCGCCGCGGCACCCTCGCCGGATACGGATTCCAGGAGGGCTGGATACCGGGCTCCGAAGTCGCCGGAACCGTGACCGCTGTCGGTGCCGGCGTCGACGCGTCGTGGATCGGCCGGCGCGTATGGGCATTCACGGGCCGGGGCGGCGGCTACGTCGAACAGGCGGTCGCCCCGGTCGCGGACATCCTGCCGCTCCCCACCGACCTGTCCGCCGCCGATGCGGTCACTGTCGGAAGTTCCGCAATGGTGGCCCATTTCGGCCTTGCCCACGCCCATTTCGCAACAGGAGAGTCCGTGCTGGTGCGTGGCGCGGCCGGCAGTATCGGAGTGATGGCGGTCCAGCTGGCGGCACGGGGCGGCGCCCGCGCGGTGGCGGTCACGACATCTTCGGCGGAGCGCGGCGCCCGCCTGCGCGCACTCGGCGCGACCCATGTCCTGGACCGTTCGGGTGAAGGCGGTGCGGACGCCCCCACCGGCTACGACGTGATCATCGACATCATCTCCGGCCCGGATATGCCGGCGTTCCTCGACAAGCTCGAGCCGAACGGCCGCATGGTCGCCGTCGGCGCCGTCGGCGGTTTCCCACCGCCGGACTTCGGCGGGAGAATGGTGGCGTCGTTCCTGAAGTCCCTGTCGTTCGCGACATTCAGCGCCGATACCGTGCCATCGTCGGCCCGCCGTGCCGTGCAGATCGATCAGATGGCCGCCGCCGGTCGCGGCGAGCTGCACGCGATCGTGCACGAAGCACTGCCACTGGACAAGGCGGCGCCGGCGCACCGGAAGATGGACGACGGCGAAGTATTCGGCAGGATCGTGCTGACCCCCTGACCACCGGCGGGCCGGGTCGCGACCCGACGTGTTCGCCATCGGAGTTTCAGTCCCCCGACGCCACCGTGTAGAGCTGGAAACTGCCGCGGAAGCCCTTGAGTTCGGCTGCGCGGGCGGCGGTGACAGCGATATCGGGCCGACCGGCCACGGCGTCGCGCACCGACTCGCTGACGAGGACCTCGCCGCCGTGCGCCTGGGCGGCGACACGGGCGGCCATGGCCACATTCCGGCCGAACAGGTCGTCCCCGCGCCGGACCGATCGGCCCATATGCATGCCGATCCGCACGCGAACACTGGCCACGGGTTTGGCGAGGGTGCCGATAGCGCCCTGCACGTCCAGGCCGCAGCGCACTGCCTGCTCGGCGTCGCCGAACGCGATCATGAAACCATCGCCCTGACTCTTCACGATATGCCCGTTGTGCGCGGCGACGTATTTGCGGATCAGCCGGTCGTGCCGGCCGAGCAGCGCGACCCAGGCCCGATCGCCCAATCGTTCGTTCAGCGCGGTGGAACCTTCGATATCGGAGAAGGCGATCACGACATTGCCCTCGGCGGTGAGTCGCGCCAGGTCCGGCCGTTCCACCTGCGCCCAGCCGGCCAGATCCTCGATCGAACTGAGCACCACCGCGCGGAAGCCCTTGCGGCGCACCAGGCTCGCGGTCTGCCATACGGTCTTGACTGCTTCCCGGCCGCTGTCCACCAGCAGCTGCCGGGTATCGGGCCTGCGCCGTGTCTCGGCGAGCTCACGCCGGCTGCGTACCAGCAACCGCCACAGCACGATCAGGCCGGCGGCCTCGGCCACGACGGCTGCCGCCAGAACGTATTCGATCATCGGTGCCCTACCGCGGAGTGGTGGTGTCGCCGGAGGGGCCCGGCTCGGCATGGGTGGCCTGGCTCAACTGCTGGGAGACCTCGGGCAGGTCGGCATGGATGCGGCGGTCCATGGCCCGGGCGAGCAGTTCGTCGGCGACCTGGCGGACGGCCGGGCGTAGCTGGGCGAGGGTCCCGGCGAGCTCGTTCAGTCGTTCGGGAGCAGGGTTCTCCGACACCGGGTTGACGAGATTGACCCGGAATTCCCGGACGAACGCAAAGGCCATCCGATCGAAGGCCGCTTCCAGTTCCCAGCTCAGGGCCAGTACCGAGCGCAGCGGGATACCGGCGGCCACGAACGCGGTCGCGGCCTCGAGCAGCCGTCCACTGGAGTAGACGAAGCGATCTTCTTCGATCCGCAGGTAACCCAGCTCCATCGCCTCGGCAATGGCCTCGGGGGTGGCTTGTTCGCCGAAGCGCGTCAGCATCTGGTCGAAGTCCAGGGTGACCTCCCCGTCTCCCCAAGCCTGTGACGCCGCCGTTTCGAAGCCCAGCAGTTCCGACACCCCACCGCCGTACTCGGCGCTCGTCAGCAGGTCGGCGATGCCGTCGAGGCTGTGACCGCGGCCGAGCAGATCGGCGATGAGCCGCAAACGCTCCAGGTGGGCCTGGTTGTACACGGCGTGGCGCCCCTGCCGCCGTGGTGCGTCGAGAAGACCCCTGTCCTGGTAATAGCGCACAGTACGCACCGCGACGCCGGCAGCCTCGGCCAGTTCCGCGACCCGGTACTCCTGCTGCGTCATCGTCATCCTTCCGCTCATCGTCGGCGAGCCGAGTTCCGGCAAGCTTAACCGCACTGTCTCAGTAGATGGTGATTTCCAGCATGGGATTCCGCCACGACAGGACAGACAACGCGGCGATGTTGTGGTGCAGGTCACCGTCGGTTACAGTCTTTACTGATACAGAGGAGTGCCGGCGGACCGAGCCGGCCCATCGGGGTCCGTGCATTCGGCGGTGAGGAGGCCGAGGTCGGTGCTGACGAACAGCCCTCGAATTAGTAAGGAACTCGAGATCGCCGGAATGCCGGCCATCGAGCATCTACCCCGGCCCCGCCGACTATCCCAGCAATTACTGGACCATCTCGCCGGCGCAGGCGAGGGCGGCAGTCCGGCGGCAGTACTGCCGTGCGGCGTGGCGCGGCGCGAGGCCGCCGAGGTGGTGGCCGGATGCCTGGAACTCGTGGCCGCGGCGCTACAAGGTCGCTCGGCGGGCCGCATACCCGAGCCCGTGCAGGACAAGATCGCCGACTGGGCCGCCGACGGCGTGGCACTCGAGGCCGTGCAGCACGCCACCCACCTCGGGTTCCGGTTCGTTCTCGATCTGCTCGCCCGGCACGCCCACGGCCCCGACAGCCGGGCGCTCGTCGTCGCAGGACAACGGCTGGCCGAGGTGCTGGACAGCGTCGTCACCACTTTCACCAGAGCCTACGTGCGCGAATTGCGGGCCCATACCGCCATGCGGCAGGCCGGCGCCGAGGTCCTGGCAGCCGCCCTGATCGCCGGGACGAGCACCACGGAAATGGCGCGCGAGTGCGGGTTTCGCGACGCGGACGCCTACGCGGTGTTCGCGCTGGCCCTCACCTCTCCGGCAGACGAGGCCGCCGACGACCACCACGATCCCATGGGCGCGCACCGTCGGCTGCGACGACTGCGCGGTGAACTGACGCGGGGCGGTGATATGCCATTGACCCGGCTCAGCGAGAAAGGTGGCACCGTCCTGGTTCCCTGTGATTCGGACGACGACACCACTGCCACAAGGCTGTTCGAGCGCCTGCGAAACGCCGCGGGTGACCCGCTGCCGGCCACCGTGGTCCACGCTCGCCGCGACGAAGTACCCGAAGCAACCCGGCGCGCCCACGAACTTCTCGACCTCGCCCAGCGCCTGCACCGGCCCGCCGGTCTGTACCGGATGGCGGATCTCGCCGTGGAATACCAGATCACCCGCGCCGGCCCGGCCCGGCGCCGCCTGGCGAGCTCGGTGGACCCACTGCTCGATCAGCCCGAGCTGCTGGACACCCTGACCATGCACCTCGCCAACGAACGCAACCGCCAGCGCACCGCCCGCGCTCTCTACGTCCACGCCAACACCATCGACTACCGATTGCGCCGTATCGCCCGCCTGACCGGCCTGGACCCCGCCGACACCGAAGGCCTGTGGCAGCTACAGGCCGCCCTGATCGCCAACGCCTACGAGTCCGGCCATACCGATCCGCCCCTACCGGACCCGGCGAATACCGAGAATCTCGAGCACACCGGCGGGTCCGCAGCCGCCCTCGCCACCACAACTCCGCGGGCGTCCCTGTCCCCCGGCCCGCCGGTGGGGGCGGCCCTCGGATAACCGCTCTGGCTCCGGGGCTGCTGCGGGCCGGGCAAGAACGAATCCCCCGCCTTCCTGATCAGTCCAGGACCGCGTACGCCTCGACCTCGACCAGCACATCCGGTTCGAAGAGGTAATCCACACCGATCGCCGACAGCGGCGGTAGCGGCCGGGGTATCCCGAGCTCGTCCACGACGCTGTCGATACCCGCGACGAAAGCGTCGTACTTGTCCGGACTCCAGTTCGTGACGAAGAACCGCAGCCGCACGACATCGGCGAAAGTGGCACCCGCCCCCGCCAGACCGCGCGCGGTACTGCGCAGGGCGTGCGCGACCTGACCGGCGAGGTCACCGGTCGCGACCGGGTTACCCGTGGCGTCACGCGCGATCTGACCGGCCACATGAACCTGGCGCGCACCGGTGCCGATCGAAACGTGGTGATACGGAACGGGCGCGAACATACCTTCGGGGGTGAGCAGTTGCACTGCCATGAGTGTCCCTTTCGCTGGTAGAAGCAAGTATCTGATGTCTACCTGGTGCCCAAAGGGAACTTCAACGAGACTAGGTTTCATGATGGAAACCACCGCACCGGCACCGCAGCTCACGCAACAGCACCGCGATCTGCTCGATCAGGTGCTCGACAAATGGTCACTGCGGATCCTCGACGCGCTGTGCGAGCACGGGCCCCTGCGCTTCAACGGACTCCGCCGGGCCATACCGGTGGTGACGCAGAAATCGCTGACGGCCGCACTGCGGCGCCTCGAACGCAACGGGATGATCGAGCGGATCGTCACCAACACCCGCCCCGTCGCCGTCGAATACCGCCTGACACCCCTCGGCAGATCGCTACAGGATCTCCTCGACGCACTCCTGAACTGGGCGACGAGCACCCTGCCCGAGGTCGAACGCGCCCGCGCGGAATTCGACGACCGACTCGACAATGAGCCCTGATCAGGCCATTTCCGGCACCCGCAGGTGGGCGAGCGGCAACTCGAATTCCCGCACGTCGAGCGCTTCGACCCCGGTCTGCCGGGCCGCGTCCACCCGCAGCGAAGCCGACTGTTCCCGGCTCGCACGCATCGCCGCGGCGCTGTCGTAGCTGGTGCACGAGACCGCGCGGCCGGACCGCCGGTTGACCATGAGACTTGCACTGCAGAACCCGTCCAGCTGCTCCATCGCGGGCAGTGTGGCGGCCTTGTAGATCTCCACGGCCGAATCCAGCCGGCTCGGATCGGTCTTCACCCAGGTCGCGCGTACGCACGCGCCCTCGCTCGCCCGGTGTGCCCGATGCAGTCCGGCGATCTCCCATTCCTCGATCTGCGCACTCCCGCCGAAGGTCGCGAGCGCCCGGTCACGAATAGGGGCGACCCGCTGTTTGCTCGCGTCCATCGCCTCCCGGGTCTCCCACGAACTGGTGGCGATGCTGTGCCCGGTGGCCCGGTCGACCAGCAACGACAGTCCCATGCATCCGGGGATCTCCCGTAATCCGGGCAGGACTTCATCGCGCATATACGCGATCCCGGCATCGATAGCGGAGGGTTGCGCCTGAATTCTGGTAGATCGCGCGAACACGACCCACCCCCTCTCTGCTCGAGGCGGCGCCCCGGTGGCGCCACCGGCTCCCTTCACCCTGCTCTCCCGCTCCCGCGGTGGCAAGAGGGTAGGCGGTCTCGGCCGGATCCGTGCCCTGACGGCTCTGGAGAACAACCGCTGGTAGGACGGCTGCCGGCTACTCGCCGCCGCGGCCAGGCTCACCCGTACCGGCGGTGCCGCGCCCGGCCGCGCGGCACCGGAGCAGGTACGGGTGGTTGGCTTCGTCGAGCGCGAGCGCGGCGGTCCACAGGGAGGCATCCAGAGTTCCGGGTAACCGCCACTCGGCCGGTGCCGCAGCGGGCACGTGGATACGCACCGGGTCCAGCTCGATGAGGTACCGGTCCGCGATTGCCCACCATTGCCGGCCGGTCGCGTCCACTACAACGGCGACGACCAGATCACCGGCCCCCGGGAGTTGCCGGGCCGCGACCCGAACCGGTTCGGGGATATGCCGGTTCTCCACCCGATCCTCGAGCTGATCACCACACACTCCGAAGACGAGGCCGAACCCGAACATGTCCGCTCCCAGCGCTTTCCGCAGCTGCGCGGCTCGCATGTGGACCGGATTGGGTTCGTCGTCGCCCCGGTCGCCCGTGAGATCGACAGCGGCACATTCGGCTTCGATATTCTCGCCGTCGAACCGGAACCCGTACAGCATCGGCAGCAAACTCGGCGGCATCGACAGCAGAAAGCGAGCGGTGATCTCGTCGATGGACTCGTCATCGGGGTAGCGGATCGCGCTCACCCGACCGTCCCCTGCGCCCAGAACTGATGCCGGACCACATCCCACAGCGCGGAGAGTTCCGGAAACCGCTCGCGCATATCGGCGAGATCCGGTGCGGCGCCGAGATCGCCGACGGCGACCACGGTGCGGTCGTCGGCGAGGTTACGCACCCGGACGATCCGGATCCGCTCCCCGTCGCGCTGCCACACCGCGCGCCACTCCCCCGACACCGCACTGTGAGTTCTGCCGCC
This sequence comes from Nocardia carnea, assembly GCF_029868855.1. Lineage (GTDB taxonomy): Bacteria > Actinomycetota > Actinomycetes > Mycobacteriales > Mycobacteriaceae > Nocardia > Nocardia carnea_A. The sequence goes on along the minus strand of NZ_JARWOV010000244.1, from coordinate 43,191 downwards.
GGGGTGCCGTTGTTGCCCCGTCGAAAGGCTTCCGCATCGATCCACCATGCGGGTTATCGTCCGCTCCGTACGTCCTGCCGTAAGAGCTCAGCGGGACAGTCCGATTCGATCGGTCCGTCGGCCCAGGGGCCGGAACGCCCGACACCCCGCAGAGGTACGAAACGGACCCACACCAGGTCCGTTCCGGACCCGTAACCATCCGACGTCACGTACTCAGTAACCAGCGGCAGGCTCGGCTGTACCTTTCGAATACTCCGATTTACGGGCGGTCCGGCACTGGAACGTTCCGAGGCCGGACATATGGCGCATTCCGGCCGAATTCTGCTGCTCAGAGGTCTTCCGCGCCGCTCGTACCTATGGTTGAGTTGCCGGTGGTTCGCCGGAATGAATAGTTCAGCGGGACAGTCCGATTCGAGTCGGCGGGAAGCCTTGATCACGGACCGTTCCGCTCCGGGGAAACGTCCGAATCGGACCGCGTTCTGGGCTTTTCTGCCGACCGAGGGGAAGGGGAGAAATGACACGAGACGAACAACCCGGATCCACCCTGCCGCGACGGCAACTGGGCCGGGCACTACGCGAAGCGCGGCAGGGGGCGGGATTCACCCTGGAACAGGCCGCGCGGGAAATGGAGATGAGCAAGACCTCGGTCATCCGAATCGAGAAGGGGCACAACGAGAAGGTCCGGTTACGGGATGTGGAGGGGTTCGGTCGGCTGTACGAACTGACCGATGACCAGCTAGCGGAGTTGAAGACCCTCGCTCAGCAGTCGGCTACGAAATCGTGGTGGGTGAGTTCGCGCCACCGGATCAAAGCGGGCTTCGGAACCTATCTCGAACTCGAACCAGCGGCATCGAAACTGCACGTCTATCAATCCTCGATCGTTCCTGGGCTGCTCCAGACATTGGACTATGCACGGGGCATTGTGCTGCCTTTCTTTCCGGATGACACACCAGAGGATGTTGAACAGCGATTGGCACTGCGGATGCGCAGAGCGGCGATTCTGACCAGACAGCACCACCCGGTACACGCAGAGTTCCTGATACACGAAAGTGCGCTTCATATTCGTGTCGGTTCGGCCGCCACCATGTGCAGGCAGATGCGGCATATCGCCGATATGAGCACTCGACCGAACATCAGCGTGCGGATACTGCCGTTCACCGCAGGATTCCCGGGCACGTGGGCACCGGTCCACCCTTTTATCATCCTGGACTTCCCGGCCACCGGCGGGGAGTTCCGCGACGAACCGCCAGTTGTGCATACCGAAGCAACCATGGGAACCATGTTTTTCGAGAGCACCGACGATGTGAACATCTATCGCGGGATCCACGACACTCTGCGGGCAGCCACACTGGAGGAGCACCGATCGAGAGACCTGCTCAGGCAGTTGGCAAGGAGATACGAGCAATGACTTCCGACATGGCCCCGGCCCGATGGTTCAAATCCTCCCACAGCGACTCGACCGGAGAATGCGTCGAGGTGGCCTGGCTGAACGATACGACCATCGGAGTCCGCGATTCGAAGAACCCGGCAGGTCCCGTGCTCGTCTTCGCACCGAGTGAGTGGGCCACCTTCACCACCAGCCTTCGGCTTCGTCCCCGCTGAGGCCGGTGGTCCGGAGGCTACGCGAACCGGATGACCGGCCTGTAGGGTGAATGTGGGTTCGTGTGGATGGCTCACACGCCGAGCAGGAGGGGCATGCGCACCGCGAGGAAGAAGCACGCACGGGTAGTGGGGAATGCCGTGGCGGCGATGGCAGTCGTGGGGCTGGTAACCGGTTGCGGGGTCTCGGACAGCGGGGAACCATCTCCGGGAGTGTCGATCACCACCGCAGGAGAGCAGAACGTCGACTGGAACCCGTGCTCGGAACTGCCGGAGGAAGCATTGCGGGCAACCGGCGCGGACCCGGGAACCAAAGACACCGACGTAGATGCCCCCGGCGACAAGGCGGCATTCCGTATCTGCTCTTGGGATGCGAATGACGGGCCCTATTACATCAGCGTGGGTTCGAGTACCTTCGCCCAGGATCGCTGGTCCGAGAACACGGCCATCACAGGAATCAGCCCCGTAGAGATCAACGGTAGGTCTGGACTCACGTTTTATCCCAGTACCGGCGAGAGCCCGATACGACTGTGCTATGCCAGCCTCCCGACGGAGCACGGCCTCGCCTTCGTTTCCGTCAACTGGCGCTACAGCCGGCGCGACTCGCTACCGGAGTCGCCGCCGTGCGGTTTGGCGGTACAGCACGCTACGACGCTCGAACCGTATCTACCGGAGTGAAATCCGATGAGCCCGTTTTCCCGCTCCCCGCGGTACCGGCCGGACAATTCTGTTCAGGATGGCCGCCATGTCTGACCAAGACGCCCCACCGGCGGTGACGCTACAACAGTGGCAGAATCTCAAAACTCAGGCCGAAAGCGGCCAACTACGAATGGAAGAGGGCATCAGCACTCAGCTGGTGAGCCGATGTAACACCTTCATCGACCGCTTGGACGAGATGCTGCGTACCGCAGAGCACCTCGGCACACTGAGCGGATTCGGCACTCTTCGATCCGCAGCAGCATTGCGAGACAAGCTCGCTCGCAAAGGGGTCGGCGACCCGGACTCCGCAGCGAATCGGTTGAAGGCTGCGATCGACATCGTCATTTTGATGAAAGAAACCTTCGAATTGGCCGGACGCCGCATCGAAGAGACCGATCAGTCCACCTCCAGTGCGCTGGGCAATGCGGGAGCGTGATCATGGCTTGGTACAGGTCCGATGAAGCGGAAAGAAACAAAGCGGCCGATGACCAGGTCGTCAAAGATCAAGACACCAAATGGGGGCAGGATCGCGCCGCCTTCAGCGGCGAATGGTCGAGTTTGGTCGGCGAATGGGGCGGTGAGTTCGCGGGCCCGGCCATCCTCGAGAAGGACGGCTTCGCTGCCATGACGCACCAGCAGATCTGGGATGCGCTCCAGGATGTCGATTCCGCGCTCATCAACGACAAAGCGACCGCCTGGCGGAATCTGGCGACCGAAGCTCGCGACGCCAACAAAGAGTTCCTCGATGGCGTGAACGCCGACCTCGAAGCCGGCTGGAACGGGCAATCCGGCACGGCCGCCGTCAACGGCGTACGGGCATTCAGCGCCTCGTTCACCTCACTCGCCGCGAGCTTTCAGATGGTCGCGCACGGTCTGGACCTGATCGAAGGCCACCTGGCGCAGGCAAAAGCATCCGTCGGAAAACCGGATAACGAATCCACCGGCGACTGGATCACAAACGCCCTACTCCCCGATGACGTCTTCAAGACCCCGCAGTATCGCGCCGACGAAGCCCAGGAAACCGCACGTCACGTGATGACGACGTACTACGAGCCCGGCGCTACCGATGTCGACAGTAAGACCCCGGTGTTGCCGGAGCCGGTGAAGCCGGTGGACGACGGCAGTAAACCACCGGGCACCGATATTCCGACAGGTTCCACCACGACCAACGGCACCACGGCACCCCCCGGCACCACTACCGACGACGGCACCGACACCGGGGACCCCGGACAACAGCCCACCGGCGAGGATCCGCAGCCCACCGAACCGCAGTCGACCGAACCGCAGAGCACCACACCGCAATCGACGACCCCGCAGTCGACGACCCCGACAACACCTTCCCTCACCACCGGATCGCCCACGGCCCCCGGTACGCCCGGCCTGCCTGCGGGCACCCCGTCCGGTACTCCATCGGGTGCTCCGCAGACCGCCCCCTACATTCCCGGGCAGACGGTGCAGGGCAGCCCGAACAAACCCGCCGGTGCCCCGGCCGCCACCACGGCAGCCGGTACCAGCAACCGGGCCGGTCGCACCGGGATGCCCGGCATGATGTCGCCCGGCGCCGCGCGCGGTAACCGCGAGGACGACGACGAACACGAAACCCCCGACTACCTGATCTACGACCGAGGTAGCGAACTGCTGGGCACTCAGCCGCCGGCTCTGCCGCCGGGCGGGGTGATCGGCGGGTGAACGACCTGCAGTGGCGCCTGAGCGGGGAGATGTTCATTCAGGCGGTGCGCCGTTTCGAGCGTGATCGGCTGCCCTATCCGATCCGAGTGCTGCCGCTCGGTCCGACCGAGACACCGCCGAGCGCCGAGGAGTACGAGCGCGTCCGAGTGTCGGCGGCGCAGCGGCTACAGGCGATGGCGGACGATAGTTTCTTTCACGCCATGCGCACGCTGCTGGAACCGCAGGTCCGGATCGAAGTGCACGGCGCCTACGATCGCGGTTTCGAGCGGGTGGTGCGGATACATGCCGGTCTCGCCGGGCGGTCGGCCACGTTGGCGCTCCAGAGCCCTGGTCCGACAAAGGAATACGGCGGTGATATCCAACTGCTCACTCTGGCACCGGAAGAACTCTCCGCCAGGCTGGTGGCCTGCCTCCCCCGCTGCGCGCCGGGCCGGTTCGCGCAGGTTCGCGGCACCCGGGCCGAGATCGGGCAGATCGAATACGCCCGGCACCCGACCCGGATGTCCCGTATCGAACAGATCAACCAGATCATGCGCCGGCCGCGTTCCGGGGTGGGCGAAATCGGAGTCTTCGCCGGACCGGCGATCGATTCCCGCCCGACCGGCAACCCACACGGTTTCCACTGGATGGACCTCCTCCCCCAAGACGGGCGATACCTGCTGATCAAACACAGCAGCGAAGAATTCACCCTCGCGCCCGGATCACCCGACGAAATCACCCGGCGCCTCCAGCACGCCATCGGCACAGTCCGGCAGAGCACACCGCGCGCGCCGCACCGGGCAGCATCCCCGCAGCCGCCCCGGGATAGCGCACAACCACGGCAACCCCAGCGCGAACTTTCCTCGCAGGCACCCCTACGGCGAGTGATCTCCCAGGACGAGATCGACGCCGACGACGCCTACTTCCGGGAACGCAACCAGCGCGGCTGGCTGTCCTGAGCTGCCCGCGCTCCGCCGGCGGACGTCCTGGGCGTCGTATGGCCGTTGAACCAGGGCCCAGGTGTTGCGGGGCTGGACGTTGATGTCAGCCGGTAGCCGCCGCGCGAGTTCATACCCGGCGCACGTCGGGGCCGACGTCGATCTGGCCGAACCCTCGGTCCAGCAGAGCCGTGCGGTCCGCCTTCCCGCCTGATCGCACCCACTCGCTGGATACGGCGTCGAGTACCGCGGTGGCTGCGTTGGTGAGCAAGTCCGCGGTGTATGCGTCGATGTCTGCTCCTGGGCGGTTTCGCAGCGCTTCGCTGACGCGCTGCCGCCATTCGGTTCGCCGGTGATGGAATCGTCCGACGAGCGCGGGTGTGGCCTCGATGAGCCGAAGGGTAGCGAGTATCTGCTCACCGGCCTGGATCTCGCCCTGCCAGGCCCCGAGCACCAGATGCAGCGACTCCCAGGCGTCTTCGCCGACAGGCCGAGCCGCGATATCGGCGACAACTTTCTCTCCGGTGAGGTCGACGCCGTCGAAGACGACGTCTTCCTTGGTGGGGAAGTACCGGAAGAAGCTGCGCTTGGTCATTCCGGCTGCGCCGGCGATCTCCTCGACAGTCGTCTCGTCGAATCCCTTCCGGGTGAACAGGCCCATGGCGACCTCGGCGAGCTCGGCCCGGACCGCTCGGCGCGTCCGTTCGCGCAGTCCTTCTGTCACGCACTCAGACTACTTGTCGACATCAGGTGTCTATGATGTCACCAAGTGACAATCTAGCGAGTGGAGTGGTGACCGTGGAAGGCAAGACCGTGCTGGTGACCGGGAGTACCGGAGGTATCGGGAAGGAAACCGCGCGAGCCCTGGCCGTACTGGGGGCCGGCGTCATCCTCGTCGGGCGCGACAGGGACCGTGCCGAGGCTGCCGTGGACGAGCTCCGCGGCTGCAGTGGGAACGACCGCGTCGAAGCGATCACAGCCGATATGTCCCGGCTCCGCGACGTGCAGCGCCTCGCCGAGGAGGTCGGCAATCGGACCGATGGTGTGGATGTGCTGATCAACAATGCGGGTGCGACGCGACCCCACCGGACACTGACCGAAGACGGCCTCGAGACCGCGTTCGCGGTCAATGTGGTCGCGCCGTTCTGTCTCACGCATTGGCTGATGCCGGCCCTGACGGCCGCCGGGTCCACTCGGCAGCCCGCCCGGGTCGTCAACATCACGGGCGGCATCCCGAAGGGGCGGATCGACCTGGACAACCTGCAAGGGGAGAAATCCTACGTCGGGCTGTCGTTCTACAACCAGACCAAGCTGGCACAGATGGCGATGAGTTACCGTTTCGCCCGAGAACTCGACGGCACCCGTGTGACGCTGAACGTGGCCTACCCCGGGCACGCGTACACGTCGATGAACAAGAACCTCACCACCGCCACCTACCCGCTGCCGGCGCGACCGATAGTGCCGCTGCTGCGGCTCGCCATGCCGATCGTCTACGGCCACCGCGCACTACTGCGGGCCACCCGCTCCAGCGTGTACCTCGCCTCCAGTCCCGAGGCCGAAGGTATTCACGGGACTTACTTCAACAGCAAGGCCACCCCGACCCAGTGGCCCGGTGCCGTCCTGGACAGAAGCACCCAGAGCATCATCTGGGAATTGTGTGAGACACAACGCGACCGGCTGACCACACAGTGATCCGCCACGAACGGAAGGGCTCCCGCGGGCGTGCGCATGAAAGTGCGCCACTGCGAAACCGGCCATCAGCACCGCACAACAGCCCGGCCGCCACGCCGCCCGACCTACCACCGGGCGGTGATTTCGGCGAGCCACTGTGCGGTAGGGCCGGTCACTTTTCCGGCCGCTACCAGACCAACTGCCATACCTCGATGGTCGACGTTCACAACCCCCACAGTTCACAGTGGTGCCCGGCATTCATATCGACCTGTCCGGCGCCGTCCTGAAATCTGATCGCGGTGTTCTGTTCGTCGAACCGGGGCCAGTGGGGGCGGTCGGCGCCGTTCGGGTCTGCTGACCGGACGAACGCGGTCCAATAGCCGACGAGAAGATCGGCGAGTGGCTGCTGTTCGGCAGTGAGCGCGGGTCCGGTGGGGAAATCGAACAGGTAGTAGAGGTCGGAGCCGTGCGCGGTGGCCGGTCGGACATGCGGTGGCAGCGGGTTTCCGGCGGGAGTCGGCGCGGATTCGGCGGCGAAGATGTAGGCATAGGTGGGCGCCTTGGTGCTGTGCTGCCGGCCGGTTCGCCAGGACGGGCAGATCCAGTCGCGGTCACTGAAGACTCGTCCGGCCGCGGCCGTGGGCGATGGAAAATCCGTTGCCGGATACCGCCGTTCGACGTCCGCGGCTGCCTGCCCGAAGGCAGTCCGTAGCACGGCAGAGTACCGGTCGGCCGTGAGCGGCTCCGGATAGGCGGCGAGGGTGAATTCGAGGTGCTCGTCTGCGGTATTCCCTTGCAGAAGTGGCACTTCTGCCTGTTTTCCGGAGTCGAATGCTCGTGCCGGCTCCTCGGGTACGAGTTCGGTACCGTAGGCCAGCAGCGGGAACCCGGCGGTATGCGGCAACAGTGCCCGCGCCGGTAGGTCACGTAGGCACGCCACATCGGAGCAGCCCAATCGACTGGCCAGGCCGCGGCCCGTGTGCTGGATGGTGGTCAGTGGTTGCCATGTCGAGATGGCGCCGACCGCTTCGCCGAACGCGCCTGCGGGGTGGCTGGTCCGGCACGAGCCACTGGCGACGATCGCCTGCTGGAACAGTCCCCGAGCCTGCGGTGAAGTCAGCAGGGTGCAGGCGCTCATGGCACCGGCCGAAGCACCCGCCAGAGTGACCCGGCCGGGGTCGCCGCCGAAATGAGCGATGTTGTCGCGCACCCATGCCAGGGCCGCGACCTGGTCCTGCAGCCCGAAATTGCTGCCGCGGAGTCCGGGATGGGCGTAGAAGCCGAATACGCCGAGCCGATAGTTGACCGTCACCACCACGACGCCACCGGCACGCACCAGCCGGGCCGGATCGTAGATCGAGCCGGCGCCGGTGACGAAACCACCGCCCGGGATCCACACCAGGACCGGCCGGGCCGCCTTTGCGCTGTCACCGGCCGGAGCAGTCACGTCGAGGGTGAGGCAATCTTCGCTCTGGTCGAGACCCGGTGGCATCTCAGGCGCCTCCGGTTGCAGGCAGACCGGGCCTGAAGTCGTCGCCTCGCGGATACCTCGCCAGGTATTCGGCGGTTGCGGTGGGTGCCAGCGGCGTTCTCCTACGGGCGGCGCGGCATAGGGAATACCCCGGAAGCGGGCTACCCCGTCGGCTTCGATCCCGCGCACCCTGCCTGCGTCGAGATCGATCAGAGGTGCTCGTGGTTCCGCGCGCGAGTCAGGGAGTGCACCGCACCCGGCCAGCGTGGCCGCAACCAGTAGTCCAGCGACCACGAACACCAGCGACCGGCAGCGGATCACTTGATGACACCGGCCTGCTTGGCCTTGCGGTTACCCCAACCCGCCAGCGGCACTCCAACGCAGGCCACCACGACATATACCGGCAACTGAACCGGGAATCCACCGGGCAGCCAGCTCAGCAACCCGGAATTGCCGTGGTCGGCCAGCAACCTGATCGCGCCCTGGACTCCGAGCACCAGCAGCAGCATGCCGCCGATCAACGCTGTCACGTAACGCATTCGCCCTCTTCTTTCGTCTTCAGGCCGGCCTCTGGCCGGAAATCCACACGCCGGAGTACGACGCGGTGGCAACTTCATGGTTCGACTGCACCATAACAGCGTTGATACGATCGCACCACAAAGGATTGCCTGCCGAAGGATCGAACGACAAGGACCAAACCCGTGCCCCGACAGGTCGACCACGCACTACGCCGCCGCCAGATCGCCGAAGCGGTCTGGCGGCTGGCCATACGCGGCGGACTCGAACAGGTCACCCTCCGACAGGTGGCGGCCGAAGCCGGAGTGTCCGCGCGCCTGCTGCAGTACTACTTCGGCACACGCGACCAATTGCTGCTCGGCGCACTGGAAATTCTCAATACAGACGCCGAAGAACAGGCCCGGGATCGCCTGGCAGCACTGGGCGAAGACCCTGGTATCCGCGCGATCGTGCGAGGCGTGCTACTGGAAATGCTCCCCCTGGACGAGGAACGACGCAGCAGGCACGTGGTGTACGCGGCCTACTTCGTCCGCTTCCTCACCGAACCCGATCTCGCCGCCGTGGCACGGGCTGCCCCACCAGCGCTGGCCGATCTGGTCGCCGGCCTCCTCACCCGGGGCCAGACTTTCCAGCAGGTACCCCAGGAGGTCGACGCAGCCGGTGAAGCCATGTTCCTGACCGCTGCCGCCGAAGGTTTACAGACCCGACTGCTGCTGGGGCAACTGAGCCCCGAACGCGCCCTCACTCTGATCGACACACAACTCGACCGCATTTTCACCGACGCCGACCCACACCCACCCGAATCCACACCGACGACATCACAGTCGCCTCGCACAGGTTGAGAGCCGACGTAGACGGAGGACGGGGCGTTGTGGCACGGACGGCCATCCCGGTCCCCCGCCACGCCGGCAACTCGGCCGGGCCACTACGCAAACCCGACAGACTAGTTCACCCTGGAACAGGCGGCGCGGATAAGGAGATGATCGACTGGCCGGCGTAGCCCTCACCTGGTGGCAGCGGCGAGCGCCCGAACCGGTTCGCCACTCGGCCAACCGGCTCACGGCTCACCAGGACACGAGAAGTTTCTCCGGGCCCCGGACCAGCAACCCCGACTTCCACGGGATCTCGTCCTCCGGCACCGCGAGCCGCAAACCCGGGAACCGCTCCAGCAATGCCTCCATCGCGACCTGGAGTTCCACCCGCGCCAGCTGCGCGCCGAGGCAGTGATGCGCCCCGTACCCGAACGCGATGTGCGGATTGCGCGGCCGGGTCAGGTCGAGTGTTTCCGGATCGTCGAATACGGCTTCGTCCCGGTTGGCGGCCTGGGTGTGCACGAACACCGCCTCCCCTGCCCGCACCGTGACCCCGCTGAGCACCACGTCCTCGGTCGCCACCCGCGGTTGTCCGCCGCCGGCGCCGAGCTGGGTGTGGCGCAGCAGTTCCTCGACAGCGCCCGGGATCAGCTCCGGGTCGGCACGCAACTGGTCCCAGTATTCGCGCTGCGTGAGCAGGACATAGGTGAAGTTGGCGATCTGGTTCGCGGTGGTCTCATGGCCCGCGATGAGAATCCCGACGCCCAGATTGACCAGTTCCCGTTCGCTCAGCCGGTCCTCGTCGTCGCGGGCCGCGACCAGCGCACCGAGCAGATCATCGGTGGGGTGTTCCCGGCGCTGGGCCACCTGTTCGGCCAGGTAGCCCTCGAGCGAACCCCGGGCGGCTTCGATCTGCTCGCGGGTGTAGGCGGTGGTGGACAGGATCGCGTCGGAGAAGTCACGGAAACGGTGCTGCTCCCCGGCCGGCACGCCGAGCATTTCGCAGATCACGGTTACCGGTAACGGAAGAGCCAGCCCCTGCACCAGATCGGCGGGGGCACCGGCGCGTTCCATTTCGCCGAGTTTCTCGTCCACGATCTGCCGCGTGCGCGGGCGGAGTTCCGCGACCCGGCGGCTGGTGAACGCCTTGGCGACCAGTTTGCGCAACCGGCTGTGCTCGGGCGGATCCAGGCTCAGCAGCGAATCGGGTTGCGCGGGAGCCGGGGTGGCGCGCGGGACGTCTTCGCGGCCGACGGTCGCCGCGCGGCTGAACCGGGGATCGCCGAGCACCGTTCTGACGTCGTCGTAGCGGGTGACCAGCCAGCCTTGGCCGCCGTAGGGCAATTCGACCCGACTGACCGGCTCCTCGCGGCGCAGTTTCGCGTAGAGCGGGTCCATATCGAGACGTGTCGGTGCACCGAAGGGGTAGCGGCGCACCTCGGTGTTCACGGTCATGCGATCTCCCTTCCGCGGCGCCCGGCGGGCGGACACCCCAGCAATGTAAGCGGCTGCTTACTTAGCCAGGGTAAGGGTGTGCGGGATCACGCGTCAACGACGAGATACCGTTACTCCGGAGGAAATCCGGGGTCGTTCCGTTCCAGCAGCACACCCGCCGCACGCAGCACATATCCGGCAACCTCGGCGGGATCGGCACCGGCCAGCGGCTCCCGGCGCAGCACCGAACGCACCAGTCCGATACCGAGCAGCCAGGCCAGCAGCAGATCTGCCCGTACCTCCGCACCCTCCCCGTCGGTGAGCGAGGACAACGCCCGGATGTACTCCTCCCCCAATTCCCGGCGGATCACGGACGCACTCGCCTCGTGTCCACTGGACCGCAATGCCGCCTGCAACCAATTCCCGTGCACTGTCGCCTCCCCCGGCTCCAACGCCTTTTCCAGCAGCCTCGACAGCAGCGTCTCCACCGAGCCGGATTCGAGCATCGACCGGCCCCGATCGGTCATCGTCGCCCGGAACAGTTCATCCTTGTTCCCGAAATACCGGAACAGCAGCGCCTGGTTCACACCTGCACGGGTCGCGATATCACGCACCGTCGCCCGCTCGTAGCCCCGCTCGGCGAACAATTCCTGTGCCGCCGCCAGAATCGCGGCCCTGGTAGCCGCGGAATCCCGCCTCCGGCCACCCGGCTCGTTTCCGCCGACCATCTGTCCTCCGATCCGATATCCGGACAAGCAGCGTAAACACATTCCGGATCGGGACAAAGCAGGCAGCCCGGAGGATGGACGCCGCCGCAGTCCCCGAATTAGGCTCGGCGAACCATGCTCGAACTCCTCGGAATAAACCATCTGACCCTGCCGACAACGGATATCGACCGGCTCACCGCGTTCTACACCGGACTACTCGGCGCCCGGCTCGCCTTCGAACGCCCCGCCGCTCCAGACGCACCTCGGATCGCGATACTCGACGTCGGCGGCGCCGACCACCTGATGCTCGTCGAAACAGATGGTCCCGGCAGCAGCCGCCCCGACCCACTCGGCCGCGCCGGCTGGGGCCTGCGCCTGGCGGCCTACGACCAACTGTGCTCCCTGCGCGAAACGCTGCTCGCAGCGGGAGCGCAGGTGGGCCCGATCGAAACCCTCCCCACCCAATGGACGATGACAGCGCACGATCCCGACGGCCGCCCAGTGGACCTACGAGTCCACCGCCCCCGCTGAAGTTCTACAGGGTCGACCGGCAACACCGATCGGGCGCGAGCCGATACGCCACGAGTCAGGCCCGCAGCCGCTCACGGGCCTCCATCAAGGCGAACCCGAGAAGGTTCAGCCCCTTCCACCCGGCCGGGCTCTCGATTCGGGGATCGTCGGCAGTCAGCCCGACACCCCAGACCCGGTCCACCGGGCTGGCCTCCACGAGGACTCGATCCCCGGTGTCCAACAGGAATCGTCGCAACTCCGCGTGCTGACCGAATTTCGCCAGGTTGCCGCTCACCACGATGCCGAACCGGTGTTCCACCCACGTATCGTCGGCGAACCCCCGGATACTCCGGCCCAATTTCTTGGCGGCACCCGGATGCGTTGCCGCCAAAACTTTTTCCGCGATGTCGTAGTCGTCGAAGAGCAACGCCTTCCGCCACATCATGTAATGCTCGGCCGTCGCGAAATCCACGTCGTCGACCGTGAACCGCACCGGCCACCATTGGCTCAGGCAATTCGCACCGATCCGCCCGTCGGGACGCGGCTGGTGGCCCCAGAACGGCAGGTACTTCACCCGCTCACGATCGGAAGCGGCGATCAATTCGCCGACACTACGCGCTTGCACTCCTCCGAGTCTGCCCCCGAGGCTCCGAAAACACATCCCATTTCCGGTTCACCGATTGCTCGGCGGCTCCCGCTCTCACAGTTTGCGAGCCAACCCGGCCGATATGAGCTGATCCCATACGGTCAGTTCCCGTTCCGCCGTGCCGATACTGCTCAGTGGCGAATCGGATTCGTCCGGGGTATCGGGCCGCCACAAGACCGCTGGCACGATTCCGGGTTCGAGGATCTCCAGATCACCGAACAGCTCACGGATCTCATCGTCGGTGCGCCACCGGCCGCGCCCGAACGTCGACTGCAGTTTCTGCTCCGCCGCCTCGGTCTCCGCATTCCCACCGGACCTGAAATGGGAAATGAATACCTGACTTCCGGAGGGAATCTGATCACGCCAGTAGGAAACGACACCGTGCGGATCCTCGTCGTCGTTGAGGTGGTGCAGGATCGCACTGAACACCATCGCCACCGGCTGCTCGAAATCGATGAGGCGGCGCACCTCGTCGTTGTCTCGGATCTTTTCCGGCTCACGCACATCGGCCTGGACCACGGTGGTGCGGTCGTCGGTGGCCAGCAGCGTCCGGCCGTGCGCGAGCACGATCGGATCGTTGTCCACATAGACGACCTTCGCACCGTCGGTGTATCGCGCCGCGATCTGGTGCACGTTGTCCGCTGTCGGCAGTCCGCTGCCCAGGTCGATGAACTGTTTCACCCCACTGCGGGCGATATCGCGCACACCCCGCACCAGCGCCTGCCTGTTCCCGAAGGCGATGGCCACCGAACCGGGCAGATCGACCTTGAAATGGTCGCCGATTTTCTGATCGACCGGATAATTGTCCTTCCCCCCGAGCAAATAGTCGTACACCCGCGCGATGCTCGGTGTATTCGGATCCACCACGCCCGCATTGTCGTTCATCACGCTCTCCCGTCGACGGAGCCTCCCGTGCCCTCATGGTAGGCAGCCGGGCAAACCTTTGTCCCCGCAACCACGATGGCCCGTTCCCACAATCGGGCGGAGCACGCAGGCACCGTGATCGGTTATGCCGTATCGCCCCGAAGCAGCTGGAAGGTCGAAATCGGCTCACCGGCCCGCTCGCTTTCGGCCAGCGCACCACGCCAGTGGTTCTGCACCGCGCGCGCCGAGCCCGTGTCGACTCCGACGGCGGCGGTCTCGGCCACGTGCCCGGCACCGGCCGTCATCATGCGCAGATGTCCGAGATCACGCCACCCGCCGGTGTCGGTTGCCATGGCGGCAACCGCCCGCTCCGTCGGCCATCACTCCGCCGGCGACGAAGCGGCCGCCTCGCGCACGGACCCACTTCGCGGCCGCGCGGGTCTCGTCCGGCGTATCCGACGAGAGGTTGACTATTGTTTTCCCGGGCAGGTGGTCGGCAGCCGGCCCGAGGACGTCGTACATGGCGGCATAGTCGGTCAGGCTGAGCACGATCACTTCGCCGGCATCGAGAGCCCGGGCGACCGTATGCGCACGGGTAGCGCCGAATTCCCTCATGGCTTCTGCTTTTTCCTGGCTACGGTTCCAGACGGAGACCACGAGGTTCGAAGCCCGCAGCGAACGGACCATCGCCTGTCCCATCGGGCCCAGCCCGATAACGGTCACCGGACCGGTTGCTGTATGCGACATGATGGCGCTTCCTCCCTGTATCGGGGCCGGTGTTTCGTGGCAGCTCTCACCGGCCGGACCGGCGAGATACCAGGAGTTCGAACAAGGCGGTGATGCTCTGCTCGCCACGACCTTCGGCAACCGCTCGCTGCAACAGCTCGTGCATCGGAGCGTGCCAGGACAGATCGACGCCCGAGTCTGCGCCGAGCTGCTCGTCGTAGGGGATCGCGTCGTGGAACAACGCGATCGAGGAACCGAGGCGGGTGTAGTCCCGGTCGTCGATCTCTCCGGCCATGATCGGTAGGAGTGATTCGATCATCTGTAGCCATTTGACGGAGTAGGGCACCATCGTCTGCGCTGCGATGCCACGACCCGCCAGCAACGCCGCGCCTTCGAAGAATCCGAGCAGCGCAGGCAGGAGGGTAGCGCCGACGGCCGACTCGTAGAGGGCGGCCAGATCCGGGTCGTCCCCCAGATGGACGAGGTCGCCGCCGAGCGCCTGCAACGTTGCCCGGTGAGTGTCGAATACCGCTCGTTCACCGGAGAAATACAACAGGGTGTCCGGCTTACCGACGGCCGAGGGCACATTCTTGATCGCCCCAGCGAGGAAACGCGCCCCGCAGCTTTTCACCCACGCCGCGAATTCCCGAGCCTCGGCGGGGGTGCCGCTGTTGAGGGTGATCACGGTCCGGCCGGCCAACTGGTGCTCCGCGCCCGTCAAACTCTCGCGTGCAGACCGGAAGCCGCTGGTGCAACTGATGACCAACGGGCTTGCGGCGAGGGCATCGGCGAGGTCGAGCTGGTGGTCGGCGCCCGCCGCCACCAGCGGAGCCGCCCGGTGCGGAGTCCGATTCCATACCGTCGTCGAATGCCCGGCCGCGAGAAAGGCTTCGGCGAGCGCCCGCCCCATCGATCCCGTGCCGAGCACGGTCACCGGAACCTCCTGACCGGCCGCTGTGATTCCAGTACGTGCTGTTCGGAGGGCTTCCGGGGTCTCGTTCACAAGGTCCGAGTGTCGGCTCGGACGCCGACCCGGACAAGTACACACTTCCTGGTGGGATACCCCACTTCCAGGTAAGCGAAGTGCTCCCGAAGGTCCACCGGATGGGCGAATGACCCACATCACAGCGGAAGCCACTGGCGTCCTGCGCGTCACGAACACTGCGAGCGCTCTCGGCGGAGATCCGGCCCGGCCGCCCCATGCTCCCCGTGGGAAAGTATCGCAACTCCACGCGCGTTTCTTTTAGACGCAAGCGTTGTGCATAAGGAACAAAAACTGAATTTCGAAATGTGAAGCGAGCACGAAATTCCCGAAATATACCGGGAAAGAATTGTTCGAGGCAAATTGATTCAGTATCGTCGTCGACGCAGGTCCTGGCGCGAACCGGACGCCGGCACGGGCGGCCCCGACCGGAGTGGCCTGCATTTCGGATCGTATGGATTCCGAATTTCAGCGGCAGAAATAGCAGGCCGGTGGGTCGACTGTGGTCGATTCATGTGTTTATTCCGGCATTCGAGCTTGTGAGCATGTAATCGGAGGACCAGCGATGGCCGCGGGGCAGTCATGGGCAGATGTAGCGGCGGAGCTGATCCAGAAGTTGAAGCAGCTCGCGCCGCATTACACCCGAGCTCACGAATTGCCCACCCGGGGGCCGCCGATACCGCACGCGATGCCGGCAAGGTTTTCGAACAGAGCGACGCCGCAGCGGCGAAACCTGTGGCCGGAACAGGCAGAACTCCGGAGTTCGCCCAGCCTGCGGGCAGAAATACCGGGAAGCCGGACACTGCGACCGGCTCGGATCCGGAGCGCAGGGTGCGACTCGATCTCTCCACACCCGACTACACGGCCAAACTCGCGGAGGCTCCGATCTACCGGAAGAAGAGTTTGGTCCGCGCCCGAATCGCGGAGGAGGGCGAGCTCGTCGAAACCGTCCTGGCGGATGGCACCAGAGAAACCACCAATCGCACCCGGGCAGGCCAGGTCGTCATCACGAACCCGGGCGGCGAGGAATACATCTACAAGGCAGCCGAATCGGATATCGACGCCGCCCGAACCCACTTCCGGCAACGGCACGAGGAGACCGAGGAAGCCGGAGTGTATCGAGCGAAAGGGAAGATACGCGCAATCCCGAACGACACCGGTCACCCGATCGAGATAATGGCCCCGTGGGGTGAACCACAATACGCCGAGGTCGACGGCAAGATCGGCACGCCCTTCGATCCGGAGAAACCGGACGAGATCAGCCTGGATCGTTACCTCATCGGCGGCCAGGAATTCATCGACACCTACGAACTGGACACCTGAACCCGCCAGACGCGGTAGCGGTCGGCCGGGCTCTCCGCCCACCACGACCGCTGGCCTGTACTGCCGGCGCACCACCGTGGTCCGAGGCCGGGCAGGAGTCGACCGGCCCGCCGAGTCCGGGAGCCGAGCCGGGTGGCGCCGGGCGGGCGCTCAGGTCAGACGTAAGGCGGTGAGCTTCCAGCCGGTGGCCGTGTGCTCGACACGGCCGGCGAGGGCGAGGCGGCGGGGGCCGCGCTGGTACATGGCTATGAGCTCGAACGCGTGGTCGTCGGCCGAGAACAACCGGAACTTGGTCAGCACTGCGGCGCCCAAGGTCCGGCTGGGGGCGTGATCACCCGCCACCAGGGCACCGACCGCGTGGATCAGCGCGGGGGCACACAGGGTGTTGAGCTGCGCTACCGGGCGGCGGCGGTCCAGCACCTCCAGCAGAATCCGCAGGGCTTTCCCGGCGAATTCCTGTGCCTCGATCGGCTCGGTGCGGTCGTCGGCCGAATGCCCGGCGCGGTGCGCACGGCGAATCCCCGCCGGTGCGCTGCGGTTGGCGCGCAGGGATTTGCGGTCGATGCGGGTTCGGCAACCAGTGGATTTTTCCGCGGGTACGCATGTCGTTGTGGATGCGTTGGAGACGGCACCACGGGACTCGTCCGGCGCCGCCCCCGTCTCGCGGGCGCTATTGATTGTCCGTGCCCCGATCCGCACCGACGGCGTCCGTGCAGACAGCGGTCCCGGCGTCCCGGGAGAAAGCGCCTCCCCCGACGACGCTACGTCCGATGGTGTTCCGGCCGACGGCAGCCTTGGAGGCGGCTCGGCACCCCTGCACCGGTCGGGCGGTAGCCCACCCGGCGGTTCCGTCGACGGTTCGAAATCGGGTACCCGATACAGAATCGGCCGGACATCACGCATTCGACACCCCCTCCGAGAACGGAGCGCTCCACCGGCGCTCCGGTCGCGCCAGCATTGCATCGATGGATGCCGGCGTACAGATTTCCCAGGGCGTTTTCATCGAAACCACCGTCGGCGCGGCGTGTCTCGTGACCGCGGGTGTCCGGCGCGTCGTGCGGCGGTCCGGGTTGTCGGGATCGATTGCTAACTTTGATCGCTACGTCCGATCGCACCTTGATACCGGGAGTTCTTTTGCTCGGCCATTCCCATGCCACCAGCGGCGCATTGGCATTCGCCACCGCCGCTACCGTCGTACCCGTCCCGGTGATGGAATTCGTGCGCGGCCCTGTAGATGTCAGCGCGCTCGAATTGATCCTGGGGGCGCTGATCACGGCCGGTGCGGCGTTGCTGCCGGATATCGATCATCCGGGCGGCACGATCGGGGATTCGCTGGGCCCGTTGAGCAATGTGGTGGCGAAGGGGGTCGCGACTGTTTCCGGTGGGCACCGCAAGGGCACACACGGATTGCTGTTCGTCCTGCTGGCAGGCTGGGCGACCTGGGCCGGTGTGCACTACCTGGGCAGATATTTCACCCTGGGTGTCATCTTCGTCATGCTCGCCTTCGGTATCCGGGCCCTGCATCTGACACCGCGCGGCGACTCTTTCCGCGCCTGGGGTCTGTGCGTACTGCTGGCCGCCGGTGGCACGGTGCTGATGGACCGCTGGCTCCCGGATTCCCCGTATTGGCTCCCGTTCGCCATCGGCCTCGGCGCGCTCATCCATATCGTCGGCGATTGCCTCACCGACCGCGGCTGCCCACTGCTGTGGCCGTTGAAGCCGCGCCTGGCGGTCCCGATCATCTCCCGCACCGGCAACAAGGTGGAGACCTGGGTCCTCACCCCGGCGATGGGCCTGGTCACGATCGTTTTGTTCTACCTGTACGCAGTTCCGCAATAGCCCGGATCAGTCCGAAGAGGCGCACACTGCCCGCTAGAACCTCCCCGGGCGTGGACACAGCACCGCCGCCGTGGACCGAGCGCTTCGCCGGGAACGCCTGGCCGCGGATACACGCCGATACAAGGCGGAGTGCGGCCATGTCACCGAGGAAGAGCCGGCCGCGGCGCGAGCCGGACTCGATGGCGGCCCGCCTACCGGAAAGGATGTCCTCAGCTGACACATTTGTCATAGCCTCTGGGTATGACAGAGGCAGCGGAGGATCGGTATCTCCCGCAGACGGGTTTCGCGGCCAAGCTCAATTGGTTGCGGGCCGGGGTGCTGGGGGCGAACGACGGGATCGTCTCGACCGCGGGCCTGGTGGTGGGTGTCGCGGCGGCCGCGTCCAGTACCAGCACGATCCTCACCGCCGGGATCGCGGGGATCAGCGCGGGCGCCATTTCCATGGCTGTCGGTGAGTACGTGTCGGTGAGCACCCAGCGTGACGCGGAGGCTGCGCTGCTCGCACAGGAGCGCCGCGAACTGAAGGAGGATCCGGCGGACGAACTGGCCGAGCTCACCGCGATCTATCACGCGAAAGGCCTGTCCGCCGAGACCGCTCGGCAAGTGGCCGAGGAGCTGACCGCCTACGACGCGTTCGCCGCCCACGCCGAGGCCGAGCTCGGCCTGAATCCCGACGAACTGACCAATCCGTGGCACGCGGCGTTCTCGTCGGCGGTGGCTTTCACTCTCGGTGCGCTGCTACCGCTGCTGGCGATCCTGCTGCCGCCGACCACGGCGCGGATCCCGGTCACCATGGTCGCGGTCCTGCTCGCGCTGGCACTGACGGGTTCGGTCAGCGCCTGGCTCGGCGGCAGCAACCGGGTGCGAGCGGTGGCCCGGGTGGTGCTCGGCGGTGCGCTGGCGATGGCGGTCACCTACGGTATCGGCCAGCTGGCGGATGTCGCCGGTATCTGAGGAGCACCCGAGATCTGTTGCCCCGGCAGGGTTTTATTTGAAGTGAACCAGCGACAATTCGCATATTTTGCTGTACTTGGCGGGTGAGTTCTCTATTCGCCGTACTGCCGGCGGCCGCGCTCGATTCGGCCGAGCAGGCGTACGAGCGGTATCTGTCCCTGGTAGAAGCACCCGAGCCCAGTCCACCGGAGCGGGCGGTGGGTGTGGTGTGCACCCTGATCCACCGTTCCGGGACCGGATTGCGGGTCCACCGCCGCCCCGATGCCCGCGGCGCCCTGCTGGAAGCCACCGTACGCGACCGGTTCGATTGCCTGCGCGCCCTGCTGGCGCTCACCGCCGACCGTGACCTGGCCGTCCTGGATGTCGCGACCCGCCGCCTCTACAACCCACGCGGCGCCACCCGAATACAGGTCACCACGGGAACCTTCACCCTCCCCTATCTCACCGAGAGCATTCTCGACGAGATCCTGGAGACGCCGCCGGACCCGCGCGACCCCGCGCTGCAGGTGACCCGCGCACCGATGTGTCATATCCGGGCCCGCCGCCTGCCGGACGAGATCTTCGAACTCGAACACCGCGACCTCGACGCGTTCTTCCAGCTCTACACCGATAGCGCACCGCTGGTCCGCAAAACGATCTGGGCGTGGGCCATCCGCGATCCGTGGTGGCAGCAGGCCATCGCGTGGCAACCCGTCGAAGCTCCCGTCGCGCCGCGCAGACGGCCGGTGCCGGCGGACGATATCGACGCGGTGCTGGCCGAGTTACGTCAGATGGCCGACGAACCACCCCCGGAACTCGGAGCTATCGGACTGCTTTCCACCCTCGGCGATCTCGACACCCGGACCCAGGCCATCCTGGATCGGGCCGAACCGGAGGCTCCGGAACAGCGATGATTCGTAGCGCAGGTACAGCGCGACGGATCGCACAGTGCGAAATCGAGCCATGGCTCGGAAACGAACCGCCCACACGGATACGGTGTCGAAGCCCGGCGTTTTCGGTGCGGTCACGCCGAGTCGGCGAGACTACTTCAGGCCGACCCGCACCTGCACGGAATCCTCGTCTGTACTCTCCAGCGCCTGCTGGAGCAGGCTGCTGATATTCACCTGGGGTGCGGAGTTGTTCAGGCTGTCGGTGAGCGGGACCAGTCCGGGTTGCAGGGCCGCGAGTTCGGGCCCGATCTCGTCGAGGACCGTGCGCAGGCGCTCCAGCAGCGGAACAAGTCCACCGTCCGCCAGGTATTTCTCCGGTGATCCCTCGGCTCCGGTGACCCGGCCCACCGATTCCACGAAATCGTCGAGGACTTCGGCGAATCGGGTGAATTCGGTGGCGGCCGCCGAGGTGGCCGGGCCCGCCCAGGTGGCGTCGGCGGCGGCGGTTTCGAAGTTGTCGAGCAGTTCGGCGATCCGCGGTTCGCGGGACATGATGGCCGCGGCGAGCAGGTCCGCGGCGCGGGTGAGTTCCGGGAGTACGGCGTCGGTGCCGTGCAGGGCCTCGCTCATCGTGCGCACCAGCGAATCCATGGTGGCGGGGTCGAGCTGGTTCATGGTCCGGGTCACCATCCGGGCGGCCTCGGGGATCGACAGCGGGCTGTGGATATCTTCCGACTCCAGTCGCTGCCCGTCGGAGATATAGGGCCCGGCGCCCGTTTTCGGCGCGAACTGCACGTAGGGCTCGCCGAGCGCGGACAGGTGCTCGACAGTGACGACACTGTCGGCGGGCAGCCGGTGCGAATCCTGCAGCCGGAAACCGACTTCCACACCGTCGGCGACGCGGTCGACCGAGGTCACGCGGCCGACTTCGATACCGGTGAGCAGGACCGGTGAGCCCACACCCAGACCCCCGGAATCCTCCAGCACCAGGGAGGCGTTCAGGTAGTCGCGGAACGGATCGGCGCGCACCACACCGAAGGTCAGGTAGCTCGCGCCGAGCACCGTGATGGCCGCGATACCGCCCAGCGATGCCAGTGGACCCAGTTTCATCGCACGGCTCCGATCATGCGCAGGGTTTCGATGATCCGGTCCACCTGGTCGTCGGTGGACAGTCCCGGTGTGCGGACGGCACTGATATCCACCTTCGGGCCGTTCTCCACGAACGGGATGATCTTGTCCCGCAGCAATGCGACCAGCAGGTTCAGGTTCGAGGGCTGCCGCAGATCCAGCGGGCCGCCGGTGGCCAGCGGGACGAAGGCCGCAGCGGCCGCGCCCCCGGACTGCGCCAGCGGTGCCAGCCAGCTCAACGATTGCCCGACCGGGCCGAGGCCGCCGAAGATTTCGGTCACCCCGGCGATCGATGCCGTGGCGTCGTTCATCTGCTGCACCGATTCGGGGCGCAGAATATTGTCCAGTTCGTCCTGGATCCCGTGCATGACCTCCGCGTTCTCGGCCACACCGGTGAGCAGCAGATCCACCTGGTCCAGATGCGCGGCGAGGTCCACCGCGTCCGTGGCCAGCACCTGCGCGATCTGCTGGGTTTTCGCCGGGTCCTGCGGCAGCACCGCATTGAGCCGGTGGACGATGTCCTGCAGATCCCCGACCGCGCCGCTGTTGACGAAGAAGGCGATGGCCGCCATCGTGTCCTCGAGCTGAACCGGTGGTTTCGTGCGGTCGCGGGTGATGGTGTCACCGGGGTGCAGCAGTGTGTCGTAGCCGTCGGGTGGTGTGGTCAGCGCGACGTGGATATCGCCGAGCACGGTGTTCTGCCGTAGCTCCGCGATCGTGGAGGCCGGTAGTTCGACCGCGTCGTCGACCTCGATATCCACCACCACATACCCGGTGGTGGTCGCGTCGCCGGGGACGACCTCGACCCGTTCCACATTGCCGATCTGCGCGCCGTTGGCAATGACCTTCGCCCGCGCGGGCAGGTTCAGGACATTGGCGAATTCGATACGCAGCGGATAACTCCCGCCGGTGACGGTGGCACCCGGAACCGGGATATCGGAGGGGTCGAATGCGCAACCGGAGACGGCCAGTGCCGCGGCGAGTCCGCAGGCCGCGAGGCCGCGCCGCAACCGGACGCGGTCGAAAGTGATCCGCCGCGTCGTATCGAAGGAAAATCGCTGTGTCATCGCGCACCCGCCGATCCCAGTACCAGCCGCGCCAGATCCAGATCCACCATGCCGTTCGCCGCGCCCGCGCAACGACCGGGTGCGAGCGCGTTCACCGCGGCGCACACCTGTTCCGCGTTCTGCTGCGGGATCGCGACCCGCGGCGGTGCGTAGGTGAGGCCGGGCGCACCTGTCGCCGGATCGGTGACGGTGCGCAGCGCCGTGGCCAGTACCGGTGTGGTGGCGACGATCTCGCTCAGCGAACCCACATTCGCGCGCAGTAGTTTCACCAGCGGCACCAGATTGTCCAGGGTGGACATCAGTGGATCCGCCAGGATCACCGACAGATCGTTGAGCATCGGCAGGATTTCGCGCAGCCCGTCGAACAGCTCGATACCCGGCGTGAGCAGTTCGGCATGCGACATCTGGAGTGTCGGCGCCAGCCGGGTGAGCATCAGTTTCAGATTCCCCCAGTGCTCGGCGACCTTGTTCGACACCGAGGCGTAGGCGTCGAAAATACCGGCCAGATGGGCGATATCGGCGTCCGGCGATTCCAGGACCCGGCCCAGCTGGTTGATGAGGTCGTTGATCTGCGGGCCGGTGCCGGCGGAGGCGGAGTCCAGCGCGTCCAGGCCGCCCGCCAGCGCGTTCGGCCGGGTCTCGGTGCCGCCGATCTGATCGGACAGCTCGGCCAGCGCGGTCACCGTCTGGGTGAGACTCTTCGGTGTCAGGGTGTTGGTGAGGCACTGCCCCGGGTCGTGCTCGTCGGCGGTGTTCGTACCCGGCAGCACGGCCAGTTCCCGGTCGGCGACGACCGTGTCCGACACGGTGGTGGCACCGGCGCCGGCGTATACGGGATGGTCGGCGTCGACCTCGAAATCGACGCGCACCTTCGCGCCGGCCGGGGCGATCCGGGTCACCGAACCGACCGTGATACCCCGCATCGACACCTGATTGCCCTGGTAGAGGCCGATACTGTCGGGCATGATCGCGCAGTAGGCGCGCGTCTGCCTGAACGGTTCGAACGCGATTACGTAGGCGGCGGACACCAGGAGCACCAGCACCACCGCTCCCGCGATCGACATCAGCGCCGGGGAGGCGAGCATCCGTTTCAGCATCAGCACACCTTCCCGGGAAGCGGGACGCAGACGACGGCGCCGGGATCCAGACCGGGCGCTGTCACCGTGGTTCCCGACCGATCGACCTCAACACCGCCGTCGGGCCCGACCAGCTCGCGCAGTTTCGCGCTCAGGCTCTGCGCGGAGGCGATCATCGGTTCCAGCTGGTCGCCGTACTCCTGAAGCCGTGGCAGCGCGTCGGCGAGCTGCTGCACCTTCGGCTTCAGTGTCTGGTCCCAGGTCGGGGCAAGGGCCGTCACGCGCTGCACCACCGAGCTGAGCAGGCCCAGTGCCTGACGCAGTTCGGCGCGTTTGTCCAACAGCACCGTCTCCATCAGATTGACGTTGTCCATCAACCGGCCCAGATCGGTTTTCGCGCCGTCGTACATGGTCACGTATTCGTCGGCGGTCGCGATGGCGTTCGACACCTGGGTGCGCTGCCGTTCGATGGCGTCGAGATAGCTGCCGACGGTGTCCAGCACGCTGCGCAGTGTTTCCGGTGCGCCTTCGATGGAGGTGTCGAGTGCGGCGAGGTTACGGCGAAGGGTGTCGCCGTCGGTTTCCCGCAGCGGCGCAGTGGCATCCTGGAAGGTCTCCATCAGGCTGTACGGCAGCCGGACCCGGTCGGCGGGAATCACGTTGTCGCCCAGCGGGTTGTCCCCCGCCGGGAACAAGGCGACATAGTGACCGCCCACCAGTGTGAGCATGCGGATATCCAGGGAACTCCGGTCGCCGACGAATACATCCCGGTCCACGGTGAACCGCATCAGCACCCGATCCGGTTCCAGTTCGAGGGATTCCACCTCCCCCACCGGAACCCCGGCCAGCCGGATATCGTCGCCGGCCTTCACCGACTGCGCCTCGCTGAGTTCGGCGGTGTAGGTCTGCTTTCCGAGCGGGAGCACATAGAGCGCACCGACCGCCACGCCCAGCACCGCCACCGCGCAGATACCGGCGATCCCCAACCGCAGTTGCCTGCGCAGATTCGTGGGCTCGTCGGTGATCGGCCGGTCCCGATCGAACCAGCGCGCCGGCACCGACTTCCACCGGGCGATGTTCATCCGTTGCATATCGCCACCTGCTGCCCGCCGATCAGGACCCGCACCGGGGCCGGCACTTCGGCTTCGCCCTTACTGCACTCCGGCCGATAGCCGGACGGGGTCCGCGGGAACGCGGTATCCACCGCGGCCAGCAAGCCGGGCAGCCGGCCGAACGTGTCGAGAGCCTGCTGTGGATCGGGGAAGAGATTGCGGATCATCGCATCGATATCGGGGCCCATCTCCGGGCTCAGTCCCACCGCGGCCAGCAGGCGATCCACCGGTTCCAGGACCGACGGCGCGCTCATCGCGAAATCCGCGAGCCCGCCGACATTGCGCTGCAGCGCCTCGAAGATATCGGTGAGCCGGGCCAGCAGCGGTACGAGGTGGTACAGCCGGCCGCCCACCCGTTCCGCGAGGTCGGACATATTGCGCACCAAGGTCCCGATGAGATGCCGGCGGTCTTCGACGTATTCGCTGAGTGTGCCGATCGCGCCGAGTGCCGGGCCGATTCCCGCGCCGTCGCCTTCGATCACCGCGAGCATGCTCTCGGTGAACTGATTGACCGCCTCGGGCGACAGGGTCGCCAGAACCGGTTGCAGACCGTTGAACAGGCTGGTCACATCGAACGACGGAATGGTCTGCTGCGGCCCGATATCCGTGCCGTCGGCGAGCCGGACCCCCGGGTTGGGCTGCTGCTGCAGATCGATATAACGCTGGCCGGTGAGGTTCTGATAGCGGATGGCCAGGACGCTGTTGTCGTAGACCGGGGTGTCGGTGGTGACGGTGAGCCGGACCTTCGCCCGGTCGCCGTCCAGGGTAACGGCCTCTACCTTGCCGACCTGCACACCGAACATCCGCACATCGTCTCCGGTTTTCAGACCGTTGGCGTCGGTGAACAGGGCGTGGTGGGTTTCGGTCTCGCCGTCCACCGGTCGTTTGATGGCCCCGATCACCAGGGCCAGCACCAAAGCCATCACGCCGGCGAACAGAGCCAGCCGCCAGGCGGCGCGCCGCGCGGTCATCGCTGCCCTCCCGCGACTCCGTCCACGTCGACCTCGAGGTCGAGCACCGGCCCGTCGGGCCCGTCCTCGAGCGCGACCCCCAGCCGGGTGAGCAGGGTACGCAGATCGGCCGCCGATTGCTGCGGGTCCGGCACGGCCAGGGCCAGCAGGTTCAGGGTGGGCGCGAGCATATCGGTGTATCCGGACAGTTGGCTCGCGCTGTCCATCGTGCCGGTCAGAGCGGGCAGGATATCGCCGGTCAGCGCCTTCACCCCGGCGTCGAAATCGGTCCGGTTCGCGCGCAGCACATCGATATCCACGATCTGGTCCAGTACCTCGATGGTGGCGCCGGCGAACTGCCCGCCGCCCTGGAACGCCGGACCCAACTGCCCCACCAGTTCGTTCGCCGGCATCGACTGGTGTTCGGCGATCACCCGCCCCGCCGTGATCAGCGCCTCGGCCAGCGGCGTGAACGCCTTGACATCCGCGGCGGCCTGGGAGATCACCCGCGCCATATCGGCGGTGAACACGGTGCCGCTGGTCTGCGACATACTGCGCAGCAGCGCACCCATGGTGGCGTCGTACACATCGGCGGCCCGCCGGCCGGTCAGATCCACCACCGCACCGGAGCGCAGCGGCGTGCCACCGGACCCGGGCCGCAGTTCGATCTCGCTGATACCGAAGAGATTGGCCGGTGCGTAGTCCACCACCATGCTGTCGTCGATCCCGTGCAACCGGCTCTCGTCGAGGGAAAGGCCGATCCGCTGGGTGCCGCGGCCCGCCGGCGCGATATCGGTGACCTCCCCGACCTGCACCCCGTCCACCCGCACCAGCGTTCCGGCGACCACACCATCGCCGATCTGCTCGGTGCGCAACGCGACCCGCAGTCCCTCGTCCGAGGTGATCGACCGGTAGCCGTAGACCGTGAGGGCGACCACCGCGAGCACCGCGACGACCAGTACGCCGACCCGCCGCGCACTACGCGGACCGGCGGCGACCCCGGGCATTCCGTACTTCGGCATCTGTCCCTATCCCGTGAAGCTGATCGCCGAGTCGAATCCCCACAACACGATCGTCAGGACCATGTCGATGGCGATGATGGCGACGAAACTGGCACGCACCGCACGTCCCGAGGCGATACCGACACCTTCGGGTCCACCGGTGGCGAAGAATCCGTAATAGCTGTGCACGCAGATCACCACGATGCCGAACACCGCGACCTTCACCGTGGCCGCGATGATGTCGAATCCCGCGATGAACTGGAAGAAGTAGTGGTCGTAGACACCGGCGGACTGCCCGTGCACCAGGGTGATCAGGCCGCGGCAGGCGAAGTAGGAGCCGATCAGCGCGATCAGGAAGGTCGGGACGATGGCGACGGCGCCGGCGATCACCCGCGTGGTCACCACGAACGGCACCGACCGCAGGCCCAGCGCCTCGATGGCGTCGATCTCCTCGGAGATCCGCATCGACCCGATCTCCGCGGTGATCCGGCAGCCCGCCTGGGCGGCGAAACCCACCGCGGCCGCGATCGGCGCCAGTTCCCGCGTGGTCGCGAAGGCGGAGACGATCCCGGTGACCGGTCCCATCCCGAGCATGTCGAGGGTGGCGAAGGATTCGACTCCGATGGACGCGCCGATCACCAGCCCGAGCACGATCATCATGGGCACGGTGCCGCCGCCGACGATGACCGATCCGCGCCCCCACGTCATATTCGTGATGATCCGCAATGTTTCGCCGCGGTAGCGGCGCAGTGCCAGCGGTATCGACGACAGCACCTGCCAGCAGAACACGACGGCGAATCCCAGCGAATCCACCGCGCCCAGGATCCGGCTGCCGCGGCGGAAGTAGCGCGCGAGGAATCCGAGCCCCTTCGGGGCGTACGAGGTCGCCGCCATCACGCCAGCCTGGTCGGCAGGAACATGGCGGTCACCTGGGTCATGACCAGGTTGACGATCACGATCGCGACGATCGAGAGGACCACCGCGGCGTTCACGGCATCGGCCACCCCGCGTGGGCCGCCTTTGGCCTCGAGCCCGCGCTGGCAGGCGATGATCACCACGAGGAAGCCGAAGATCACCGCCTTGAGCAGCGAAACCCACACGTCGGCGGCGGTGGTGAACGATCCGAACGCGGCCCAGTACGACCCGGGTGTGACACCTTGCCCGCCGATGGCCACCAGGTATCCGGCGACGATTCCGACGAAGATCACGAGGATGTTCAGCAGGGGCGCGACCAGCAGCATCGCCACCATGCGCGGGATCACCAGCCGGTGCACCGGGCTTATCCCCATGGTGTTCAGGGCGTCGATCTCCTCGCGGATGGTACGGGCGCCGAGGTCAGCCGCGATGGCCGCGGCCCCGGCGCCGCCGAGCAGGAAGCCGGTGGCCAAGGGCGCGCCCTGTTTGATCACTCCGAGGCCGCCGGTGGCACCGATCAGCGAATCGGCACCGAGATTGTGGATCAGATTGCCGACCTGGACCGAAACGATCACGCCGAACGGCACCGCCATCAGAATCGCGGGGAACGCGGTGACCGTCACCAGCCGCCACGCCTGCACCAGCATTTCCTGCCATTGGAAGCGGCCGCGAGCCAGGTCCGAAACCGCGCCACCGACGGATTCCTGCGCCATCCCGACGCCCCGGCCGAAGGTCCGTACCGACGACACGATGGTGCCCGAGAAATTCTTGCCGACGATTTCCCGCGCGGTGTCGGTACGGCGCGGGGGTTGCGGTCCGGTGGGGCCGGAGGGCCGGTCCGTATCGATCGCCGCGGTATGGCTCTCGGGAGTCATCGCCGAGATCCGTATACCGCCACGGGGGCACGCAATGTTGCGAAGTTCATGCGCTCAATCTCTCCGGTCCGGCATCGATGCCAATGGAGAGCAAGCTAATCGTTACTGGAGGTGACAAACAAATTTGCGGCAGTGTGACAGTGACCACGGAAAATTACCGCTGCACATCTCATCCGATCGATTGTGCATCGCGTCACCCGACCTCAGTGAGCACATGAGAACTCGTTCTACCTCATTCACACCGTGCGAATACGAGAAATCGGGCGCGCTGGAGATCCAGCGCATCCGGAACCATTCCTGGGCCGGGCCGATATCGACAGCCGGCCCGGAATCACCCGAATCAACGATCCAGATCCACGCGGATCGACAACAGATCCGTACCCATCACTCGCACAACAGCACTGTTGCCACGCGGTAGCGATGCCAGCCGCCGTACCGGATCGTCGTCCGGGACCGGATACGCAGTGCCGGACAACCATTCACCGTGCAGACGCACCCGGACCCGGTTGTCCGCGCGGATATTGCGCACATAGTCGCTGCGATCCCCGAATTCGGAGACGAACCAGAACTCGTTCCCGCTGCGGCGGCCACCGATCGGAACGACCCGCGGCTGCCCGCTGACCCGGCCCGTCGTCTCCAGCAGTTGCTGCGCGGGCACTCGGCGGTTGAGCGGATTGGCCACCCGGCGCTGAAAAGTGGTGACAACGCGATGTTTGAAACTTCGCAAATCGACCATGTGGCGACGGTAACACCGCAGCCGGGTATGCGGCCGAGCGAACTCGGGCATCGAATCACCCGATCATTCGACCGATGCGCGCACAATGGGCGACAATTCCCCCGTGCGAACTCAGTTCACCAACGAGCTCGTCGCGTTGACCGCGGATCTGACGCAGATGTGCAGCATCGCCCACGAGGCGGCCGAACGCATGACCGACGCCCTCGTCGGGGCCGACCTCACCGCGACCTACGAGGTCTTCGCCCTCGACGAACGCCTACAGACCATGTACGGCGCCTGCGAAGCCCGCACCGTCGTCCTACTGGCGCTCCAGGCGCCGGTGGCACGCGATCTACGCCATGTGGTCACCGCCATCCAGATCGCCGGTGAACTGTCCCGGATCGGCCACCTGTTCAGCCAGGTTGCCGACCAGGTGTACCTGAGCCATCCCGAACCGGTCGCGGCCGCACCGGTTCTCCGCCCACTCGGCGCGATGGCGGAACTCGCCACCGCCGCCACCGCACAGGCCGAGCGGGCGGTGACGACCGGCCGGTACAGCGCCGCCGACGCGGATGCGCCGGCGGCCATGCGGACACTCAACCAGGAGCTCCGCACCGCGCTCTCGGCCACCGGCGATTCGACCGATACCGCCATCGCGCTCGCCCTGGTCGGGCACCGGCTCGCGGGCAGCCTGGAGCACACCGACCGGATAGCGCGATTGATCCATTTTCTCGATACCGGTATCCCGCCGACCGCCCAGATCGTCCCCGACGACGAGGCGGCGAGCTGAACTCGGCGGTAACCCACCCCCCGTTCGCTCCCAATTATGGGAACTCCCTATGCTTTTCACGAACCGTCGGCCGGTGGACACCGGTCGCCGGCGAATTGTTCACCACACCACACACGAGCCGGGGAACCTTCCGGCCCAGAGACGTCACGACGAGCACATCCGGCGCACCGGCGACCACGGGACTCCCCCTCATCAAGCCCCGCGGCGCCGGCGCGGTACCCGGTCCGGACAACCGGGCCGCGAATTGCGCCGGTACGCAAGCCCTCGTTCGTGGCAGGCCCACCTCCGAGTCGGCGCCGGCACGGCGACTCGGAGGTGGTGCCGTGGGGACTATGCCGAATCTCACACCGGAGAGTAGCTTCGGGTTAGCTGGGCGGGCGGTAGCTTGACGCTCGGTACATCCCGGCACCTCGGCAAGGAATTTCGTTGAAGCCCACAACATATGAGCAATCGGGCGTTTCGCCCATCGGCGCCCGATTCGCGGAGGTGGCACGGTGAACTCGCTGCTGTCCGCACTACCCGCCCCGGTTCGTAAATTCGCCGCCGTCGCGGTCCCCATCCTGATCGTGATCGTCCTGGCCGGCGGCTATCTCCTCGAAGGACGCGACAGCACAACAGATCCCGCCGCCGGCGCGGCGGACGCCCCGAGCGCCGCGGCCGCCGACGTGAAATCCGCACTCGACCGCCTCCCCGTAAAAACCGAAGTCGGTATGACCGGCTACAGCCGGGAGAAGTTCCCGCACTGGGACGACAACGCCGCCGAACACGGTTTCGGTCCCGAATTCACCCAGTACAGCAAATGCACCACCCGCGAGGTCATGATGTTGCGCGACGCCACCGGTGACGTAACCCTGGACCCGAAAACCTGCGACCTGAAAATCGGTAAGGGCGGCGGCTGGCAGGACACCTACGGCGTCATGGACGCCAAAACCGGAAAACTGAAACCGTACAAGTTCATCACTGAATCGTCCGGTGTCGACGCCGAACATATCGTCCCGCTCGCCGAGGCCTGGCGGTCCGGCGCCAAGGACCTGGACACCGATACCCGCCGTCGCATCGCCAACGACGCGCAGAACCTCATCGCTTCCGACCCCTCTGCGAACCGTTCCAAGGGCGATCAGGACCCGGCCGACTATCTCCCGCCGGGAAGTTTCCGGTGCGGATATATCTCGCACTACGTGCAGGTCAAGCTAAAGTACGGGCTGAGCGTCGATCAGGACGAGCAGACAGCACTGCGCACCGCCGTGGACGATTGCATAAAACGAGGTGAGTTCAAATAGCCGAAGTCATCGAGTTGCCGAACAAGACATCGGTCATGACCCGGGAAGCCGGGACGATATCCGGTGCCCTGGATATCACCCTCGACCCCGACGGTTTCGGCCTGGTCCGCTACCGGGAAACCGAGGAGTGGTACACGATCGGCAATCTCGATGACACCACCCCGCGCACCTGGAAGTCCTGCACCGAACTGGCGGACGCGATAGCGAAGAACACCGGTACCCGCGACGCCGCGGGCGACACCGTTCCTTTCGAGTGCTGGGGTGGGGGGGGGGGGGGGGGGGGGGGGGGGGGCCCCCCCCCCCCCCCCCCCCCCCCCCCCCCCCCCCCCCCCCCCAGGCGACGCCCCCCCCCCCCCCCCCCCCCCCCCCGGCCACCACCGAATTTCCCCCGGCGCCCCGACCTCATGACACCGCCGGTGGGCACGGGAGTGCGCGGAAATTCGGTGCCGCCCGCTTCGGCGCGTTCCCTGCGCCGTGTCGGGCCCCCACCCTGGTCGGTCGCACTCAGGCGGGTCACCCGACCAGCCACCCAGCCCCGTTGTGGGGGTCCGTGCCATCGCGCGAGCTTCCCGGTACGGGGCTGCGTCGTTTCTCCGACCAGACGGGACATTGTGATGACTACTGCTGCGAATGCCACCGACACCGCCACCATCGATTCCGACACCGCTAGCGAGACCGGGGTGTCGCCGTTCGCCGAGGCACTGTGGGAGGTCGACTACCTGCTCGACACCGACCCCGACCGAGCCCGCGACTACTTCACATTCGCGCTCACCCTCGCCACCCCGCCCGAACGTCGGTTCCTGGAGCGGGCCGCGGATCTGCTGGCCCGCTCCCCGTGGCCGGTAGCAGCGCGTCAGCTCGGGTGGATGGCCAAAAGCCGACCCGAGCTTCGGGCGATGGTGATCGACTACACCACCGACACCGACCCCGGCCTGCACATCCCCGGCATGCCCGACATCAGTGAGGTCTCGATCGAGACCGCCGAATGGGTGCGCCGCTCCATCCGTGAACGCCGCGACCGCGAACGCCTCACTGCCACCCCCTCCCCGGCCACCGATGCCGCACGGCTGCGGCCCGAGGCCATCGCCGCCCGCCGCGCCCGCGCCCAAACACACGCACCGGAACCCGAGGCGGTGGTGAGTTTGCGCCACCACGACCGCGACCTGCGTACCGCCCGCCGCCTTGAGGCCGAGTACGCGGCCTACGCCGCCGACCGCCTGTATGCGATCGACACCACCGACGAACCCCGCGATACCACGGTGCCGAATCCGCGCAAACCCGCGCATCTGGTGTGGGCGCACGTGCAAGCCGAGTTGTGGGACCGCAGCTACATCCGCCACGTCGCCGAGAACTACACCGACCGCGACCGCGAACTCCTCGACCCCGAAACTCCTGCCTCCCGCCGGGTCCGGTCCGGACGCCACACCGCCCTCGACGATCGCGCATCCGCGTTTCTGCGCGAGCACGGCGCCGATACCGCACCGGTCGACGAACGTCCCGGTCGTTCCCGGCGACGCCGCACGCCCGCGCGTCGGCCACGAATCACCGCCGCCGATCAGATGCGGTTCGCCGCACGCCGGACCGGGCTCGCGATCCCGAGTGACTACGACATCTTCCTGCCCTACAGCGAACTCGACATCCCCGAATCCACGTGGCAGGGCTCCGGGTTGGATTATGACCTCGCCGCGATGGTCCCCTACCTCGGCTGGCCGTGCGTCGGATGCTGGATCGACCGCCCCGATGCCGACCGGCGTGCCGTCCACATCCGCGACGGCCGGCCGGTCAGCGACGACGGGCTCTGCGATGTGTGCCGCGCCGACGGCCACCCCGGCATCCCCGCACTCACCACTCCCTGGGGTGTGCGGGAGTTCGTCGAATCCCGCTGCGCCTACATCGCCGCCACTCACCCCGGCCAGGCGCGGGCCCTCCTGGACCGGGTCCGTGCGGCCGCGGCGAACACCGGTCCGACCTGGCGGCTGATCACGCGCTGGATGGCGATGAACCTCGACGCGCCCGAACCGCGCCGGGCCGCGCGACCGGCAACACCGCGTCGGCCGTGGCCTACCGCGCTCGGGGCCGGGCAGCGGATCGGCCGCTGCGACGCCTGCGCCCGATCCGCGATCGTGCACGCCGACAACTACTGCACTCAGTGCCGTGTCGACCTCGGTGTCGCCACCGGAGGTGAACCGGGCCGCCGCGCGGCCTGACCTGTCGTCTCGCCCTCCAGTACTCCGGTCCGCCGCGGTGACACCTCCTGCGGCGGACCGGCCGCCACCCTCTCACCGTCAGGAGCCCTCTGTTGCGTCAACGTCTGACTTCCCTCGCGTCGCGCGTATTCAAGGTCCACCCCACTCCCGCCGTCGTGGACCGACAGGTGCGGGTGTTCCTCAACCGCAGTCGCGTCGCCTTCGCCGGGTACCAGCCGGGCGCACTGCTCGTGCTCGCCTACACCTTCACGCTGCCGACCCCGCGCACTGTCAACGACCTCGAGGTCCTCGATCGTGTCTTCGCCATGTTCAACGACCACCCGTTGCACGCCGAGGACCAGCAGCACACTCGCGCCTGGTACGACAGTGGCCTGCGCTCGCTGTCCGTCGGCGACGTCGTCGCCCTCGACGACCGCTCATATGCGTGCGCGTCCTTCGGCTGGCACCCCGAAACCGCTCTTTGGAGCCCGCGCCTCTGACGACGCGCCCACGGATCGCCGTCAACCGGAGCCATGGATACGGACCCATTCCCTATCCATGGCTCCCCACCCATTCCGCATCACACACCCTCACCACATACCCGCCACTACCCCTCCCTTACCTCCACACTCATCACCCCTCCACACCCCCACACCCCTCCTCCACACATTTCCAACAAGCAGACCTCTTTCATCGAGGATAACAATTTGGTAACGACCAAGGGTTTCGGTGGATTTGCCACAAAATAGGTAAACCCGGGCTCTGGAATTCGTTGCGGGAATGGGCGCTTCATGGGGGTATGACCGCGACGATTCATAAAGTCGTGGCAGGCAATGGCTATGAGTATTACCTGCGCAAGGTAGCCGCGAACGACACCGACTCCCGCGGCCGCTCCAGCCTGGCCGATTACTACTCCGCCGAAGGCGAATCCCCGGGCCACTGGCACGGCACCGGGTTGGCCGCACTCGACCTCACCGCGGGTGCTGAAGTCACCGAAGATCAGATGAAATCGCTGTTCGGGTTGGGTCGGCACCCGAACGCCACGACCATGGAAGCCGCGGTCTATGACGAGCAGATGCGGCGGGGCGCGAAACACAAAGACGCGGTCCGCGCCGCCGACAAAGCCACCCGTTTGGGCAATCCGTTCCGGGTATATTCCGAGAATTCCGCGTTCCGGAAACAGTGCGCGAAAGCGTTTCAGGAATACAATTCCGAACACGGATTGGACGCGCACGAAGGCATTCCCGAATCCGAAAAGATCCGGATCCGCACCCATGTCGCGTTCGATATGTTCACCGACGAGTACGGCCGCGCGCCCTTGGATGCGCGGGAGTTGTCGGGGTGGGTAGCCAAGGCTTCGCGGCCGAAGACGGCCGCGGTCGCTGGATTCGACATCACTTTTTCTCCGGTGAAGAGCGTGTCGGTGCTGTGGGCGCTGGCACCGAGGCCGGTGTCGGAGAAGATCGAGGACGCGCATCAGCGGGCGATCCGCGACGCATTGCGCTGGCTGGAAGGCCACGCGGTCGGCACTCGGCTGGGCCGCAACGGGATCCGTCACGTCGATGTCGACGGCATCATCGCGGCCTGGTTCACCCACCGTGACAGCCGTGCCGGTGACCCGGACCTGCACACCCACGTCCTGATCGCCAACCGGGTCCGCACCCTGCACGGACGCTGGCGCACGCTCTACGGCGCTGATATGTACCGGGCACTGGTCACGGTTTCCGAGATCTACAACACCCGCCTAGAGCATCACCTCGAACATCTCATCGGGGTCCGGTTCGGCCCTCGCCCTGACACCGCGGCCGACAAGCGCCCGATCCGCGAAATCATCGGCATCCCCGTCCAGGTGATTCACTCGTGGTCGCGCCGCGACGCCGATATCACCCGTCGGCTCGAAGAGCTCTCGGCCATGTTCCAGCGCGAACTCGGGCGCGAACCGACCCCCGGGGAGGTGTATGACCTGGCCGAACGCGCGACCCTCGAAACCCGGCCCACCAAACATCTGCGGCGCTCTTTGGCCGAGCAGCGCCGCACCTGGCGCGCTCAGGCCGTGCAGATCCTCGGCAGCCGAGAAGCTGTCGCGGATGTGGTGGTCGCCGCACTGAATCCTCTCCGGGCACCGCGGGTATCGGCCACGACCGAGTGGATTTCGGGCACCGCCGACCGGGTGGTAGAGGTCGTTTCGGCGCAGCGGTCGACCTGGCGCTACACCAATATCCGTGCCGAAACCGAACGCCAACTCCGCGGCCGGATCGAACCCGACGAGTGGGAACGGGTCGCCGAAGCGGTCACCAACGAAGCCCTGTCCCCCAGCCGATCCATCCGACAGGGTGACCCTGATATCGCCGACGAACCCGCACTGGCCTCGGTACCGGTGCTGCTGCAACGCCGTAACGGTCGCAGTGTCTACGCCGACTCCGCGCACCGGCTCTACACCTCGGCGGCGGTGTTGTCGGTGGAGCAGCAGCTCATCGACTTCGCCGTGCAGCCGGGTGGGCGGCAACTTGCACCGGGCCAGGTCGCTGTCGCGGTGCGCGAATTCAACACCGCGCACCCGGACCGGCCCCTCAATGCGGGCCAGGCCGCGGTCATCGAAGGGTTCGCCACCTCCGGTTTACGGGTCCACGCCGCCAACGCCCCCGCCGGGTCGGGCAAAACCACCGCGATGCGCGTACTCACCACCGCATGGCACGCCAGCGGCGGGACCGTCCTCGGATTAGCTCCCACCGCCGCAGCCGCGGCCGAACTCGGTGAGGCGATCGGGGCCCGAGTGGAGACCGTCGACAAGGTCCTGCACGTCCTCAACCAACACACACCCGGCCGCAATAATGCGGCGCGGGCCGCTGAAGCGCCGCCTACATTGCCGCAGTGGGTCCTCGATATCGACGCCGGCACGCTCGTAATCGTCGATGAACATGTCAAGGTCGGCAACGCCAAACGTCTTCAATTGCTCCGGTTCCTCACAGCCCGCGGCGCAACGATCCGCTGTATCGGCGACGACCGGCAGCTCCCGGCGATCGAAGCCGGCGGCGCGGGCACCGACATGCACGCCGCCGCACCGGAGAACACACTCACATTGACTCATGTGGTGCGGTTCGCCTCGGCCGGGGAAGCCACCGCCAGCGTGCAACTACGCGACGGGGATCCGATCGCGTTGGGCTGGTATCTCGACCACGGCCGCATCCACGGCGGGCACACGGGGTCGACCCACGACGACGCCTACACCGCGTGGATCGGCGACCACCTGGCCGGTCGCGACACCATCATGCTCGCCGCTACCCACGACATCGTGACTGCGCTCAACGCGCGCGCTCGCGTGGATCGCCTCGCCCGAGACGGTGATGAACCCGGCACGGAAGTGGCACTGACCGACGAGCTGCGCGCCTCGGTCGGGGACACGATCCGGACCCGCCGCAACGATTCGACGCTGCGACTCGGGGCCCGGGATTGGGTGCGCAACGGCTACACCTGGACCGTCACCGCCGTCCACGGCGACGGAAGTATCACCGCCCAGCATCTGCGCTCGGGCAGAGAACTGGGCGACAGTGTGCGGCTTCCCGCTGATTACGTGGCCGAGAATGTGCGGCTCGGGTACGCGGCGACGATCGATTCCGCGCAGGGAATCACCACCGACACCTGCCATATCGCGCTCACCGGAGGCGAAACCCGTCAACAGTTCTATGTCGCGATGACCCGAGGACGGCACGCCAACCACGCCTATATCCCGACCGCGCTGGGCGGTAGCGAGGGCTCCTTCTGGACCGAACCCGCCGTCTACCCGCGCACCGCCGTGGAAGTCCTCCTCCACATTCTCGACCAGGACGGAGCAGAGAAATCCGCGCACACCGCGCTCCGTGACGCCCTCGATTCGCACCGGCGGATCGGACGCGCGCTCGATATCTACCTCGATCAAGTGGGCCTCGCCGCAGAAGACGCACTCGGCCCCGAAGCACTCGAACGCCTCAACACCGCCGCGGAAACGGTGCGTATCCATCTGACCGACAGCCCCGCCTACCCGGTTCTGCGCCAGCACCTCGCGCTCATCGCACTCTCCGGCCACAACCCCATCGACGCACTAACCACCGCCGCGGCCGAACGCGAACTCGACACCGCCATCGACCCCGCCGCCGTACTCGACTGGCGCCTGGACCCCACCGGTGCACACTCCCTCCCGTCCGGGCCGCTCCCCTGGACACACGGACTACCCGCTGGCCTCGACAACCATCCTCTCGCCGGACAGTTGCGGGCACGCGAACGCATCGTTGCCGATCTCGCCGACCAGATCCGCACCATCACCCGGACCTGGACCCCGGCGACCGCCCCGTACTGGGCACGCCCCCTGATCGGCATCAACCAGAACCTGGTCGCCGATCTGGCCGTGTGGCGCGCCAGCCTCCACATCAGCGACCGCGAACCGCACCCGACCGGGCCCCGCCGCTACAGCAAGATCGAACGAGACCACCAGGAAGCCCTCGACGCGCGCCTTACCGCGTGTCTCGGTGACCGCCACCTTCCCAGCAATCTGTGGTCCCCATTCGCCCACACACTGGAGCCGCGGATCGCCAGCGACCCCTACTGGCCGATCGTCGCCGACAAGATCGACGTCGCTCACCGCGCCGGAATCGAAATCACCACCCTGCTCACCGACGCCGCCGCCGTGCGTCCACTTCCCGATGAAATGCCCGCCGCTGCTCTGTGGTCCCGGCTCGAACTCGAACCTTCCGCCCTCGACAACACACTGACCGCCGGACAGCTGCGGCCAGGTTGGCTACCCGACCTCCACGCAGTCCTCGGTCACGACACAGCCGACCGGGTCATAAAAGACCCGGCTTGGCCTCGGCTCGTCGCCTCCGTCGACCGCGCCACCGGCACCACGTGGTCGGCGCGCGATCTGCTGGCAACCGCTTATGAGCTGCTCACCAGCGCCCAACCCGACGATGCACCCGGACTACGGCCCGACCAGCTCGCCGCCGCCGTGGCATGGCGCGTCGACGCACTCCTGCGCCACCTCCCCACCCGCACCACAACACCGCACACCACCAACACCCCACCGGAACCCACCAGCAGTACCGCATCCACCAACCCCGAACACGATCAGGAACCGCGCATGAAACCCGACCCGCAACCGCGCCCGGCCCCCACCTCAGCGAGCGAACCCACCGACCACACCACCGCCGACGATCTACCCGACACGATCAGCGCAGTGGCCGAATTGTTCGCGACCGGCCGTGTCGACGACGCCACCGCAGCCTTCCGCACCGTGTCCGCCACCGCGACTGCGGACCAGAAATGGGTCATCGCCGCCGTCGCCGACACCCTCTACCACCACGCCTACCCGGTCGCGCTGGCCCGCCTGGAATGGGCCGCCACCCGCTATCCCGACCACGCCGCACTCATCCGGGCGTGCACCCCGGCTACCGACCCCCGCATCTCTCAGCCCGACACCCGCACCAGAAACACCGGCTACCACCGCGATCACGCCGCACGCGATCACGAACCCGCAGTGCACAGCCAGCCGCGCGAAGCCCTTCCGGCGGGTGAGCAGGCAGGCCGCGACCTGGTCCAGAACTACCTCGACAACCGCGACGACTCTCCCTTCGATCTCCCCGACCACACCGTCCTCGCCGATCCACCCGCCCATATCCCTACCCGCGACACCCTGCATCCCCATTCTCACCGCCGCGACGAAGCACCCGACCCGACACCCGACGCCTACGTACTCGACTTCGATCGCGCCGCCGTACCCGGTACCCGTGGGTTCGGGTGCGTGTCCTGCGGGATCGAACGCGCCCCCGCCGAATCCCGCCCCGCCTCACCACGGCGCAGCGACGACGGACTGTGCGAGGAATGCCGCGACACCGGCGCCCCCGGGATCCCCGACCACGACCCCAGCGACCACATCCACGCCCGATGCACCTATATCGCACAGACTTACTCTCCGACCGCGGCCCAGGCGATGCTCCGGCGCGACTGGCACGCCACTCTTACGCACCGCGAAGCCATCGAGAGCTGGGTCACCAATCATCCATTCGCCGAACCTCGCGCTACCCCGACACCCGAACAGCCCACCGTGGACAACCCTCTACTGGTGCTCTCCGATGGCCAACTCGACCAGTACATCGATCAGCTCAAGCTACGCCTGGCCCTTGTCGACACCGAAACCGCGATGTACCACCCCATCGGCCAGCCGGCCGACGAACTCGACTCCGAAATCACCGACCGGATCAACGATATCCACGAGCAACTCACCGCCTACCGCCGCGAACAGCAGCGCCGAAGCGCTCTCTCACCGGAGCAGCGCGCACACGAACGCGAAATCAACATCAGCGGCGACGCCGAGGAACCGGAACCGAATGACTTCGCCGATCCAGGCATCCATGAGCCCGACCTCGATCTCGATCCGTAACTTATCCAACCGGATCAACACAACCGATATGGACAATCGAGCTCAGACGAAGGTATCGCCAGTCTGGCGCAGTCCCCTTCGTCACCGACTCACCCGTTCACATCGCCGCCCAGCCAACAGATTCGCGCGCAGACAGCCATCGCCCTGGAGCACCAAGGAAATATCTTCGCTACAGACACCGTCCGATCCGGTTCGCTCCGCAAGAGGAGCTCACCGGACCCGTTCTCGCTCTTCATCGTTCGGCCGCACAGGGGGCACTTCGCCTTCAGAATGGTTGTCACAGGGACGCAGTAGACAGGGAGGGATCGGGTGGCTTCGGACAATTCGCTCCGGCTG
This sequence comes from Nocardia carnea, assembly GCF_029868855.1. GTDB lineage: Bacteria > Actinomycetota > Actinomycetes > Mycobacteriales > Mycobacteriaceae > Nocardia > Nocardia carnea_A. The sequence continues at coordinate 3,123 of NZ_JARWOV010000244.1, read as the reverse complement.
GCGGTGCTGATAGATGCCGACAACGCGTCGCCAACGCTGGCAGAGCCGTTGCTGGCCGAGGTCGCAAAGTACGGGACCGCGCACGTCAAACGCGCCTATGGGGACTGGACCAGTACAAACCTCACCGGATGGAAGGCACACCTGCCGACCTTGTCGATCCAGCCCGTCCAGCAGTTCGCCTACGCCTCCGGACGAAACGCCACCGACTCCGCACTCATCATCGACGCGATGGACCTGCTGTACACGGGCCGATTCGACGGGTTCTGCCAGGTCAGTAGCGACTCGGACTTCACCCGGCTAGCGGGGCGGTTACGAGAGTCCGGACTCACCGTCTTCGGAATAGGCGAACGCAAGACACCACGGGCGTTCGTGGCAGCCTGCGACAAATTCGTGTACGCCGAGAACCTGAGCTCGACCCAACAGTCGGCCGCCGATACCGCGCTCGATCGAGCCACACAAATCCCCGGCCCGGATCTAATCGGTCTGGTAACCGCAGCGGTGGAAGCTTCTTCCGACGAGAACGGGTGGGCACACCTGGGAGCGGTCGGCAACTATCTGTCGAAGAGCCGACCCGACTTCGACACCCGGACTTACGGCCACCCCAAATTGAAACCGCTGGTGCAGTCCCTCGGAGCCTTCCATATCGATCAGGGTCGGCCCGGCGAGGGAAAGCCAGTGGCTGCGTTCGTGCGATGCCGAGACCGTGCACGCTCCGACACCACGCCGCCCGAGAAGACCCTGAGTCGGGACAGCGCCCCGCCGCACCAGGTCACGGTCATCGACGCGGCCGGGGAACGGGTCCGCCTACAGATACCGCTCGAGCACCCGTATCGGGACACTCTGCTCCGTGGCATCTACACCGCGTGGCGCGACGGCGAGATCGACACCATCGGAGCATTGGAAGCAGTGATCGAACGTAACGCACCCGAGATGGAGAAGCCGACTCGCACCATCGCGATCAAACAGCCTGATCTACGAAGACAACCCCGCGTTAGTTGTGCGGGACCCTCACGCGTCCCCACGCAGCAACCGATGCATCCAATCCTTCGACGGACAACCAGAGGACCGATGGGTCAGCCACAGCCACATCGCCTGGCTCGCCTTCCTCATCTACCGTCTCCCAGCCGGCTCGGACCCTGCCGACCACCTACTCGATGCCTTGTTCGACGACCCCGAAACCGGGCGCACCCTCCTTGCCAAAGCATGGACAGTGGCCCACCGGCGCATGACCCAGACCACAGACCCGCAAGATCTACTCGCCGACGATACGGTCCCACCGGCGCCTGCACTCGTCACTGAAAGTAGGATGACCGCAGATTCGTCGTGGCGGGCTATGAGTTTGCCATCGCGCACATCGTCGAACACTCGCCGGCACGACGCGACCAGCTCCGGTGTCGGATCCTCACCGAGCCCGCGAATCCGCGCTGCGATCGTGGCGTCGGTGGTGCTCTCGGCAATCAGCCTGTAGTGCGCGGTGGCAACCGCGTTCATCCGGGCACGGAATGCACGGCCCCGGGTCGCGGTGTATGCCAGGTGCCAGGCGAACAAGACGAACCGTTCGGGGCCGAGGGAATAGGTGGCGCGGTGTTCGATCAGCGCGCTGATGGCGTGTTTCGCGTTGCGTTCGATCTTGCTGAGGTGGGTCTCGAACAACGACGGCGGAACTTTCGCCGGATCCAAATCCGGGTGTTCGACTCGGTAGAAATCGGGTTCTCGTGCCGCATTGTCCGGCCCGACACAGTAACTGGTCGCCCGATCGATCTCAGTGACCCGGAGCTTCGAGCGGCCTTTGCTATCGTCCTCCGCCCAGCGTCGCAGGTAGGACGCTGGCACCAGATGATGCTTACGCGCGGGAGTACCCGCCTCGTTGCGCAATGCCTCTTCTCGCAACCGGCGCACCGGCAGTGGATCTCGCTTACGCCGAGTCATTCCCATCCGCCCGAGCAACTCGACATCGAGAAGGACAAGGCGCTCTTGGTGGGCACACACCATCGACACATCTCGCGATTCTCGCACTGCTAATGTCTGCGATTCGACGGGATTAATAGCCTGGCTACACTCAACGGGGCCAAGTAGCCCCTGCTGTGGAACGCTTCCCGGACCTGGTTCGTTGCGGCAGCATGACCGAGAAGGCTCGCGCGCTGATCAATACGGTGCGGTTCGTGGTGGGCGCGCCGGATGGGCGCCGATCGGCGGAGTGGCGGGTGTGGACCGGCAGCGGCAAAAAGGTCACCGACGAGCTGTATCTGGCTCCCCGGCAGCGAGCGGGTGAGTTCAAATTCAGCCTGCACAGCAACAACTACGCGCAGCTCGGCTACATCGAGCGGGCCCGCGAGGCGCTGCGGCCTGGCGACCGGCACACCATCGACCGATGGGAGCTGCCGCAGACCACGATCATTGCGCACTGGCGCGCCGCCCTGTGTATCTGGTTCCCCGAATCCGAACTACGGGTAGTCACGGGCGACTCACTGTCATCCTCGGTCATCGAGATCCCCGCCGCACCTCCAGGGCAAGCCACCGCGGTGATGGCAATGATCGGTACCGACGCGGCATCGGCGAAAGCGCTCGAACTTGTGGGCGTACTCGACCAAGCATCGGGAGGAAAGATCGCGCTCGTACACCTGCCGATCCGCATCGATCCCCTGCTGGTTCCCGCCTTGCAGGCGCGCGAGGCGAGCCAGATACCGTTACAGATACCAGGCTTCGAGCCGACTGAGCCGTTCACCTGGGAACTCATTCCCGGAAAGGAAGGCCACCGCCTGGTAGTCGAGTTCGCCCCACCACAACGCGGGTCCACTCTGCCATCTCTTCCACCATTCCGCGGCGCGGTGTTGCCGTGGGCCGAAGTCCCCACCGGGTTCTGGAATCTCATCCCCATGCCATACCGGAACTTCAACCTGGCCTGCGGCATCCTGGTCTACGGACCGGACAACACCAGCCGACTCTACGTAGACCAGCACGCCCGCTGCGACCGCAGCACGCTCGGGGCTGCTGCACGGATAGGTGACATCGATCTGGTTCGCCGACAGGCGAACCTGGAAGGATGTCATCGTGCCCAAGCCCTATCCCCAGGAGTTCCGCGACGATGTGGTCCGGGTCGCCCGTAACCGTGAGGACGGAGTG
>NZ_JARWOV010000243.1 GCF_029868855.1 Nocardia carnea | reverse complement strand
TTTTGGCGGCTTCTCCTCCCCCTCCCGGGGGGCGGGGGGGGGGGGGGGGGGGCGCCCGCCCCCCCCCAACTCGGTTCGGTCGTCAGATATTCGCGTAGGCCAGGGAAGGCACCCGGGTCACGGCGAAGGAGGTCCGGCGGTAGAACCACCAGGTGACTCCGGCCATCACCAGAAACGCTCCGGCGTAGGCCCAGAAGGCCGGTTCCATGGAGCCGAAGTTGGTGTTGGACAGGCGCAGCGCCTGCTGGAGTACGAAACCGCCGAAGGCGCCTACCGCACCGATCACCCCGATCGCCGCCCCTGCCTGCCGTTTCGCCGACGCGGCCGCATCGGCCGGCTCGATACCGCGTTCGGAGGCGAATTTCGCGGCTTCGGCGCTGAAGATCGAGGGGATCATCCGGTAGGTGGAGCCGTTCCCGATACCGGTGAGCACGAACAGGACCAGGAACGCCGCCAAGTAGAGCGGGAAGCTCTTCATCTCCAGTGCGGCCATGATGAGGGCCACCGCCACCGCCATCCCGCCGAACACCATGATGGTGATCCGGGCGCCGCCGAGTTTGTCCGAGAGCCAGCCGCCGAAGGGCCTGGCGAACGATCCGACGAAGGCGCCGAGGAAAGCCAGGTTACCGAGGGTGCTGATCCAGCCGATATTCGCGAGGTCGGGGAAATTGGCTTTGATGAGGGTCGGGAACGCGAACGAGAAACCGATGAAGGACCCGAAGGTACCGATGTAGAGGAAGGCCATCACCCAGGTGTGCCGGTTGGTGAGGGCCGGTTTGTAGGAGCGGCCGTCGGATTTCGCGGTGGACAGACTGTCCATATAGCGCAGCGCGCCGAATACGGCGGCGAGGATGAACGGCATCCACACCAGCACCGACAGGGTGATGCCGAATCGGTAGCCGGCCGCGTCTTTCGCGGTGAGATGGGTACCGAGGGTGATCAGCAGTGGCAGCAGCAGCTGGGTCTGGGCCACGCCGAGATTGCCGCCGGCGGCGTTGATTCCCAGGGCGGCACCCTTCTTGCCGTCGGGGAAGAAGAACGAGATATTGGCCATCGACGAGGAGAAGTTGCCGCCGCCGAATCCGGAGAGAGCCGCCAGCACCACGAAAACCCACATCGGAGTATCGGGTTGGTTCACGAAGAAAGCCAGGCCCAGCGTGGGGATGAGCAGCATGGCCGCGCTGAACGCGGTGAACAGCCTGCCGCCGAAACGCGGTATGGCGAAGGTGTAGGGGATGCGCAGAGCCGAACCGACAAGTGTCGGAATGGAAGTGAGCAGCAGCGCATTGCTCACGGCCACCGGGTTGCCGCTGCCCAGGCCTTCCAGGAACCCGAAGCCGGCGGCGCCCATACTGGTGACCACACTGGCCCACAGCACCCAGATACTGAATCCGAGATTCTCCGCGAAAACCGAGAAGACGAGGTTCTTGCGGGCGGTGCGGTCGGCGCCGGATGCCCAGAACCGTTCGTTGTCGGGTTCCCATCGGTCGATCCAGCGCCCCCGGCGCCGATGGGTGAAAGTTGGTGCCGTATCGGGTGTTTGTGAGCCGGTGTCGGCGATCGCGGTCATCGGCGTCCCTCTCGTCGGGGCTCGACTACCCCGGGAAACCGGGGCCGCCCGGCGCGGCGGCCGGGCGTCGAGTGCGGTGTTGTGACGTGAGAAAACGCTAGAAGCCGGGTGTTTCCATCGAATAGCGTGCGGTGACGATCGGCGCACATCCCGCTCACGGACGACGGACGCGCGGGTGATCTCTCGGTAACGTTGCCGGAACCCGTCAGCGCTCGGGGTAATCGGCCAGCAGAGTATCCAGGAAGCAGCGGGTGGTCTTGGCCGCGCGTTCGGCGTCACCGTCGGTGATGGCCCGCACCAGTTCGCTGTGCTCGTCGTTGTACCAGCCGTCGATCCGGTCGGTGCGGGAGCGGGTGGAGGCTTCGATCCGGCCGAGCAGCGAATCGTAGAACTCCAGATACACCGCGTTGTGGCTGGCAGCCACGATCGCACGGTGCAGTTGCACATCGGCGGCGATGGCGGCGGAGCGATCGGTCGGCCACAGCCGGTTGCGTTCGTCGAGCAGACGCTCCAGCTTCGCGATATCGGATTCGTCGCGGCGGTGGGCGGCCAGGGCGGCCGCGGTGGCTTCCAGCCCGTGGCGTAGTTCCAGGACATCGCGTTCGGCGGCCTCGGCGAAGTACTTCTCGAGGGTGCTGCCGACCTCGGAGGTCGCGATGACATAGGTACCCGAACCCTGCCGCCGTTCCAGCATGCCGGCATGGACGAGCGCCTGGACGGCCTCGCGTAGCGTATTGCGGCCGGTTCCGGTCAGCTCGGCGAGTTCGGGTTCCGTGGGGATCCGCGTCCCGACCGGCCAGCGTCCCGAGCGGATATCCTCTTTGAGTTGCTCGGTGACCTGGGCGATGAGACTGGTGCGGCGAACGCTTTGCACTTCGACAGAGTACCGCCCGTCACAAGTGCCTTGTCCTGGTCATACGGTCATCCTATGATTTCTCGGTGACTGCAGCGTTGCCCGAGACCTCCCGTCCGGCCGACCCGCCCACCGCGGGCCGGCGACGCTCACTCATCGAAGGCCGCCTGCTGGTCCTGGCGGCCATCGTCATGTCCGCGCTGACCCTGCGGGTCGCGGTAACCGCGTTCACCCCCCTCGCCGAAGAGATCGGCGAACATATCGGCTACTCCACGGCCGTCGTCGGCGTGTTCGGGATGATCCCGACCCTGATGTTCTCGGTGACCGGGCTGGCGACCCCGCTGCTGGTGCGGCGGATCGGCCTGGAGTGGACCGTGCTGGCGGCCATGGCCGCCGCCGGTGCCGGCATGCTCGCCCGCGTACTCGTCTCCGAGACGGTGGGACTGCTGCTGTTCTCCGCGCTGGCCCTCGGCGGTATGGGTATCGGCAATATTGTGGTCCCGCCGCTGGTGAAGCGCTACTTTCCCGATCGGCTCGCCACGGTGAGCGCGCTGTACATCACCATGGTGCAGATCGGTACGGTGATTCCCGCCCTGGTGGCGGTGCCGCTCGCCGAGGCGCACGGCTGGCGGGTTTCGCTGGGGGTGTGGGCGCTGCTCGGGTTCGCCGCGGCCGTGCCCTGGATCGGCGTCCTGTGGAATCGGCGCGGCCGGGCGGTGGCGGATACGACCGGACTGCCGGGCGCGACCACGGGCCCCACCCCGAAGGTGTGGCGCTCACCACTGGCCTGGGGTATGTCGGCGATGTTCGGGATGACCTCGCTGACCACCTATTCCGTGTTCACCTGGCTGCCCACCATCCTGTCCGACGCCGGAGCGGACGCGGCGTTCGGTGGGTCGATGGTCGCCCTGTTCGCGCTCATGGGCCTGGTCGCGGCATTGACGGCGCCGACGGTGGCGGCGCGGATGGCCAACCCCTTCCCGGTCGCGGTGGGCTGCGCGGTCTGTTTCCTGGTGGCGTTCGCGGGCCTGCTGATCGCGCCCATGAGCGCGCCGGTGCTGTGGGTGGTCATTCTCGGTCTCGGCCCCAGCACCTTCCCGATGGCTCTCACCCTGATCAACCTGCGCACCCGCACCCCGGCCGGGTCGGCCGCGCTGTCGGGGTTCACCCAGGGAGTCGGCTACGCGCTGGCCTGTATCGGGCCCTTGGTGTTCGGGATGCTGCACACCGTGACCGGTGGCTGGGCGGCGCCGTTCGCCCTGCTCGGGGTCTCGGTGGTGGTGCTGTTGATCGGCGCCTGGGAGGCCTGTAAACCGCGGCTGCTCGAGGACGGCGCGGCCGGCGGCTGATCGCCCCGCCCGGAACCGGGCGGTTGGCCGTGCGCGGCGGGAGTTCGTTTCCCGGGTTGCGCCGGGGCGTGACGCAGGTCATCCTTTGAACAGGTCCTCACCGCACTCCGCGATGAAAGTGGGCGGTTCGTGACGCCCGGAAACCCTTCTGTGACACCGCGTTAACAAGCGCCGGTTTCTCACCTCGGCCACATGAACCGCGTGAGAAACCGTTGATTCGGCGGTCATTTTGGGCAGCATTGCGGCAATACCCGTTTCCTAACGTTGGGTCGAACCACGTTGGGAGGCCCCTTGAACACGCAGACCGAAAGCCGCCGCGGCGCCGTGCAGGCGTTGTTCCGGCGGCCGAAGCTGGAGCACTGGGACGCAGAGGACACCGCGGCCTGGGAGGCCGGCGGTAAGAAGATCGCCACGCGCAACCTGATCTGGTCGGTCGTCGCCGAGCACATCGGATTCTCCATCTGGTCCATCTGGTCGGTCATGGTGCTGTTCATGCCGGCCGAGACCTACGGTATCGACCCGGCCGGCAAATTCTTCCTGGTCGCGGTACCGACTCTGGTCGGCGCGATCCTGCGGATCCCGTACACGGTGGCGACGGCCCGTTTCGGCGGCCGCAACTGGACGGTGTTCAGCGCCGTCGCACTGCTGATACCGACTCTGCTCACGCTGTATTTCGTGAACCAGCCGGGAACGTCGTATACGACATTCCTGATCGTGGCGGCGTTCGCCGGCCTGGGCGGCGGCAACTTCGCCTCGTCGATGACCAATATCAACGCCTTCTACCCGCAGCGCCTCAAGGGCTGGGCCCTGGGCATGAACGCGGGCGGCGGCAATATCGGTGTTCCGGTGATCCAGCTGTTCGGCCTGCTGATCATCGCGACACTCGGCAACGAGTACGCCACGGTGATCTGCGCGGCGTACCTGGTGCTGGTCGTACTGGCCGGGCTCGGTGCGGCATTGTTCATGGACAATCTGCCGAACCAGAAGGCCGATCTGTCCTATATGCTCACCGCGCTGAAAGTGCCGCAGTCGTGGGCGGTTTCGTTTCTCTACATCGGTACCTTCGGATCGTTCATCGGCTACAGCTTCGCCTTCGGGCAGGTTCTGCAGATCAGTTTCGTGGCCGGTGGTGAAACCGCGGCGCAGGCCACCCTGCACGCCGCGCAGATCGCCTTCATCGGGCCGCTGCTCGGCTCGCTGGCCCGGCCCTACGGTGGCAAACTGGCCGACCGGATCGGCGGTAGCAAGGTCACGCTGGTCACCTTCGTGGCGATGATGGCCGCCGCCGTGGTGGTGGCCGCTGCCTCGACGGTGGCCGACGGTTCGGCCAACGGTTTCTCCGGCCCGGTGCTCGCGGTGCTGGTCGCCGGTTTCGTGGCGCTGTTCGTGCTCTCCGGACTGGGCAACGGGTCGGTCACCAAGATCATCCCGTCGGTTTTCGCCGCCAAATCGCGCAGCCTCGACGGGAGCCCGGCCGAACGCGCCGCCTGGGCGCAGAACACCTCGGGTGCGCTTATCGGTTTCGTCGGCGCCATCGGCGCGCTCGGCGGGGTGGGGATCAACCTCGTACTGCGCTCGTCGTACGCCTCGACGCAATCGGCGACCACCGCCTTCTGGGTGTTCATGACGTTCTATATCGCCTGCGCGCTCGTCACCTGGGCGGTGTTCCTGCGCCGCCCCGGGGCTCCGGCGGCCGGCCGGGAGATCGTCGCCACCGCCGAGGCCCTGGTCCGCCGGGCCGAATCCGGCGCCCCGACCACCCAGCCCGCCGAAACCCGGTCCGCCCGGTCGTCGGCCTGATCCCGGATCTCCACGGAGGACACCATGAACGCACAGCGCAAGACAGTCGTCGTCGCCGGTCACGGCATGGTCGGGCACCGCTTCGTCGAGGCGCTCCGCTCCCGGGACTCCGCCGGGCAATGGCAGGTCGTCGTACTCGGCGAGGAGCAGCTGCCCGCCTACGACCGGGTGGGGTTGTCCTCCTACGTCGGGAACTGGGACCCGGCCGCGCTGGCGTTGCCGGGTAACGAGTACACCGGCGACGAACTGGTGGACCTGCGCCTGGGACAGCGCGCCGAGGCCATCGACAAGGACGCGCAGAAGGTGACCACCACCGCCGGTGAGGTGCTCGACTACGACGCCCTCGTCCTGGCCACCGGTTCCTACCCGTTCGTGCCACCCGTGCCGGGGCACGAACACCCGGAATGTTTCGTCTACCGCACCCTCGGGGACCTCGACGGCATCAAGGCCACGGCGGAGGCGGCCGGTCCCGGCGCGCACGGTGTGGTCGTCGGCGGCGGCCTGCTCGGCCTGGAGGCCGCCAACGCGCTGCGGATGCTGGGGCTGACCCCGCACGTGATCGAGTACAACGACCGGTTGATGCCCGCCCAGGTCGACGAGGGTGGCGGAGCGATCCTGGAGAAACTGGTCACCGATCTGGGACTGCAGGTGCACACCGGTGTCGGCACCCAGGGGATCGAACGTGACGCGGCGGCGGCTCCGGCCGGGCGGTTGAAGATCAGTCTCTCCGACGACACCGTGATCGACGCCGCGCTGCTGGTGTTCTCCGCGGGTATCCGCCCGCGTGACCAGATCGCCCGCGACGCCGGTCTCGAGGTGGGCCCGCGCGGCGGTATCGTCACCGACCTGGGCCTGGCCACCTCCGATCCGAACATCTACGCCATCGGTGAATGCGCCGCCGTCGAAGGTGTCTGCTACGGCCTGGTCGCCCCGGGCTACACCACGGCCGAGATCGTCGCCGACCGGTTGCTCGGGGGCGCCGGAGAGTTCCCCGGCGCCGATATGTCCACCAAGCTCAAATTGCTGGGCGTGGATGTGGCCAGCTTCGGCGATGCGCACGGTAAGACCGAAGGCGCCCTCTCGGTGGTGCTGCACGATGCGGCGCGCGGCACCTACGCGAAACTGGTGATCTCCGACGACGCGCAGACACTGCTCGGCGGCATTCTGGTGGGCGACGCCACCCAGTATGCGGCGCTGCGGCCGCTGGTCGGGCGCCCGCTACCGGCCGAACCTGCCGCTTTGATCTCCCCGGCCGGTGCGGAGCTCGGCGCCGACGCGCTGCCCGACGAAGCCCAGATCTGCTCCTGCAACGATGTGAGCAAAGGCGCCATCTGCGGTGCCATCGCCGACGGCGCGTGCGATATCCCCGCGATCAAGGCCTGCACCAAAGCCGGTACCTCCTGCGGCGGCTGCGTGCCGATGATCAAGAAGGTGCTCGAACAATCCGGCGTCGAAATGTCGAAGGCGCTGTGTGAGCATTTCGAACAGTCCCGTGCCGAGCTGTTCCAGATCGTGCAGGCCACCGGTATTCGTACCTTCTCCGAGCTGATCGCCCGGCACGGTAAGGGCATCGGCTGCGATATCTGCAAACCGACGGTCGCCTCGATCCTGGCCTCCACTTCCAGCGAGCACATTCTGGAGGGCGAACAGGCAGCACTGCAGGACACCAACGACCACTTCCTGGCCAACCTGCAGAAGAACGGCACCTATTCGGTGGTGCCGCGGATGCCGGGTGGCGAGGTGACGCCCGAGCAGTTGATCGTGATCGGTGAGGTCGCCAAGGAGTTCGGTCTCTACACCAAGATCACCGGTGGCCAGCGGATCGACCTGTTCGGTGCCCGCGTCGAACAGTTGCCGCTCATCTGGAAGCGACTCGTGGACGCCGGGATGGAATCCGGCCACGCCTATGGAAAATCGCTGCGTACCGTCAAGAGCTGTGTCGGGTCCACCTGGTGCCGGTACGGCCAGCAGGATTCGGTCGGGATGGCGGTCCTGCTGGAGAAGCGCTACCGCGGCTTGCGGTCACCGCACAAACTGAAGCTGGCCGTTTCCGGCTGTGCCCGGGAATGCGCCGAGGCCCGCGGCAAGGATGTGGGCGTGATCGCCACCGAGAACGGCTGGAACCTCTACGTCGGTGGTAACGGCGGTCTCACCCCGAAGCACGCCGTGCTGCTGGCCGGTGATCTCGACGACCGGACCCTGATCTCGTATATCGACCGCTACCTGATGTTCTACATCCGCACCGCGGACCGGTTGCAGCGCACCGCGCCGTGGCAGGAAGACCTGGGCATCGACTACGTGCGCGAGGTGGTCTGCGAGGACAGTCTCGGTATCGCGGCCGACCTGGAAGCGGCGATGGAATCGCATGTGGCCGGTTATCGCGACGAATGGGCCGCGGTGCTCGAGGACGAACAGAAGCTGTCGCGTTTCGTATCCTTCGTCAACGCCCCGGCCGAAGCCGATCCGACGATTTCGTTCGACGACAGCGGTGAACGCAAGGTCCCGGTGCTGCTCGGCCTGCCCGCGATGCCCGGAGGCGGCAGTGGAATGTAACCACGGAGGGCATTGCGGGCGGGCCGCGAGCAGCCGCTACGAGTGGGAAATGACGGCTTAACCGTGTGGAAACAGTGCGCCGGTACCAATGGTTAAGGCGTGTGGAGGAGAACACCATGACCGTGATCGATACCCCTGGCGTTGCCCCGACCACCACCGGGTGGACGCAGGCCTGCCGACTCGACTATCTGATCCCCGGCCGCGGCGTGGCGGTGCTGTTGCCCGGCGGGGCCCAGGCCGCGCTGTTCCTGATGCCGGAGGGCACCTTGTACGCGGTCGGCAATATCGACCCCTTCGGCCGGGCGGCGGTGATGTCGCGCGGGATCGTCGGTGACCGCGGCGGTGAGCCCGTCGTTGCGTCCCCGCTGTTGAAGCAGGCGTTCTCGCTGCTCGACGGCCGGTGCCTGGACGATGCGACCGAATCGCTGCCGGTGTATGCCGTGCGGGTGGACGGCGGACTGGTCTCGATTTCCGACGAACCCCTCGTCATGGCCGCGAACGGCCCCCGCGCATGACGGTTACGGATACGAACACCTCGCTGGCCGGGTTCACCATCGGTATCACCGCGGCCCGGCGCGCCGAGGAATTCGCGACCCTGCTCACCCGGCGGGGCGCGACAGTCGTGTCCGCGCCGGCCATCCGGATCATTCCGCTGGCCGACGACACCGAACTCGAACGGGTGACCCGCGAGCTCGTCGCCGACCCACCGCAGATCGCCGTCGCCACCACCGGGATCGGTTTCCGCGGCTGGATGGAGGCGGCGGAGGGCTGGGGGCTGGCCGAGCAGCTGCGTGCCACGTTCGGCAACACCCGGATGCTGGCCCGCGGACCCAAGGCGAAGGGGGCGATCCGGGCGGCCGAACTCCGGGAGGAATGGTCGCCCGCTTCCGAATCCTCGGCGGAGGTGCTCGACCATCTGCTCGCGGAGGGCGTCGAAGGGGTGCGGATCGCGGTGCAGTTGCACGGCGCGACCACCGAATGGGAACCGATTCCGGACTTCTGCGAGGTGCTGCGCTGCGCCGGCGCCGATGTGGTGCCGGTGCCGGTGTACCGGTGGGAGCCGCCGGCCGATCGCGGTCCGATGGACAGTCTGATCGAGGCCATCGTGACCTCGGCCATCGACTGCGTGACCTTCACCAGCGCGCCCGCGGTGGCGTCGATGCTGATGCGTGCCAAGGAAACCGGTGTGCTCGAGGGTGTCCTGCACGCGCTGCGCAGCCGGGTACCGGCGGCCTGCGTCGGACCCATCACCGCGGCGCCGCTGGAGGAATTGGGTGTCCCGGTCACGATGCCCGGCCGCGCGCGGCTGGGTGCCCTGGCCCGCCATGTGGCCGAGGAACTACCGCGCCGGGCCGGCCGGATCAACGCCGCCGGGCACACCATCAGCGTCCGCGGGGCCTGCGTGGTGGTGGACGGCACGGTGAAACAGCTGGCCCCCGCACCGATGGCACTGATGCGTTCGCTGGCCCGGTATCCAGGGCGGGTGGTGTCGCGTGAGGATCTGCTGGCCGCCCTGCCCGGCGGGGGCGACGACACGCACGCGGTGGAGACAGCCATCGCCCGGCTGCGGGCGGGCCTGGGGACACCGAAGGCGATCCAGACCGTGGTCAAGCGCGGTTACCGGCTGGCCATGGACCCGGCCGAATGCACCGACAACAATGCCGGTGCCGCGCTGCCCGCACCCCCGGCACGTAACACCCGCTATGTGCGCACGGTGGTTTCCGGGTGACCGCGCCGCAGCCGCACGTGCTGGTGCTGGTGGCCCACGGAACCCGCAGCGGTAAGGGCGTGGAGATGATCGCCGCGTTGGCCGAGGCGGTGGGCCGCGAGCTGGGGCACCGGTCGGCACCGGCCGGTAACCGTTGTGTGCACAATGCCGTCGGCGGGCCGAGCGCGGGGAATTTCCGGGCAGTGATCCGCTCTGCCGATCACGGGCCCGCCGGGTGTGGTTGCGTCGGTGACCCTTTCGCGGAATCGGGCGCCGTCTCCGGCCGGTTCACTGCGAGAGTATCGGTGCGTACCGCATTCGTCGATGTGCTCGGTCCCTCGCCGTCGGAAGTGCTGGGCGATCTGGTCGCGCAGTCTCCGGAGTGCGCTGATCTCGCTCCGGCTGTGGTGGTTCCGGCCTTTCTGGCGTCCGGTTATCACGTCTATCAGGACGTGCCGAGGGAAGTGGGCGACAGCGGCCATTCGGCGGTGACGGTAACGGCCGCAATGGGTCCCGACCCGGCACTCGCCCGGATCATGGCCGTCCGGTTGCGGGCCGCGGGCTGGCGCCCGGGTGACGCCGTGGTGTTCGCGGCCGCCGGCTCCTCCGATCCGCGGGCCCTCGCGGATGTGCGCCGTGCCGCCGCCATGCTCACCGCGCAACTCTCGACACCGGTGCGCACGGCGTATGTCGCCACCGGCACGCCGTGTGTTCCGGAGGTGGTGGCGCAGCTGCGCGCGCAGGGGCATGAAAGGGTGTTCATCGCCTCGTACCTTCTTGCGCACGGCCTGTTCCACGAGCGCTTGCATCGGGCCGGTGCGACCGGAGTCGCCGACCCGATCGGCGTGCATCCCGCGGTGGTCCGATTGATCGCGGACCGCTACCGTACCGCTGCCCGAGCAGAGTTCGGCTGCCCCGCAGAAGGTTCGGCGGGCCCGCGTCCGCGCGAGTGGCCGGGCGCCGGGCTGCGTCCCTGACCGGAGAGAAGTACTTCCCGGCATACGGGCCCGGTTCCGGGCGGAGACCCGCCCCGGAGCGTCGATGGCGGTGCCCGGATCGGGCAGTCCCGGTGCAGTTCGTGACCGCTGTGCGGCGGACCGGATATCGATCGCCACCGTCCCGTGCTCGGCGACCTACTGTTCCGCAATCGTGACGACGCAAGTCTGGACGTAACGAGCCGCACCGTCGCGGATGTGTTTTCTCGTACCGCAGTGCTCGCTGTGCGTATGTGGCGGGATTGTTGTCGGTCCGAATGTGGCTCCCGGTCGTCACGCATAGGTGTTGGCGGCGTGTTTCCGAGTGCCGCGTTCGTCTCGGCCGTCGGTCGTAGCCGCCCGTGTCCGGGTGGTGGATCGATCGTTATGCGCATAACGCGCCGGAACGCTGTGCGACGCTATCCGGTCGTGAGCGAAAGCATCGGGGGCGAGACCGATGTAATACGTTCCCGGCAGGCGTAGTGTTCCCGGCAGATTGTTTCCGCAGATAGTCGTAGCAGCGGGTTCTGCCGAATGGCGCGTGGATCGGCGGCCCGATGTTTCTCGATCGGATCCGACCGGGCAATGCAGAAGGAGCGGTCGAGATGAGCTCTCAGAGGACGGTATCGGATCATCCCCTGTCGGCCGCTCAATTGCGCTGGTGGGTGGCCCAGCAACTGTACCCGGCCATTCCGAACACTGTGGCGATGTACCTGGATCTACGCGGTCCGCTCGATGTGGCGCTGATGCGGGGATGTGGTTGCCGAGCGGCCCGGGAGCTCGGGACTCCGGGTGTGCAGGTGCGGTCGGTGGACGGCAGGCCGCGGCAGGTGCGCACGGATGCCGAGCTCGCTTTCACCGACTGTGATCTCGCCGCTCACCACGATCCGGTAACCCGGGCACTGGACCGCATGGACGACGATTATCACACCCCGCTCGATCCGCGCACCGATGTACTCACTGTCGCGGTGCTGTACCGGGTTGCCCCGCAGCGGCATCTGTTGTACCTGCGCAGCCACCATCTTGCGCTCGACGGAGCGGGCGCCGTCGCACTACTGCGTCGCACCGGGGAGCTGTACCGGGCCGCGGTCACCGGCACGGACGAGGGCGGGCCGGGCGGGCTGGACACCGCGGGGCTGCTGGCCGCCGAGAACGCTTATCGGTGTTCGGCGCGGGCGGTGGCCGACCGGGATTACTGGCGTAGCGTGCTGGCCGGTCTGGCCGAGCCGGTGGGGCTCGCCGGCCGGCCTGCGGCGCCGCGGGCGCGGCCGCACCGGGTTTCGGCCGTGGTCGGACCGGCGACAGCACGGTCGGTCGCTACGGCCCGCAGGCGGCACGGCGCCTCCTTCGGCGAACTGCTGATCGCTGCTCTCGGCAGCTACGTTGCCCGGCTGACCGGGAACGACGACCCCGTGCTCTCGTTACCCGTACCGGCGCGCACCACGGCTGTACTGCGCCGATCCGCCGGGTCGGTAGCCAATGTCGTTCCGCTGCGGCTCACCGGTATCGCCCGGGGGACAGTCGGCGCGGCGGTTTCCGGAGTGCGCGCGAAAGTCCTCGGAGCGCTACGTCATCAGCAGTATTCGTACGAGGATATCCAGCGTGACCGCGGCGGCGGCCGAGTCGAGCGTGGCGGCTTCGGACCGGTGATCAATGTGCTCGGTTTCGTGGAGCCGCTGCGGCTGGGCCCGGTCACCGGGCACGCGCATCTGCTGTCGTCCGGGCCGGTGGAGGACCTGCTGGTCAACGGCTACCAGCTCGGTCCCGAGGAAAGCAGTATCCGTATCGACTTCCAGGGCAACCCCGCCCGGTACTCGCCTGCCACCCTGGCTTGGTTTCACTCCGGCTTTCTCGCCTTTCTCGACCGTTTCCTCGTCGCCGCGGCAGACGAGCCGGTCGCGCGTATAGACATATCCGAAAACCTCTCGGGCGAACCAGGATCTGATGCCCCGCGGCCGGAGCTCCGGCGCGATCCGCGGACGCGGGGGCAGCCGAGCGTCCGGTTGCTGCCGGAACTTCTCCGTGCGGGCATGCGGTCCCCGGATTCGGTGGCTGTCGGTGACGGGACCCGGTCACTGACCTATCTGCAGCTGGACCACCTGTCCCGCAGATGGGCCCGGGTGCTGGCCGAATATGGTGCCGGACCGGGGGTCTCCGTGGCGGTGGTGGTACCGCGTTCGATCGAATCGGTGCTCGGTCTCTGGGCCGTCGCCACCGTGGGCGCGTGCTTCGTGCCGATCGATCCCACCGACCCACCGCACCGGATTGCCGCAGTGCTGGCAGCCGCCGGCATCCGGCTCGGCCTGACCGTGACAGCGGTGCGGCCGGAGCTGCTCGGCGTGGATACGGCTCCGGCCGGGACGGACGACGTTGCCGATCGTGTGCGCTGGCTGGAACTGGACGGCGCGGCAGGGGCGGCTCGCACACCGGAAAAGCCGGCGGCGACCGGAAGTACTCGGCATGGTGGCAACGGGAAACAGCCGGGAACGTATACGGATACCGGCGGTCCGGAGGTGCCGTGGTCCGGGCTCTGCCCGGACCATCCGGCCTATCTGATTCATACATCGGGCACCACCGGAACGCCGAAAGGTGTTCTCGTCGGGCACCGAGGGCTGGGTCCGCTCACCGAGTACATCGTCGACCGCTATCGAGTCGGTGCGGATTCGGTTGTTCTGCACGCACATTCGCCTGCTTTCGATGCTCACCTGCTGGAGTTGCTCGCGGCGTTCGCGGCCGGGGCGCGGCTCTTCGTCGCTCCGGCCGGGCCGCCGGTGAGTGGCGAGCTCACCGATACGATCCGGGCCGCCGAAATCACCCATCTGCTCAGCACTCCCGCGGTACTCGGCACCTTGGATCCCGGCCGGCTCCCGAGTCTGCAAGCCGTGGTGACCGGAGGTGAGGCTCCCGCCGCTGAACTCGTGCGGCGCTGGGTTCCGCGCGTCCGGTTGTACAACGGCTACGGTCCGACCGAGGCGACGGTGATGACGATGCAGAGCGAACCGTTGACGCCCGACGAACCGGTATTGATCGGCCCGGCACTGCCCGGTGTGCGGGCAGCGGTCCTGGACACCCGGCTGCGGCCGGTGCCCACCGGCGGGCGTGGCGAACTGTATGTGGGCGGGCCCGGAGTGGCGCTCGGCTATCTGCACAACCCGGCGGCCACCGCCGCCCGTTTCGTCGCCGATCCCGCGGACACCGGCGCGCGACTGTATCGGACCGGCGACCTGGTGCGTGCAGACCCCGGTGGTTACGAATTCCTCGGCCGCGTCGATCGGCAGCTCGCCCTGCACGGCCGCCGGATCGAACCCGGCGAGATCGAATCGGCTCTCACCGCCTGTGCGGAGATCACGCAGGCGGTGGTGACGGTCGCGGGCGGTCCCGGACCCTCGGCCCGGCTGGCGGGCTATGTGGTCGTCGCCGCGGGGCACCGTTTCGATCCGGCCGGCACGTTGCGTCGGCTGCGGACCGTGTTGCCGGCCGCGCTGGTGCCGGCGGTGCTGCTCGAGATCGACCGGATCCCGTTGACCCCCAACGGGAAACTGGATCGCGATCGGCTGCCCGAACCCGTATCGGCGCGCTCCTATCGTGCCCCGGAGACGGAGATTCAGCGACTGGTCGCGCAGAAGGTGGGCAGTATCGTCGGCCGTCCGGATATCGGCGTAGACGACGATTTCTTCGCGCTCGGCGGCAATTCTCTGCTCGGTGTCGGGCTTGCGGCCGAACTCGCCGATGCGACCGATGTCCCGGTCACTGTGCGCTGGCTGTACACCACACCGACGGTGGCGGATCTGGCCGACAGGATCGCGAGTTATCGCGGAACCGATAGCTTCGAGGCCCGGAACGGGCAGGTGAAGACCGAATCCGGGATCGTTGCGACGGCGGATACCGAAGGGCTGCAGACACTGCTGCCGTTGCGGCGCGCAGGCGCATCGCCGCCGCTGTTCTGTTTCCATTCCGCGGTACCACTGGCCTGGTGTTATATGGGTCTTTCCCGCCGGATCGGCGACCGCCCGGTCTACGGGATCCAATCCCCGGTGCTGACTTCCGACGAGCCGGACCCGGCCACCGTGGAAACTCTCGCCGATCGCTATCTGCGCGAAATTCTGCGGGCGCAGCCCGAGGGGCCCTACCATCTGCTCGGCTGGTCGCTCGGCGGTCAGCTCGCCCATGCGGTCGGGGTGCGTTTACGTGATCTCGGCCGCGAGGTCGCGGTATTGGCCCTGCTCGACAGCGTCGTCTTCCCGCCGGACACCCCACCGCCACCGCCGCCGCGGCCGCGGATGCGGGATCTGCTGACCCATCTGCTCGGCGGCGAACCCGACGAGGCGGACGCGGCACAGGTCCCGGATCTGACCGCCGCCGAAGCAGCCGCCGAGTTGGCGGCCGCGGGCGCGACCCTGGGCGCCGGTCTGTCCGCCGATCGGCTCGACCGGCTGCACCGCGCCTACATCGCCGGAGTCGAGATATCGGCCCGCTACCGGCCCGGCGTCTTCGACGGTGATTTGCTGTACTTCTCGGCCACCCGTGGCATGACCGAACTACTCGACGCGCGGCTGTGGCGTCCCTACGTCACTGGAGACCTGATCGAGTTCTCGGTCGACGCAGCCCATGGCCAGCTGATGAATCCGGAGGCTGTCGCGGTGATCGCGCCCATCCTGACCGATTACCTGGCCGGCCTCGCCGAACCGGTGGACAGCCGATGACCGGGCAGCGGGCGATGATTCCGCCGCAGTCCCGGCGTCCCCTGGCCCCTGTGCCGGAGGATGCGGCCCCGCATGCATATCGCGGCAGGCGGACCGGTTCGACCTGGTGGGATGTTTACGAAAACCGCGCGAGCTGGACCGCAAACCATCCCGATGTCGCGGCGCTCGTGCACTGGGTCGACGACCATCTGATGCAAGCGCATCCGGACCTGGGACGGGATGGACCGGTATGCCCGTTCGTCCGGCAGACTGCCCGTTGCCACGCGCTGTGGGTCGCCTCGTTCCATGGTGGTGACGCGCTGACCACCGAGGAGGTATCGGCCGCGGTGGCGGACGCCCACGAGTTGTACGACCGCTTGCGTGCCGCGGAGACCGATAGTCGATGGCTCACCACGGTGGCCGTTTTCCCTGGTCTCACCGACTACGAGCGTATCGATACGGCGCACCGCCGTCACAAGACCGAGGTGGTGCGCGACGGCTTGATGCTCGGCCAGTTCTATCCGGGCTGCCGGGTACCCGGGCTGTGGAACGCCGATTTCCACCCGCTGGATGCACCGTTACCGATGCTGGTGATCCGGCCCATGATGACCACCGACTACCCGTTCCTGGTGGAGCGGACGGACTGGCTGTACGCGTACTTCAGCAAGGTCGCGCCGCACCTGCCGCGTGGTCTGCGCTGGTCGATCGCGGAGCGGATGCGGGTATCGGAAGAAGAGGCCGGGGCGATCACCGCACTGCGGGTGCACGCCCGCGACGAACACGCCAAATGAGTACCGGTGGCGCCGGTGCAGGCCGTGGTAGAAACCACGGCATGTACCGGCTGCCGCGTTGCCTGGTGTACCTGTTCGCCCTGTGTTTCGCGTCGATACCGGCCGTCCCGGCCGCGGCGGAGGGGCCGGCCCGGATCCTGGACGTACGTCCTGTGGGTGGCCGGCAGTTCGAGGTGGTGGTTCATTCGGCCGCCATGGACAAACCGATCACGCTGTGGATATCGCATCCGGGTACGACCGCTCCGGCGCTGTACCTGCTCAATGCCGGCGACGGCGGCGAGGACGGCGGTCCCTGGACGCGGCGCACCGACGTGGTGGAATTCTTCGCCGACAAACCGGTGAACGTGATCGTGCCGATGGGCGGCCGGGCCAGCTTCTACACCGACTGGATCGCCGATGATCCGGTTCTCGGCCGCAACAAATGGGAAACCTTCCTCACCAGCGAACTGCCGCCGCTGCTGAACGCGCGCTTCGGGATGACGGGCCGCAATGCGGTGGCCGGCCTGTCCATGTCGGCGATATCGGCACTGAACCTGGCGATCCACGCACCCGGCCTGTACCAGGCCGTCGGTGCCTACAGCGGCTGTCCCCGCACCACCGACCCGGCGGCCCGCGCCATCGTGTATTCGCAGCTGGCAGCATTCGGCGCGAATGCCACGAACATGTGGGGCGACCCCGGCCATCCCGAGTGGCTCGAGCACGACCCGATGCTGCACCTGGAGCGATTGCGGGGAACGGCGCTCTACATCTCCTCCGGTAGCGGGGCGCCCGGCCCGCACGAGGTGCTGCATGCCCGGGGAATCGACGGCGATCCGCTGCGGCTGGCCGACCGGATACTGGTCGGCGGCACGATGGAATCCATCGTCGACAACTGCACCGGTCCGCTGGCGGCCGCACTGGCCGACCGGCAGATCCCGGCGACCGTGCACTTCCATCCGGGCACGCACGCATGGGCCTACTGGCAGGACGATCTGCACCGGTCCTGGCCGGTTTTCGCGGGCGCGCTGGGCGTCTGAAACGGGTCAGACCCGGTACCAGACGAACGGATTGTCGCGGGTGGGGCCGTGCTCATCGATCTGATCGAAGAGCCAGGAGGCGGGCTCCACCACCGCGCTGTTGTCGTTGCCCTCGTCGAATGCGACCAGGATGCCGACGAAGGCGGCGTGCCCGTCGGAGGTCTGCCGGTAGACGACCGCACCGGAATCACCGCCCTTCGCGCCCAGGGTATTCGTCGTGTAGAGGTAACCCTCGGTGATTTCGGTGATCGTTCCGCAGCTCCAGCCGGTGGTCGCGCCGAGTTTGCAGACCTGCTGGCTCATCTGCGGCTTCATATCCACCGAGGACAGGCCGAAGCTGCCCATGCTGGCGGCGACCCCGATACCGTCGTAGAGCCGGATCAGCGCGAACCCGAAGGTGAGACCTTCGTCCGGCCGGTGGAATTCGTACCAGCCGATCGGGTTGCCGTCTTTGTCCGTGACGACCCCATTGCGGTAGCAGTGCCCCGCCGTGACCGCGTACCGGGCCTCGCCGATCATGCCCGTGAGCCCCACCGTGCAGCGGCTGACCTCGACCTTGCCGCCCACGATCTCGGTACGCTTGACCTCCATACCGGGATACACGGTCACGGCCGGAGCGGCGGCCGCCCGGCCCGGCGCGGAAACCGCACCAACCGCGACCACCGCACCGGCGGCCAGCATAATCGCCGCTACAGCGGCCAGGACGCGAGCAGTAGTTCGCCGCCCCCGCAACACCGGCACAGGCCTGACCATGGTGCACCTCGAAGCTGATCGGGCGACCGCCGGCGGCAGTCGGATCGGGCAGCAATCGTAGGCGAACCGCCTCCGGGCTCGAAGCCGGCGGCTTCCCGCTGTGTAGAAGTGCCTATGCCAGGTGCACGAATTCCGGCCCGAGGTGACCGCCACGGTATGTAAACAAATGTAAACCGCTGGAGAAGCGGCCATTGCCGAAATTTCACCGGACCGGCCGGCGGGTGCCGCCGGGACACCCGATCTTCGGCATCGCGCCCCGTTTTCCCAGGTGGCCTCGCCCGGCCGCCGTACCACCCGCACCCGCGCAGTGACCACCACATTGCGGTGCCCTCACAGCTCACCGACCTGCGATTTTCGTTGTGAGAAAGCCGTTTGGCCCGGTCCGGCGGCGTCCTTACAGTCGAGGCGTCAGCCCGATTTCACCGCTTGTAGAAAAGGGGGCGTCGTGGTTGCTTCACGTACTCCGGGCTCAACGCATATCACTTCGGACACCGCGACCGGGCAACCCGGCGCGGGCGACGCACTCCTGCGGCTGGGCAAATATTTCCAGCGGGGCGAGGTCTCGGCCGACCACCGCACCGTGCACAAGGTCGGCGGGCGCAGTGCCGACGAGTTCTATCGCGACCGCTGGTCGCACGACAACGTGGTGCGTTCCACCCACGGAGTGAACTGCACCGGCTCGTGCTCCTGGAAGATCTACGTGAAAGACGGTGTGATCACCTGGGAATCGCAACAGACCGACTATCCGTCGGTGGGGTCGGACAAACCCGAGTACGAACCCCGTGGCTGCCCGCGTGGCGCGTCGTTCTCCTGGTACACCTATTCCCCGGCGCGGGTCCGGTATCCGTATGTGCGGTCGACGCTGCTGGAGATGTACCGGGAAGCCAAGCAGCGGTTGAAGGACCCGGTGCTCGCGTGGGGCGATATCGTCGCCGACCCCGAGCGGTCCCGGGCATACAAGGCCGCGCGGGGTAAGGGCGGATTCGTCCGCGCCGAATGGTGGGAGGCCGCCGAGATCGCGGCCGCGGCTCATGTGCACACCATCAAGGAGTTCGGCCCGGACCGGGTCGCGGGATTCTCGCCGATCCCGGCGATGTCCATGGTCAGCCATGCGGTGGGCGCCCGCTTCATCTCCCTGCTGGGCGGGTCGATGCTGTCGTTCTACGACTGGTACGCGGATCTGCCCGTTGCCTCGCCGCAGGTGTTCGGCGATCAGACCGATGTGCCGGAATCCGCGGACTGGTTCGACGCCGGATATCTCATCATGTGGGGTTCGAACGTCCCGGTGACCCGCACGCCGGACGCCCACTACATGACCGAGGCCCGCTACCGCGGTCAGAAGGTCGTGGTGGTGTCGCCGGATTACGCCGACAACACCAAATTCGCCGACGAATGGGTCGCCGCCCGGCCGGGCACCGATGCCGCGCTGGCCATGGCGATGGGTCATGTGGTGCTGCGCGAGTTCTTCGTCGACCGCAGCACGCCTCGCTTCCTGGACTATATCCGCAAATACACCGATCTGCCTTTCCTGATCACCGTGGAGGAGGGCGCCGACGGGGTCGCGGTACCGGGCAAATTCCTCACCGCCGCCGATCTCGGAAAGACCGACGAGGGCGCCGAGTTCCGGACCGTGGTGCTGGATTCGGACGGGGCACCGGTGGTGCCGAACGGATCGCTGGGGGATCGGTTCGGCGAGAACGGCACCGGCCGGTGGAATCTGGATCTCGGGGGTGTGGAGCCACTCCTGACGCTGTACGGCCGCACCGATGATGCTGCGGCCGTACAGTTTCCCCGGTTCGACAGCGATGTGCCCGGTGTCCTGACCCGCGGGGTGCCGACGCAGATCGTCGCCGGTAAACGGGTCACTACAGTGTTCGATCTACTGCTCGCCCAGTACGGAGTGGGCCGCCCGGATCTCCCCGGAACCTGGCCGACCGGCTACGACGACGCCGGTGAGCCGTACACCCCGGCCTGGCAGGAGGCCATCACCGGCGTTCCGGCCGTGCAGGCCCGGCGGATCGCCCGCGAATTCGCCGATAACGCCGACCGTTCCGGTGGCCGGTCGATGATTCTGATGGGCGCCGGCACCAACCACTGGTTCCATTCCGATCAGATCTACCGATCCTTCTTCACCCTGACCCTGCTCACCGGCTGTCAGGGGGTCAACGGCGGCGGGTGGGCGCACTATGTGGGTCAGGAGAAATGTCGCCCGGTGACCGGCTGGTCCACGCTCGCCTGCGGCCTGGACTGGCAGCGCCCGCCGCGGCAGATGCAGGGCACGGTGTTCTGGTATCTGACCAACGACCAGTGGCGCTACGACCCGTTCACCGCCGAAACCTTCGCCTCACCGCTCGGCAAAGGGACGTTCGCCGGACGCACGGCCGCGGACAATATCGCCCTGGCGACCCGCCTGGGCTGGATGCCCTCCTATCCGACCTTCGACCGCAACCCCCTCGACCTCGCGGACGAGGCCGAGGCCGCCGGGCGCACCGCTGCCGAACATGTGGTCGACGGACTGAAATCCGGTGAGCTGCGCTTCGCCTGCGAAGACCCGGATGCCCCGGAGAACTTCCCGCGCGTGCTCACGGTCTGGCGGGCCAATCTGCTGGGCTCCTCGGGTAAAGGCAACGAATACTTCCACCGGCATCTGCTCGGCGCGGATTCCAATCTGCAGACCACCGACACCACCGGGGTCCGTCCCGAGGAACTGGTCTGGCGCGACGAAGCCGCGACCGGAAAGCTCGACCTGCTGCTCTCCCTGGACTTCCGGATGACCAGCACCACGCTTTTCTCCGATATCGTGCTCCCGGCCGCCACCTGGTACGAGAAACACGATCTGTCCTCGACGGATATGCATCCGTTCGTACATGCCTTCACCCCGGCCATCTCGCCGCCGTGGGAGGCGAAAACCGATTTCGAGGCGTTCCACCGGATCGCCCGCGGTTTCTCCTGGCTGGCCGAGAAACATCTCGGAGTGCGCAAAGATATCGTCGCGGTTCCGCTGCAACACGATTCGCCGGATGCCATGGCGCAGGCCGGGGGCAAGGTGCTGGACTGGAAGACGGGGGAATGCGAACCGATTCCGGGCAGGACCATGCCGAAAATCGTTGTGGTCGAGCGGGATTATTCGAAGATCGCGGAGAAGATGGCCGCGCTCGGGCCGCTGATCGATACCCTCGGCGTCACCACCAAGGGAATCACCACGCACCCCGGCGCCGAGGTCGAATACCTCGCGGGGATGAACGGGACAGTGGTGTCGGGGGTGGCGCAGGGGCGGCCGTCGCTGGCCAAGGACAGCCACGCCGCGGAGGCGATCCTGGCGCTGTCGGGTACCACCAACGGCCGGCTCGCGGTGGAAGGTTTCCACGCCCTGGAGCGGCGCACCGGTACCGAACTGGCCGATCTGGCCGCCGAACACGAGGGTAAACGGATCACCTTCGCCGATACCCAGGCGCGTCCGGTACCGGTGATCACCTCACCGGAATGGTCGGGATCGGAAACCGGCGGCCGCCGGTATTCGCCGTTCACCATCAACACCGAACGCCTCAAACCATGGCACACCCTCACCGGGCGCCAGCATTTCTACCTCGACCACGACTGGATGATCGAACTCGGCGAACAGCTGCCCACCTTCCGGCCGCCGCTGGATATGACGGCGTTGTTCGCCGAACCCGGGGTCGGCGAGGTGAGCGAGCGCGGTATCACGGTGCGCTATCTGACACCGCACTCCAAGTGGTCGATCCACTCCGCCTACCAGGACAACCTGCATATGCTCACGCTTTCGCGTGGCGGGCAGACGATCTGGATGTCGGATAAGGACGCCGCGAAAATCGGCGTGGCGGACAATGACTGGATCGAGGCGATCAACCGCAACGGTGTGGTGGTGGCCCGGGCCATCGTCTCGCACCGGATGCCCGAGGGCACCGTGTTCATGTACCACGCGCAGGACCGTGCGGTGGACGTCCCGCGGATCGAGGGAATCACGGGAACCGGCGAAACCTTCAAAGGCAAGGGCAAACGCGGCGGTATCCACAACGCGCTCACCCGGATCATGATCAAACCCACGCATCTGATCGGCGGCTACGCCCAGCAGTCGTTCGCGCTCAACTACCACGGCCCGACCGGGAACCAGCGCGACGAAGTCACCACCATCCGCCGCCGCAGCCAGGAAGTCAGGTATTGAGATGGCGCAGCGAATCGGTGCCCCCATTCGACCGCAGGCACGCGTGCACGGCTGCCGACGGTTTTCGGCCGTGTGCACAATTCCCGGAGAGGCGGAACTGCTCCTATGCGTGTGATGGCACAAATGGCCATGGTCATGAATCTGGACAAATGCATCGGCTGCCACACCTGCTCGGTGACCTGTAAACAGGCCTGGACCAACCGCGGTGGCACCGAATACGTCTGGTTCAACAATGTGGAAACCCGGCCCGGGCAGGGCTACCCGCGGCAGTACCAGGACCAGGAGAAGTGGAAGGGCGGCTGGACCCTGAACAAGCGGGGCAAGCTCACCCTGAAATCGGGGTCGCGGTTCAAGCGGCTGCTCAATATCTTCGCCAACCCCGACCTGCCGACCATCGAGGACTATTACGAGCCCTGGAGCTACGAATACGACAATCTGCTGTCTTCCCCGGCCATCGACACCACGCCGGTGGCCAGGCCGAAATCGCTGATCACCGGGGACGATACGAAAGTCACCTGGGGCGCGAACTGGGACGACGATCTCGGGTCCGGGCCGGAACAGGTGGGCAAGGATCCCCTGCTGGCGCGAGTCTCCGAGCAGGTGAAGCTCGAATTCGAAGAGACCTTCATGTTCTACCTGCCGCGGATCTGCGAACACTGCCTGAACCCGTCGTGTGCGGCGTCGTGTCCCTCCGGCGCGATCTACAAACGCTCCGAGGACGGCATCGTCCTGGTGGACCAGGACAAATGCCGCGGCTGGCGGCAGTGCATGACCGGCTGCCCGTACAAGAAGATCTATTTCAACCACAAAACCGGCAAAGCCGAGAAATGCACATTCTGCTACCCGCGGGTGGAGGTCGGTATTCCGACCGTATGCTCGGAAACCTGCGTCGGCCGGTTGCGCTATATCGGCGTCATGCTCTATGACGCCGACGCGGTGCTCGAGGCGGCGTCGGTCACCGAGGACAAGGATCTGTATCCGAGCCAGCTCGGGGTCTTCCTGAACCCGCACGATCCGCGTGTCGTCGCCGAGGCCGAACGGGCCGGGATATCCCCGGAATGGATTCAGGCCGCACAGGATTCACCGGTCTACAAACTCATCGTCGACTACCAGATCGCGCTACCGCTGCATCCGGAATACCGCACCATGCCGATGGTCTGGTACGTACCGCCGCTCTCCCCGGTGGTGGATGTGCTGACCGAAACCGGGCACGACGGCGAGGACCACGCCAACCTGTTCGGCGCTATCGACGCACTCCGCATCCCGGTGGAGTACCTGGCCGAACTGTTCACCGCCGGTGACGTCGGCCCGGTTCGCGCCGCGTTGCAGCGGCTCGCCGGGATGCGCGCGTTCATGCGCTCCATCAACCTCGGGCAGGAACCCGACCCGGCCATCGCGCCCTCGGTGCGGCTGGAACCGGAGGAGATCGAGGCCATGTACCGGCTGCTCGCCATCGCGAAATACGAGCACCGCTATGTGATCCCGACCGGCGCGGGCGCGCAGGCACACGAACTGGACTCGCTCGCCACCGGCTGCAGCCTGGACAACGACGGTGGCCCGGGCATGACCGCCTTCGATCAGATGGTGGAGAAATTTCATCTCACCGATTCGAACGACGCGGCACCGGAGGAGAAGTCGGGCCGGATCAATCTGCTCAACTGGGATGGTAAGAGCACCGAAGGATTGATCCCGGTCGGTGCGAACGGGCCGGCCGCGGGCGAGCGGAATGGACAGCGTGCCCCCGTCGCGAACGGCGCGGGCGCACGTAGCAGGGCAGTAAGCGGGCACAACGACGCTGCGACGGAGAACCGGGTCGCCGCGGTGAACGGTGATGGCGCGGTGCGGCCCGAAACCTCGGAGGCCGGCCGGTGACCTACACGATGACCTGCCGGCGGAGTGCACGATGGCCCTCCTGAAACTACGCCGCCGGCCCGAACCCACCGTCGCGATGAGTGAACGGGACCGCCGGCTCGTCTGGCGGACCGCCGCCCTACTACTCGACTATCCCGCCGCCGCCACGATCACCATGCTCGACCAGGTGATCGCGGCCGTCGGCGAGTTACCGGAACCGGTGCGTACCCATCTCGCGGAGTTCTGCGACCACTTGCGTACCACCCCGCAACTCGACCTGGCCGCGGACTACGTCGAAACCTTCGATATGCGCCGCCGTGCCAGCCTGCACCTCACCTTCTACGCGTACGGCGACACCCGTAAACGCGGTATGGCGCTGCTGCGGTTCAAACACGCCTACCGGCACGCCGGGGTCGAACTCGACGACACCGAACTCCCCGATCACCTGCCGGTACTGCTGGAATTCGCCGCCACCGTAGACCCCGTCGGCGGGGAACGACTACTGGGCGAACACGTGCCGGTGATCGAGCTGCTGCGGCTGTCGCTGTCCGATGCCGGTTCGCCCTATGCCGCGGTACTGGCCGCCGTGCTGGCGACTCTCGCCCCGCCGACCACCGCGGACCGGCGCAAGATCGCCGAACTCGCCGCGCAGGGGCCGCCCGAGGAAGAGGTCGGGCTGGACCCCTTCGCCGTGGACCCGACGATGCCGGAGCGATCGGAAGGCCGCCGATGAGCCGATATGTCCGCTGCGGCCTCGGTGGCCTGCCCGAAACTGCTCCGAGGAGGACCCGGTGACCACCTTCTTGTGGATGACCCTGCCCTATGTGGCCTTCACATCCTTCGTGCTGGGCCATATCTGGCGCTACCGCAACGACCAGTTCGGCTGGACCACTCGGTCGTCGCAGATCTACGAATCCCGCCTACTGCGCATGGGCAGCCCACTGTTCCATTTCGGCATGCTCGGAGTGTTCTTCGGGCACGTACTCGGCGTCCTGATCCCGGAATCCTGGACCGCGGCTGTGGGTATCAGCGAACATGTCTATCACCTGGTATCGGTGAGCGCGGGCTCGCTGGCCGGTCTCATGGTGATCGCCGGTATCGGCATTCTGCTCTACCGCCGGTTCACCGTTCCCGCCGTCCGCAAAGCGACCACCACCAACGACAAGTTCATGTATTTCCTGCTGGCCGGCGCCCTGATCACCGGCATGCTGAACACCATGGGCAGCAACCTGCTGTGGGGCACCTACAACTACCGCGAAACTGTTTCCCCGTGGTTCCGCAGCCTGTTCACCCTGAGCCCCCAACCGGATCTGATGGTCGGCACTCCGTGGACGTTCCAAGCCCACGGCCTGTTCGTCCTGGCCCTGATCGCGGTCTGGCCCTACACCCGCCTGGTCCACATGTTCTCTGCCCCCGTCGGCTACCTGGTCCGCCCGTACGTGGTCTACCGCAGCAAGGAGATCGCGGGCCCCGACAAACGCCGCTACGCCCGCGCCTGGGAAGCCCCGGTCACCCCCGAACGCTGGAGCTGATCGGATCCTGGCACAGAGCAGCCACAACGCTTTTCAGCTGATGCGACCTTGCTGACTGCGTGGCGCGGTGCCGCCGGTCACACCTCGCCCTCGGCGAAGTGGACGGAGTGCAGGCCTTCGGGTCAGTCCTGTTCGGTGGCCGTGAGTATGCGGTTCACGCGGAGGAGGACGTCGAACTGGGCCTCGTTGTAGAGGTCTTTCAGGGCCAGGGCGAGCGCTTGGGCCGCGCGCTCGGGACCGACCGGTGAATCGTGCACCGTCGCGATGTTCGGGTAGGCGGCATGGAGTCTCCGGGCGTACGGTGCGACGCGTTCGGCCACTTCCGCGCGTCTCTGTTCGTCGGCGTCGGCGGGGAGGTTGTCGAAATCGGCCATCGCGGGATCGCTTATGTCATCGGTGGTGAGCAATTCGCGCATCGAATTCAGGGCCGTCGGGCCGAGGACCCGGTTCATGATGACGGTATAGGCGCGATCGGCCTCGGTGAGCTCCGCGGCGCTCGACGCCAGGTCGGGCGGCAGATCGGTGGGGGTGCCCTGGCGGAGGATGAGGGCGAGTTCCATGCGGATGCGCTGCAGGCGCTCGATGGTCGAGGCCAGTTCGGCGTCCAGGGTGAGCAGCGATTCGCGCGGATATTCGTTCTCGCCCATCTCGGCGATCCGGGACAGGGGTATGCCGAGGTCGGACAGGCGTTTGATGCGCAGGACGCGCAGTAGATGGGCGACGCCGTAGCGCTTGTAGCCGTTGCTTCCGCGTTCGGGCTGCTCGAGGAGACCGACGTCGTGATAGTGCCGTACCGTCCGCACGCTGGTGCCGGCGAGTTCGGCGAGTTCACGAGTACTCCAGGACATGATCGGCTCCTCGGATCGGATCTGCCGCGCGTATGCCCGGCCCTTACTCCAGCGTGAACCGTGCCGTAACGGCATAGTCAAATTCTGCCCGACGCGTCCGATCGGTAGGCGACGCAGCGTCGGCCGGTCAGGTCGTGGGGCGAGGTCAGCAGGGGACCTGGATGAACTCGACCGGGGTGCCGTCGGGAGCGCCGGCGGGCACGACGACCACACCATCGCGGTCGACGAGGCCGCCGAGGTGGGCGGTTCGTACGGTGGGGTCGCCGATCAAGCCGCCGGTGAGGTCCGCGGCAACGCGGGCGGGGACGATACGGGTTACCGGGCCGGCGATCTCGGCGGCATTGTGCAGCGGTCCGATCAGCGGCCGGGGGAAGTGGGCCCCGGTGCGGCCCGCGACGATGGCGGGGATCAGGGCGAGCAGCGTGGCGACGGCGGCAAACGGGTTGCCCGGAAGTCCGAGGACCGTTGTCGTCGAGGGGAGTTCGGCTGCCACAGTGGACCCGCCAGGGCGTAATGCTAGGCGGGGCACCAGGATTCGGGCTCGGGCGCGGTCCAGAGCGCCGCGGAGTTGATCGGCGGCGCCGCCGCCGGTCGCGCCGACGACGACGAGGAGATCGCAATCGGTGGCGGTGGCCAGCACCTGGTCGAAACCGTGGGCGGTATCGCGCAGGTGTACCTGGTCGACGGTGCGGACCCCCTGCGCGGCGAGGAGGTCCGGCAGGACGGGGCCGATGGAATCCCGGGTCTGCCCGGCCTGTAGCGGCCCGGTGCTGCGGATCTCGTCGCCGGTCATGACGATCCGGGCGCGGACGGGTCCGCGGACGGCTGCTGTGGTGACCTCCACCGCGGCGGCCGCGGAAACGAGCGCGGCGGTGACCGCCGAACCGGCCGGAGCGATGAGGTCACCGGGTGTACGGTCCTCGCCGCGACGGCGGATATCGGAACGCTCCGGAGTATCGGGAAGCCGGTGCAGCCGGCCGTCGTATCGGGCGAACTCGTCGCGCAGGACACGCGTGGTGCCCTCGGGAACCTGGGCGCCGGTGGCGATCCGGACCGCCTCTCCGGGGTGCAGACCGTCCGGGCGCTGTCCGCCGGCGAAACCGATATCGGCGCGAAGTTCCCACGGGCCGTCACCGCGGACCGCGTATCCGTCCATCGCCGAGACATCGAACCGCGGCAGCGCGCCGAGCGCGCTGAGCGGGGTGGCCAGCGCCGCGCCTCGGGCAACTGTCAACTCGCAGTGGCGTTCGGGAAGCCGGGAAAGGCTCTCGCGCAGGGCCTCGCGCGCGTGATCCAGCGACAGCGGCGAGCCGGCAGCGGGTTCCGGGATGCCGGCGGGGTGCGGTGTGCCGGTGACCGATTGTGCGGTGGTTGGGGGAACCGGTGCACCGATATCCCTCGGTTCATCGGAGGTGGCCGGCCCGGCGCCACCGGCCGGGAAAGCTGCGGGAAGGCCGATTACCGCGGAGCTACCGCCGCGCCCGGCCGCGCCGCGACCCCTGTCGGAGGCATCGGCGGTGCCCGCGCCGAACGTCGGGTTACCGCCGGAGCCGTGTGTTCCACCGTCGGCGGTGTTTCGGGAAGCGTCGTGGTCGCCGCGGTGCGCCGGATCCCGACTCGTTGCCAGCGCTGCGCGGGCGACGTCGATATCTCCCGGTGTATCGCAATCGTCGACTCCGGCCAACGGCACCATTTTCGTGTGCCGGGGTACCAGTACCTTCATCGGCTGGTTGACCACAGTGTCGAGTTCGCGCAGCCGGGCCGCCAGCGCCTCGTACCGCCACACACCGATCAGGTACTGCGGACGGCCGTTGCTGTCGGCCGCGAACACGGCGTCGAAATCCGCACGATGCCGCAGCAGTTCGCCGATTACCGCGGGGGTCAGGAACGGCATATCGGCGGCGAGGACGACCACATGGGCGGTGACCTCGTCGCCGAGAGCGGCCAACCCGGCGGCGACGGCCGCCACCGGCCCGGAACCGGGCTCGGGTTCGCGGGTTTGCAGAATCGCCGCGGCGAGTTCCGGTCGCGGCGGGCCGACGACCACGGTGCGACCCGGTCCCGCGGCGGCCAGCGCGGTTTCCAGCATGGAACGACCGCCCACCACGAGCCCCGGTTTGTCGACGCCACCCATACGACTGGCCCGGCCCCCGGCGAGCACGATCACGTCCGGGGCGGGCGCGGAATTCGGCATACCGCTCATGCTATGCGCCGTCTGGGACGATATCCCGGCTCGGTGACCACTTCACCGGCTCAGCCGAACCGGTGCCGCGCGGTCCGGAGATCGACCCGGCCGTCCGAGATGGGTACCCCCTCGCCCGCGAGCAGTCGCAATTGCCGTTCGGCCAGATGGGCGGCGGGTTTTCCGGAGGCGCCGAGTACCCGGTGCCAGGGCAGGTCGCCGGAGTCGGTACGCATGATCCAGCCCACCGTGCGCGGCGTCGACAAACCCACCGCCGCGGCGATATCGCCGTAGGTGGCGACCCGGCCCGGCGGTATCGAGGCGACCAGTTCCCGGACGTGTTCGATCTGTGCGTCACTGGTGACCATCGCGGCCCTACAGTGCCGCGCGGATCAGCGCCGCGGTCCGATCCGGCAGGATCTGCGCCACCATATGTTCGCAGTCCCACTCCTCGACGGTGAGATTCGCGCCCAGGTGCGCGGCCAGCAGTGCCTGCACCGGCTCGGCGAGAAAAGGCGGGTCCACTTTCGTGGCCCGCACCAGAACCGTCGGCATACCGGGTGGCGGCAGCGCGGGCTCGCGGGCCAGCTGACTCCAGTACGCGATCAAGGCAGGCAGGCTCACCCGCCACCCGACCCGGCCGTCGCGCGCCGGGACCAGATGGTCGTCGAGTTCGGCCTGCAGCAGGCCCGGGTCGGCCGCGCTCCACCCGGTGGCGAGTTTGTCCATCCGGGCTTCCTCGGCGTCGGTGTAATCCGGGGAGTCGAGGGTGGCCAGGGCGATATCGTGCAACCAGGCAGGGTCGAGCGCGACCGCCGGATCGAGCAGCACCAGGCCGCGGACCAGGTCGGGCCGTTGTTCGGCAAGCCGCAGCGCGCACGCGCCACCGAAAGAATGCGCGACCACCACCACCGGTTCGTCGGTTTCCGCGGTGAGCAACGCCACCAAGTCCGCCACGATCGTCTCGAGGTCCCACGGCGGCAGCGCGGTGGAGTGGCCGTGTCCACGCAGGTCGGGTGCGATCACCCGGATATCGGGCAGCAACCGGGTGGCCAGGTCGGCCCAGCGTCTGCCGTGGCCGGTGAGACCGTGCAGGGCAAGCAGCGGCGGCCCGGTGGCCGGGCCGAATCGGTGAACATGCAGTGTGGACACGATGACATTCTTATCGGCGTGCCGCGGACCCGCAGCGCCCGCGGGTGCGACGGGGTATCGGCGGTGTCGGCCCCGTCTGTTGCAATAGCGGTTGTGGTGCGTTCGGATAGGCCGGTGCGGCTGGTGCGCCGGAGAACATCGGCTCCCCGGGCTCGGACCTGGGGCGCCGGTATTCGCGCGCTGTTCGCCCCCACCCCGGCAACCCCCACGCAATCCGGTTCGGGCCGGTTGTGGCGCGTGCTCGGCGGGCCCGGAACAGGGAAATCTGCCCTGTTGATCGATGTGGCCGCCGCGCGGATCGCCGGCGGTGCCGATCCGGAATCGGTGCTGCTGCTCACCCACTCGAAGCAGGCCGCGGCCGCCGCCCGGGATGCCCTCACCGAACGCCTGACCCATTGGGACGTATGCGCCCCCGTCTTCGACAGCGGTCCGGATGCTCACGGTCTCGCCGACCTGGCCCTGTTCCCGCTCGCCGATCCGGAATCGAGCACCGCCGCGGGGTCCGGCTCCGACACCCTGTCCACGAGCTCGGTCACAGGCGCGACCCGTGAACCGCTGGCCCGGACGATCCACTCCTACGCTTTCGGGATACTGCGCCGCCAGGCCGCGCGGCACGGGAACCCGCCGCCGCGGCTGCTCACCGGTGCCGAACAGGATGCGGTCCTGCGTGAAATGCTGCGCGGCGACCTCACCGATATCGCCGCGGGTGCTCGCGACCTGTGGCCGCGCCGGCTGCAACCGGCCCTCGGCCTGGACGGCTTCGCCGACGAACTCCGCGACCTCATGCTGCGCGCCACCGAACGCGGCCTCGGCCCGGAGGATCTGATCGAGCTCGGCCGGCGGCAGGAGCGGCCGGATTGGGTGGCGGCCGGCCGGTTCGCACTGCGCTACGAACAGGCCATGCTGTTGCGCTGGTCGGTCGGGGTGGCGGCGCCGGAGGCCTCGGCGCCGGCGTTGA
Source organism: Nocardia carnea (assembly GCF_029868855.1). Taxonomy (GTDB): domain Bacteria; phylum Actinomycetota; class Actinomycetes; order Mycobacteriales; family Mycobacteriaceae; genus Nocardia; species Nocardia carnea_A. The sequence goes on along the minus strand of NZ_JARWOV010000243.1, from coordinate 17,476 downwards.
ACGCGGCGGAGTTGGTGGGGGCCGCACTCGACGCGCTGGCCGGTGACCCCGATCTGCTCGCCGCCGAACGCGCCCGGTTGCGCTGCCTGCTGGTCGACGACGCCCAGCATCTGGACCCGCAAGCCGCGCTGCTGGTGCGGGTCCTCGCCGAGGGCGCCGGTACCACCGTGATCGCCGGCGACCCCGACCAGGCCGTCTACACCTTCCGCGGCGCCGACGCCCGATCGCTGACCGATCTCGAGGTTCCGGCGGCGCGACGGATCGTGCTGCACACCAACCACCGTTCCGGGCCGGCCATCCACGCCGCGACCGCCCGTATCGCTTCGCGGCTGCCGGGCAGCGCCGCGCATCGCACCACTTTCGCGGATCTGGGTCCCGCGGAACGTGGCGAACCGGCGGCGGGGGAGACGGCACCCGCCGCGCAGGTCCGCGTCCGGGTGCTCGGCAGCCCGGCCAAGGAGGCCTCGCTCATCGCGGATCAGTTGCGGCGCGCCCACCTCACCGATGGGGTGCCGTGGTCGCAGATGGCGGTGATCGTGCGATCGGTCCCGCTGCTGCTGCCCCCGTTGCGGCGGGCGCTGCTGGCCGCCGGGGTCCCGGTCCGGCAGCCGGTGACCGATACCCCCCTGGCCCGCCGCCGCGGCGCCGCCTGGATGCTGCTCGCGCTGCGCGCCGTGCTCGCCGGGGAGGCCGCCCGCCGGGGTCCCGGGTCCACGGAATCGCTCTTCGGTCCCGACGACGCGCTCGACCTGCTGGGCGGCCCGCTCGGCGGCGCCGACCAGATCGGCATGCGCCGCCTGCGCCGCGGAATCCGGCGCACCACACTCGAACTGTCCCGCTCCGAGCCGGAAGCGGGGGATACCGCGGCCGCACCTTCCGAGCCCGCGGCCGGAGCATTCGGGCCGGGGGACGTGCTGTCCGGGCCGGAAGCCGCGCCACCCGAACCGGATCACGAGCTGCCCGAACCGGAATACGAGCCGCCGATTCCCGATCCGGAATCGCCGCAGGCGCAGCGCCCGGACGATTTCCCACGCCCCGAATTCTTCCGGGACGCGGACCGCTTCGCCGACGATACGGTCCGCTACGCGGAGGACGCGGATTGGTTCGGTCTGGATGAGAACTATGCCGACGCGGACCCCTGGGATGGGCTTCCGCCGGACCGCCCGTATGAAGACGACGACTTCGTGCCCCCGCCGGAGCTCGCGGACGATGGCGAAGAGTTCGGATCACTGCCCCATCTCGCCGCCGGAAACGATGGGTTCGGGCCGCCACCGGAACGCGCGGACGACGGAGAAATATTCGGCTCCCTGTCGACGACGGACGAGGTCCGGTCTTCAGTGGACAAGAACGCGATGCCGGCCCGGCCCGGCGGGGCCGACGGCAATTCCTCCACCGGTTCGACTTCGGGGGCCCGCGGAAGGGGCGCCGGCGAGGTCGGTGCCACCGGCGGCGACCACGGGCGAATTTCCGATCGTCCCTCGGTGGATATCCTGCGCGACCTGCTCCTCGGTTCGGGTGACGAGCGAATCCTCGCGGGTCTCACCGAGGTGGAGGTCGCGCCGCTGAACCGGGCACTGCGGGCACTGGACCGTGCCCGCCGGGTCCGGCGTGACGGCGGCACCCTCGAGGACGTGTTGTGGGCGCTGTGGACCGGGTCGCGCCTGGAGAAGCGGTGGCTGGCGCAGTCGGAGCGCGGCGGGGCGGCCGGGATGCAGGCCGATCGCGACCTCGACGCGGCGGTCGCGCTGTTCGACGCGGCGGCCGCCTACACCGATCGGCTACCGGGCGCCACCATCGAAGGGTTCGTGGAATACCTCACCCAGCAGCAGATCGCGCAGGATCGGGCGGCGCGGTCGCGGCAGGACGAGGCCGTCGATCTGCTGAGTGCCCATGCCGCGGCCGGGCGGGAATGGGAGGTCGTCGCGGTTGCCGGGGTGCAGGAGGGCATCTGGCCGGATCCACGCCCCCGCGGCACTTTGCTGCATACCGAGGATCTGGTGGATCAGGTCGCCGGTATCACCGAGCGGGTGAGCCGGTCCGCGCCGATCTTGGCCGAGGAACGCCGCCTGCTGTTCCTCGCCTGCAGCCGGGCCCGGCGTGCACTGCTGGTGACCGCGGTGGAATCCGTGACCGGTGAACGCGATCTGGTGCCGTCGCGGTTCATGGCCGAGCTGGTCGGCGGCGAAGCCGACGATCAAGCACTCCCGATCGCCGAGCCGGGCCGCGTGCTGGCGTTGCATGCGCTGGTGGCCGAACTGCGCGCGGTCGTCTGCGATCCGGACGCCGGTGACGAGCGCCGTCGCCGCGCCGCCGCCCAGCTGGCCCGGCTGGCACTGGCCGGGATACCCGGCACCGCGCCCGGCGACTGGTACGGCGTTCCCGGCCTCAGCTCCACCGAGACCCTGTGGGAGGACGACGGGCCGATCGCGCTGTCCCCGTCGACGGTGGAGCTGCTGCGCACCTGCCCGCTGCGCTGGGCGCTGGAGCGGCACGGCGGGTCGGACGGGGAGAACCCGCACGCCGTGAAGGGAACGCTGGTGCACACCCTCGTGCAGGCGCTGGCGGGCCACGTCCCGCTGGACCGGGTGCGTGCCGAACTCGCCCGCACCTGGCCGGCGATCGACCCGGAAACCAGCTGGCACTCCCGTCAGGAACTGCGCCGGACCGAGTCCATGCTGGACGCGTTCGTCGCCTGGGTGCGCAATACCCGGGCCGAACTCACTCAGGCCGGTGTCGAGGTGCCCGTCGATTGCGTCCTGCCCGGCCGCGGCGAGGACGCGCCCGCGGTCCGGATCCGCGGCCGGATCGATCGCCTCGAACGCGACGAGCGGGGCCGGTTCGTGATCGTGGACGTGAAAACGGGGAAGAACCCGGTCAGCGAGGCCGATGCCGCCCAGCACGCCCAGCTGGCGACCTACCAGGTCGCGGCCGCCGCGGGCGCACTCGACGAGACCGCCACAGATTCCGAACCCGGTGGCGCGCGGCTGGTATACGTCGGATTGCCGGCTTCCAGCGGGGTCGCGAAAGAACGCGTCCAACCGGCGTTCGACTCCGAAGCCGTCGAGGCCTGGCGGGACACGATCCACACGGCCGCGGCGACCACCGCGGGGCCCGGTTTCCTGGCGATCCGCAACGACGGCTGCCGCCACTGCGCCGTGAAGAACAGTTGCCCGATTCAGGACGCCGGACGTCAGGTGACCGACGAGTGAGCGCCCGGGTCACTCCGGGGCAACTGGCCGAGGCGCTCGGCCTGCCTCCGCCGACCGCGGAACAAGCCGCGGTGATCGCCGCACCACCGGGTCCGGCGCTGGTGGTGGCGGGTGCGGGCGCGGGTAAAACCGAGACCATGGCGGCGCGGGTGGTCTGGATGGTGGCCAACCGCCTCGTCACCCCGGAGGAAGTGCTGGGCCTGACCTTCACCCGGAAAGCCGCCCAGCAGCTCACCGCCCGTATCCGGACCCGGCTGGCCCGGCTGGCCGGTTCCCGTCTGTTACGCGATCTCGATCCGACCGGCGAGCTGCGCACCACTCTGACCGCCGCGGAACCGGAGATCAGCACCTATCACTCCTACGCCGGGCGGTTGCTCCGCGAACACGGGTTGCTGCTGCCGGTGGAGCCGTCGGCCGCGCTGCTCACCGAAACGCAGCTCTGGCAGGTGGCTCATCAAGTGGTGCGCGGCTGGGACGGCGATCTGGAGACCGACCGTTCACCGCTTACCGTCACCGAGGCTGTTCTCGCGTTGTCCGGCCAGCTCGCCGAACATCTCGTGGAACCCGAACAACTGGCCGAAGCGCATACCGAGCTGGAGAAACTGGTCCACACCCTGCCGCCCGGCCCGCGCCAGCGGGGCGGCCCGAACAAGGAGTTGTTGTCGATTCTGCGCGCGCAGCGGGAACGGGTCGCGCTGTTGCCGCTGGTCCGGCAACTGCGCGAAACCCTCCATCAGCGCGGTGCGCTCGACTTCGGGGCCCAGATGTCGCTGGCGGCGCGGCTCGCCGCAGAGCATCGCGAGGTCGCCGATGCCGAGCGAGCCCGGTTCCGGCTGGTCCTGCTCGACGAATACCAGGACACCGGTCACGCGCAGCGCATTCTGCTGTCGGCCCTGTTCGGCGCCGGCTATGCGGCCGAGCGGCGCGGGCCCCGGCGCAGCGAACCGCCGGCACCGTCGGTGACCGCGGTCGGTGATCCTATGCAGTCGATCTACGGCTGGCGTGGTGCGTCGGCGGCCAACCTGCCCCGGTTCACCACCGATTTCCCGCGCGGCCCCGGCGATCCGGCGCCGGTCCTGCCGCTGCTCACCAGTTGGCGCAACCCACCGGAGGCACTCGACCTCGCCAACATGGTCGTCGAGCCGCTACGCGCCGCGGCCCGCGCGAGCGGCGGGGTCACGGTGGATCCGCTACGCGCGAAACCCGATGCCACGTCCGGCGATCTCGCTCTCGCGCTGTGTGCCACCGTGACCGACGAACGCCGCTGGATCGCCGAACGGATCGCCGCCGAATGGGCGCGCGCCCGCGAAGCACAGCGGCCACCGCCCACTTCCGCGGTGCTGATCCGCCGTAACGCCGATGCCGCCGAACTCGCCGAACATATGCGCGCACAGGGGCTGCCGGTGGAGATCGTCGGTCTCGGCGGGCTGCTTGCGACGCCGGAGGTCGCCGATATCGTCGCGACCCTGCGGCTCATCGCCGATCCGGCGGCCGGGAGCGCGGCGGTGCGGATCCTCACCGGTGCCCGCTGGCGTCTCGGTGTGGCCGATCTGGCCGCCCTCGCCCGCCGGGCCCGGGAACTGTCGATCGGCCACGATCCCGGCGGCGAGATCACCGATGCGACCACCCTGGCCGCGGCGCTCCGCGAGGTGGCGCCGGAACCCGCCGAACGTGCCGGACTCGCCGATGCGATCGCCGACCCCGGCCCGCCGCAACGCTATTCGACAGCCGGGTATCGGCGGATCACCACGCTGGGCCGGGAACTGGCGATGCTTCGGGAACGGGCCGGGCAGCCACTCACCGAACTGGTCGCCGACGTGGAGCGCACCATCGGGGTCGGTGTGGAAGCGCAGGCGCGGCGTGCCCTGACCGGGTCCGGCGCGGGACGCGAACATCTGGATGCCTTCGCCGAAGTGGTGGCCGGTTTCGCCGCGGATACCGGAGCGAGCCTCGGCGGATTGCTCGCGTTTCTCGCGGCCGCGGAATCGGTGGAGAACGGTCTGGAACCCGGGGAGGTGGAGGTCGCCCCGGACCGTGTCCAGGTGCTCACCGTGCATGCGGCCAAGGGCCTGGAATGGGAGGTGGTCGCGGTTCCCCATGTGTGCAGGGAAGTGTTCCCGTCCACCCGCGGGGTGAACACCTGGCTGGGTGCGCTGGCCGAGCTGCCTACCTCGCTACGTGGCGACCGCGCCACCGCGGATTCACCGGACGGTGTGCCGGTGCTCGAGCTCGCCGACTGCGCCGACCGCGCCGACCTGCAGCGCTGTCTGGCCGCGCACAAGAAGGCATTGCAGCGCCGCCGGCTCGACGAGGACCGGCGACTCTTCTATGTCGCGCTGACCAGAACCGAACGCGTACTGCTGGTCTCCGCCCATCACTGGCCCGAATCCGGTGACAAACCGAAGGGACCCTCGGAGTTCCTGCTGGAAGTGAAAGCCGCCGCCGAGTTGCCCGACAGTGGTGTGGAGATCGCGTACTGGGCGCCGGAACCGGAAGAGGGCGAAGCGAACCCGCTGGCCGCGACTCCGGATACCGCGCCCTGGCCCGAGGATCCGCTGGGCGACCGCCGCGCGGATATCGAGGAAGGGGCGGCTCTGGTGCACGCCGCGCTGGCCGAATTCGCCGCCGGAGTGCCCGAACCGGAACCGGACGACGATCCGGACGGCTGGGCCGCCGATGTCGATGCGCTGCTCGCCGAATTCCGGTCGACGGCGGCCACGGTCACCGATGTGGAACTGCCCAGCCAGCTCCCCGCCACCGCGCTGGTCGAAATGCGCGCCGATCCGGGCAAGCTCGCCGCGCGGCTGCGCCGCCCACTGCCGTACCCACCGAATCCGCTGGCTCGCCGCGGCACCGCATTCCATGCGTGGGTGCAGCGCTGGTTCGCCACCGACCAGCTACCGGGCCTCGACGATCTGCCCGGTGCGGCGGACGCGGGCGCCGCGGCCGATGTGGAACTGGCCCGGATGCAGGATGCTTTCCTGTCCTCGCGCTGGTCGGCACGGCGCCCGGTGGAGATAGAGGTGCCGTTCGAAACGACCATCGCGGGGATCGTGATCCGCGGCCGGATGGATGCGGTTTTCGCCGAACCGGAGGACGGCTGGACCGTTGTCGACTGGAAAACCGGTGCCGAACCCGGCCCCGCCGACGAACCCGCGGTCGCCATGCAGCTGGCCGTCTACCGCCTGGCCTGGGCGCGCCTGCTGGCGGCGCGGACCGGGGAAGACGAAGAGCAGGTGCTGAAACGGGTCGGCGCCGCCTTCCACTATGTGCACACCGGCCGCACTGTCTCTCCGGACCGGTTGCCCGGGCCCGCGGAACTCACCGAGCTGCTCACGAACACGACCCACGCAGAGGGCTCCGGCGATCCGGACGAGAGATCGCGGCGGTAGTGGCCGGGGAAGCCGAGCAGAATCTCGCTCGCGTGCGCCCGTTCAGGCCCGCGGCGCCCGGCGGCCCACCGCCAAGGCCTGGGTGATCAACGGCACCTGCAAGGGCAGACGCAGCAGCGAGATCGCCTCGAGCATTTCGGCCACACCGGACAGATACGTGTAAGAGCGCGCCTTGCCGGGCAACCGTTTCGGCACGATGGAATCGAACGGCCCGGGAGCCACGAAATGCATGACCCCCGCACCCAGGAGGATCGCGGCCAGGCGCAGCGCGGGGGCGCGGCCGGGGTCGGAGGTGCCCGAATGTGTGTCGTCTGCCATGAGCTTCACCGTAATCCGTGGGAACGGGCGAAGGCGGGCCTGCGGACCGCCGGGCACGCACCGGGCCGGACCGCCCGCGAGCGGGTAGGCTCCCGAGCTGTGTCGGAGGGACTGAGGGTGTCGAATTCCCGGGGTAGCGGATGGTAGCCCCCGTCAGTGCCCGGTTCGCCCAGTTGGGCGGCCGGGGGCGGCTCGGCGGCGAGCGTCCGGATTTCGCGCTGGTCGGGGTGCTGCGGATCCCGGAGGTACAGAACAGTCCGTGGATTTCGCTGACCCGCCGGGTGCTGTTCGCGATCGGCCTGCTGTGCACCGCGGCGATCGTCGTCTACCTCGGCCGTGCCGGTTACAACGACAATTCCGACGGTTCGGTGGACCTGCTCGACGCGTTCTATTACGCGACCGTATCGCTGTCCACCACCGGGTACGGCGATATCGCACCGGTCACCGATTCGGCGCGGTTGGTGAATATCTTCGTCATCACACCGCTGCGGGTGCTGTTCCTCATCGTCCTGGTCGGCACCACCCTGGCGGTGCTCACCGAACGTTCCCGCCAGGCATTGAAGATCCAGCGTTGGAGGCGCACCGTGCGTAATCACACCGTCGTCGTCGGGTACGGCACCAAGGGCCGCACCGCTATCGACGCCATGCTCGGGGACGGCGTGCAGCCTGCCGAAATCGTCGTCGTGGATACCGACGCCATCGCCCTCGAGGCGGCCGCCACCGCGGGCCTGGTCACCGTGCACGGGACGGCCACACAGTCCGATGTGCTGCGGTTGGCGGGGGTGCAGAACGCGGCCTCGGTCATCGTGGCCGCCAACCGTGACGACACCGCGGTCCTGGTCACGCTCACCGCCCGCGAGCTCACCAAGAAAGCGAAGATCGTCGCCTCGATCCGGGAATCGGAGAACACCCATCTGCTGCGCCAGTCCGGTGCCGATTCGGTGGTGGTGTCCTCGGAGACCACCGGGCGGCTGCTCGGTATCGCGACCACCACACCCAGCGTCGTGGAGATGATGGAAGATCTGCTCACCCCGGAACACGGTTTCGCGGTCGCCGAACGCGAGGTCGAGCCGGGTGAGGTGGGCGGATCGCCGCGTCACCTCAGCGATATCGTGCTCGGTGTGGTACGCGACGGCGATCTGATCCGGGTGGGCGAACCGGCTGTCGACGCCCTGGAAACCGGGGACAAACTGCTCTATATCCGTCGCGCACGCTGACCCGGCTATCCCGCGGTTCGCGCCGCGATAGTCTCGGGTCGTGGCGGTATTCGAGCTCAATCAGATCCCTCTGTTGTCCCGTTCGGCGCTCGATCGCGCCGACCATCTGCGTGGCGACGCACATGCGCTGAAGGAAGGCTGGGCCACCGCCCGGCTGTTACGGATCGGGCGGCGCGGTGCGGTGCGCTACGAATCCGGTGCGCTGGTCTGGGAAGCCGCCACCGAACTCGCTGCCGAACCCAGCCCGGACGCGGTCTTTCTCGGTGTCCGCGAGGGTGTGCACCTGTGGGCGGTGCGTGACCGCGAACTCGCCGGTGAACTGCGTGATCTGCGTCAGCTCGCGGACAGCCCGATCGACGATTTCACCGCCGGGGTGCTTTCGGCCGCACTCGCCCTGATCAACTGGCATGCCGGCGCCGCGTTCCACGGTGCCGACGGCAGTCCGATGATCCCCGCCAAGGCGGGGTGGTCCCGGGTGACCGAGGACGGCCGCGAGGATTTCCCGCGCACCGACCCGGCGGTGATCTGCCTGATCCACGACGGGGGCGACCGGGTCCTGCTGGGTCGCCAGCACAGCTGGCCGGCCACGATGTTCTCGCTGCTGGCCGGTTTCGTCGAGGCCGGGGAATCGCTCGAACGCTGCGTCGAACGGGAGATGCTCGAGGAGGTCGGGCTCGAGGTCCGCGATATCCGCTATCTCGGCAGCCAGCCGTGGCCGTTTCCGAGGTCGCTGATGCTCGGTTTCTGTGCGGTCGCCGATCCGGGGCAACCGCTGGTGTTCACCGACGGCGAGATCGCCGAGGCCCGCTGGTTCACCCGTGACGAGGTGCGCGCGGCACTGGCGGCCGGGGGGTGGCCCGCCCGGCCGGGTGCGGGAATCGACCCCGACCCGGCCGCGGGGGCGAAACTGCTGCTGCCGGGCTCGGTATCCATCGCCCGCACCATCGTGGAATCGTGGGTTGCCGCCGACCGTGCCGATTCGCCCGCGGAGTGAGCGGTCACCGGTCCGGCGTGTTCACCGAGCGCGAAGCCGCCCCGCCGTGGCGGACCGGCCGGTTCGCCGCGCCTACTATGGAGAACATGCAGCTTCACGAAGCGCCGGCCGGTTCGCTCGGTGCGCGCGCGCTCCCCGGACACCACCCGGACGTCGTAACGGCGGGTGAGGCGTCATGAGCGATTTCGGATTCGGATTCTCCCAGGGCGGCGAGGACGACGACCGCGGCCGTGGTGACAAGCCCGGCGGCGGTAACGATCCGTTCGGTCTCGGTGGCGGCGCGGCCGGTTTCGACCCGGCGGCACTGGGCCAGATGCTCACCTCGCTCGGGCAGATGCTCAGCGGTATGGGACAGGGCGTCGCCGGCGGTGGCGGCTCCGGCCCGGTGAACTACGACGTGGCCAAACAGCTGGCCCGCCAGCAGCTCGGTAAAACCGTCGAGCCGGTGTCGAGCGGCACGGCCGCCGCTGTCGCCGATGCCGCGCATCTGGCCGAGCTGTGGCTCGACGATGCGACGACCTTCCCGGCCGGCGCGACGACCACGGTGGCCTGGACTGCCAACGACTGGATCGAGAAAACGCTACCCACCTGGCAGCGGCTCTGTGACCCGGTGGCACAGCAGATCTCCGGTATGTGGGCCGCCGGGTTGCCCGAGGAAGCCCGCGAAATGGCCGGCCCGATGATGGGAATGCTCGGTCAGATGGGTGGGCTGGCCTTCGGTTCGCAGCTCGGGCAGGCGCTCGGCCAGCTCGCCAAGGAAGTGCTGACCGGGACCGATATCGGGCTGCCGCTGGGCCCGGCCGGTACGGCCGCGCTGCTGCCGACCGCGATCTCGCAGTTCAGTGCGGGGCTCGAGCAGCCGGAGAGCGAGATCATGGTGTTCCTCGCTGCCCGTGAGGTCGCCCATCAGCGCTTGTTCGTGCACGTTCCGTGGCTACGCCAACAGCTCCTCGGCGCGGTCGAGGACTACGCGCGCGGGATCACCATGGATTTCTCCGCGCTCGAGGAGGCGGCCCGCGATCTCGACCCCTCGGCGCTGACCGATCCGAGCAAGCTCGAGGAGATCCTGTCCCAGGGGAGTTTCGAACCACAGACGACCCCCGAACAGAAACAGGCCCTGGACCGGCTGGAGACCTTGCTCGCCCTGATCGAGGGCTGGGTCCAGGTCGTGGTCGGTGCGGCGGTCGGGGAGCGCCTTCCCGGTGCGGGTGCACTGGCCGAGACACTGCGGCGCCGGCGGGCGACCGGCGGCCCGGCCGAACAAACCTTCGCCACGCTCGTCGGCCTGGAGCTGCGACCGCGCAAACTGCGCGAAGCCGCCACGCTGTGGCAGCGCTTGACCGACGACGCCGGTATCGCGGCGCGCGACGGTGTCTGGGCCCATCCGGATCTGCTGCCCGACGCCGCGGATCTCGATGCGCCCGCCGGGTTCATCGATTCGGTGATCGGCGGCGGTGCGGGCGCGTTCGACGATCCGCTGGCCCAGCTGGCCGCCACGGAGGCCGCGGAACGCGAACAGGCCGGTAAGGGCGATAAAGGCGAGACGCAGGATTCGCCCACCGATCGGAGTGGAGACGAATCGGGCCCGGAGAATCCCGGACCCGGTAACGGCAAGGACTGAACGGCCGCACCCGCAAGATATTCGTTCGCGGGCCGGCCGACGGTCGCTGATCCGGACCGGCCGTACTGCCCGGCTCCAATTCTCGACCGAGCCGCTGCGGGCCGGCGCAGCGGCTGGAAAGCCTGAGCCTCGGTCGCGGGGCAGCACCCCGGGTCATCGATGCTCGCCGGAACCATGCGTCGCCGCATCAGCCGATAGGCATGCGGGCTGCGACCGTGCCATGGTGCCGACGACCTGCCTGGGGCAACCGCCGCAACGCGGCCACTATGGGTTCGATCTCAGCCTGCGAGGGCGGGGCCAGATATCCAGATATTGCGGAGTTCGGGGGTCGGCCCGCAGAAGCTTCTGCGGAGGGCGGCGTAGGAACTCGGAACGGGACCGTGCGGAGCCGTGGACGGTCCACGGAGTGCCCGGTTTCGTGCGGATTTCCCGCGCACCCTGAAACGCTGCCGCGAACCGCCCGCCACCTGCGAGCATCGGAGTTATCCACAGGCCTTACCCCTGTGGATAACTCCCTTCCGGGAACCTGTTGCGCCACAACGGCCGTCGCATACTTCGGGCATGACGACGCTTCGGCCGCGCGGGCCGCTCCTGCATCCCCGGGTACCGATCCTGGTGCGTTCGACCGGCCAGGTCCAGCTGGGCTGGGACCCCGAGACCGCCGTATTGTGCGAGGCCCCGGGCCTGGACACCCAGCAGGTCCTGGGATTCCTCCGCCTACTCGACGGACTGAACAGTCGTCCGGCGATCGTCTGGCGGGCGCGTTCGCTCGGTCTCGAACCCCGGCACGCGACCGCGTTGTTCGAAGTGATCGACGCGGCGGGCCTGGTGGTACATCCCTCCTGCCCGGCAGGTTGCGTCCGGTCCATCCGCGTCCACGGGACGGGCCCGCTCGCCGAGGCGATCAGCTCCGGCCTGTGTGCGCTCGGTATCCGGCCGTCCCGCTCCCGGGATCGGAGCACCCGGCTGCCCGGTCCGGTCGCGCCGGCGGATCTGGTGGTGCTGGCCGACGCGCTGATTCCCGATCCCTGCCTGGTCCGGGAGCTGGGCCGGGCCCGGATCGCGCATCTGGTGGTCCGCCTGCGCGACGGTAAAGGACTCGTCGGTCCACTGGTCCTGCCCGGACTGACGAGTTGTCTGCGCTGCGCCGATCTCGCCAGGGCCGATCGTGATGCCGAATGGCCGCGACTGGCCGCTCAGTTGCTCGGCCGGATGGGGCATGCGAGCCCCGCCGGAATCGCCGCCGTGGCCGCCCTGGCGCTCGGCGAACTCGAGACGATTCTCGCCTGCGACCCGGCGTCGCCACCGGATACGCTCAATCGCACGCTGGAATTCGACCTCGGTACCCGGGAGCTGAGCCGGCGCCCCTGGACCCCGCACGAGCGGTGCGGTTGCCTGATGCCGCAGCCGAGCAGCGCGGTTGTGTGATGGCAATCACACTTCTGGCCGCTGTGGTAATTCTCTTCGGTTTTCCGTGGCAGATCCGCCGGTCCGTCGGCCATGATGGGGGAGTGTCTGAGATCGTGCGCCGGCCTATGTCCCGCAATGCGAAGTTAGCCAAGATTCCGCTCGGTGTGGCGGGTCGTGCCGCGGTCGGATTCGGCCGCAAGCTCGCGGGCGGCGATCGCAAAGAGATCAACACCGAGATGAACCAGAAGGCGGCCGAGCAGCTGTTCTCCGTGCTCGGTGAGCTCAAGGGCGGCGCCATGAAGTTCGGTCAGGCGCTGAGTGTGATGGAGGCCGCGGTTCCCGAAGAATTCGGCGAGCACTATCGCGAGGCCCTCACCAAACTGCAGGCCGCAGCCCCGCCGATGCCTGCGGCCACGGTGCACCGCGTCCTCGACCAACAGCTCGGCACCGACTGGCGGAAACGTTTCGAATCGTTCGACGACACCCCGGCCGCCTCGGCCAGTATCGGGCAGGTGCACAAGGCGGTGTGGTCGGACGGCCGCCCGGTCGCGGTCAAGGTCCAGTACCCCGGCGCGGACGAGGCACTGCGCGCCGATCTGCGGACGCTGAACCGGATGACGGGCCTGTTCGCGAAGGTTATCCCCGGCGCCGATGTGAAACCGCTGCTCGCCGAGATCAACGAACGTACCGAGGAAGAGCTGGACTACCGCAACGAGGCCGCGAACCAGCGGGCCTTCAGCAAGGCCTACGAGGGTCACCCGGAATTCGTGGTGCCGAAGGTGGTCGCGAGCGCGCCGAAGGTCATCGTCAGCGAATGGCTGGACGGCACACCGGTTTCCGCCATTATCGCCGCGGGTCAAGCCGATCCCGAGGGAACTCGTGTTCTGCGCAACCGGGTCGCCGGACTGATGGGGCGCTTCCACTTCTCCTCGCCCGAAATCGTCGGGCTGCTGCACGCGGACCCGCATCCGGGTAATTTCATGATCACTGCCGAGGGCAAGCTCGCGGTGATCGACTACGGTGCCTGCGCCCCGCTGCCGGGTGGTTTTCCCGAGCTCCTGGGACGGATACTCGCGTTGGCGGTGGCCGAGGAATACGGCGAACTCACCGAACTACTGCATGCCAACGGATGGGTACTGCCCGGTAAAACCCTCACCGAGCAGGAGATCGAGGATTATCTGCGTCCGTTCACCGACCCGATCCGCTCCGATTCGTTCCATTTCACCCGCCGCTGGATGCAGCGGGTAGCGGGTAAGGCCACCGACTATTCCTCGCCGGAGATGAAAACCGCGCGGGCCATGATGTTGCCCGGGGAATACGTGATGATCTTCCGGGTACTGGGCGGTTCGATCGGCATCTGTGCCCAGCTCGATGCCGAGGTGCCCTTCATGCAGCTGGCCTCCCGCTGGCTGCCCGGGTTCCGCGAGGAACGTAACAGCGCCTGAAAACCCTTGCAGTTCAACCCTTACAGGGCTGATCTTGGTAGGTGCTGCCGATACATCCGGGTATCGGGCCGGCGGCTCGCCGACGGGCCGGGCGGGTGGTTCCGCGCAGCCGCACGAAAACTGCTCGCCACCGGTGAATTTCACCCTGAACGCGAACGAGCCGCTCATCGGCGAAGCGATGAGCGGCTCGTTTCCGGTGTCGGCGCGAATCCGCGGGCGGGTGACCGCCGGCGCGGTCAGACACAGCTGGCGACCTTGCGCGGCCGGCCCCGCGGGCGCTTGCGGGCGATGACGACCCCCTGATCGAAGATCTCCCCGCCCCAGACACCCCACGGCTCCCGCCGATCGATCGCGGCGCTCAGGCAGCCCTTTCGGATCGGGCAGGACGCGCACAGTGCCTTGGCCTGCTCCAACTGGACCGGGCTCTCGGCGAACCACAGATCCGGATCACCCGCCCGGCAGGGCAGGGTGGTCAGCGGCTGAGTTTCGGGGTCGGTTGCCACGGTGCGACACGCCACATCAGTAGCGGCCTGCGGCCAACTCTGGGTGGTGGTGACCACGTCGTTCTCCTTCAGCTTGTTGTGCAGCGGTTCGGTGTTCCTGCTGCGAAACCGCTGCCTTGTGGGCTGAAGGCCAAAAAAATGGCCACGGTTTCGCATATGCGACCCGTGGCCAGGAGGTTCGGGGTGTTACCCCGGACCTGGTCGGCGGTGGGGCCGCCTGTTCACGGTCGCGTGGTGTCCTTTGCGGAGGCTTTCCGCTCCCTTATCGGCCACCGCGGGTGCTGCGGCGGTATCGATAGCGAGCGAGCCGGCGGCTGCGAATGCAGCTGCCGGGTGCCAGATCGCGACGGACTGGTCCTGCAGTTCGACAAAGTTCGGCTGATGCGAATAGCGCACGCGCGGCTGCGCACCGAAACGATCGATGCAGGACGGGCCGGTCCCCTGCAGAGCGAGGACCCCCCGGGAAGCAGCCGACAACCGCGTATTCGGGATTACGGGGACGATGCCGTAATTCGTCATGCCGTTCATCTGTCTGCCTCCCTCCTGTACTCGTGATCCGAAATTCCAATGATGCGCGTGGATGTACCCTCCCGAGCGCGATTCCCACCTTAAGGCAATCTCACCGGGCTCGACAACCTATTTTCTACCTGCGGTTTTGCGCTCTACTGCGCTACGGCTTCGACAGGGACCGCCGTCGCGACCTGATGATCGCCAGAACTTCGGCGCCGTACCGGCGCACCTTCGCCGCACCGACCCCGAGCGCGGCCAGTCCCGCCTCGTCCTCGGGCAGCTGCTCGGCAATCGCGGTGAGCGTGTTCACTCCGAGGATCCCGCGCGGGTCCACCGCGAGTTCCGCCGCCTTCTCCCGGCGCCAATCCTGTAGTGCCCCCAGCAATTCCAGATCCGGTTCGCCCACACATCCTTTGCATCGGCGCAGCAGCACGGTCTCCGAATCGAGCAGGGCCCGCCCGCAGACCCGGCAGACCGGGCGGGCGGTTTCCGTGCCGGGCCGCGGGGGTGCGGCGATGCGGGACGCCGGGGATTCCTCGGGGACGAGGCCGGTGAGGAACCGGGAGCGCCGGCGATTGCGGCGATCCCCGTCACCCCGCGACAATGCCCAGGACAAGCGCAGATGACTCCGCGCCCGGGTCACCCCGACGTAGAGCAGCCGGCGTTCTTCCTCGAGCGCGGCGGGATCGGCGACCGAGCCGTCGCCGTTGAGGACATAACTGATCGGCAGTGTGCCGTCGGTGAGGCCGACCAGGAATACCGCATCCCATTCCAGTCCCTTGGCCGCATGCAGGGAGGCCAGGGTCACGCCCTGCACCGTCGGTGGCTGGCGCGCCTCGGCGCGTGCGGCGAGTTCGCGTAACAACCCGGCCGGATCCAGCTCGGGCTGCTGTTCGGTGAGTTCTTCGGTGAGCCGTACCAGCGCCACCAGCGACTCCCAGCGTTGCCGCGCCTGAGCGCCGGCCGGTGCCGCGGCGGTGAGCCCGATCGGGGCCAGTGCCGCCCGGACCAGGGTGACCAGATTCTCGCCGGTACGCGATGCGGCGGGCAGATCGTCGCGCGCCGCGGTCTTGCGTAGCTCCTCGACCGCTTGGCGGACCTCCGGCCGCTGGAAGAAACCTTCGCCGCCGCGAACCTGGTAGGCGATGCCCTGTTCGGTCAGGGCCTGTTCGTAGGCCTCGGACTGGGCGTTGATCCGATACAGCACGGCGATCTCCGCGGCCGGGGTACCACCGGCCAGTAGATCAGTGATCCGGTGTGCCACCGCGTCGGCCTCTTCGCGCAGGTCGGCGTATTCGGCGAACTCGGGCTCCGGCCCGTCGTCGCGCTGGCCGATCAATTGCAGCCGGGTTCCGGCTATCCGCCCCTTCGCCATCCCGATCACCCGGTTGGCCAGATCGACCACCTGGGGTGTGGAGCGGTAGTCGCGTTCCAGCCGGACCACCGTCGCGTCCGGGTACCGGCGGGAGAAGTCCAGCAGATAGGCGGGGCTGGCGCCGGTGAACGAATAGATCGTCTGGTTGGCGTCGCCGACCACGGTGAGATCGTCCCGGTCGCCCAGCCAGGCATCCAGTACACGCTGCTGCAGGGGAGTGACGTCCTGGTATTCGTCGACGACGAAACAGCGGTAGCGTTCCCGGAACACATCGGCGACCGCCGGATAGTCTTCGAGCGCGGCGGCGGTGTGCAGCAGTAGATCGTCGAAATCGAGCAGCATGCCCTCGGGTGTCGTCTTCAACGTTTCGTAGGCCGCGTAGACCTCACCGATACGGGCCGCCGGGAAGGGAATATCGCGCTGCCGGGATGCGGCCGCGGCCGCGTAGTCCTCGGGCGCCACCAGCGCGGATTTCGCCCATTCGATCTCGCTCAGCAGATCCTTGACACTGTCGGTGCCCGATGCGACTCCCACCCGGTTCGCCGCCTGGGCCACCACCGGGAACTTGCGGTCGAGCAGACGCCACGGGACCTCGCCCACCACCTGTGGCCAGAAATAACGCAGTTGACGCAGCGCCGCCGCGTGAAAAGTGCGGGCTTGGACCGTATTCGCCGCCGCACCCAGGCCCAAACCGCGCAACCGCCCACGGAGTTCGCCCGCGGCGCGCGCGGTGAAGGTGACCGCCAGCACCTGGTCGGCGCGCACCTGCCCGGCCGCTACCAGGTGTGCGATGCGATAGGTGATGGTGCGCGTCTTACCCGTCCCGGCCCCGGCGAGTACACAGACCGGTCCCCGCGGTGCGCGGACAGCGGCGGCCTGCTCCGGATCCAGTGCGGAAAGATCGACTGCGGCCACGCGTCCATTGTGCACAGCCCGCTCGGCGGGCTCCGAGCCGCACGCCCGGTCGGCTCGGCGGGCCACGCGAGCCCGGCTCGGCGCCGGATGGGAGATGCGGAATGCCCGAAGCCCCCGGTCCGGGCCGAGGTCGCGGCTGCCGGCTGCCGGTCCGGCGTCGCCGATAGGCAAGAACACCGCCCGCCCTGTTCCTCCTGCACTGTGTGGTGGCCGGCCCGACGCGGCCTGTGGTGGGCGCCGGTATGTTCGCGCAGTGGTGTCGCGGACCTCGAGACCCGGGCCCCCCTGGCGGTTGACCGAGGTCGATATCGTCGCCGGCCTGGCGGGCGGGCCGCGCGGGCCGGGACGCGTATGGGCGGCGGGGGGGCCGCCGCAGCGGGCAAAGCGCACCCGCGGGGGCGGGGTGGGGCGGGTGGGGGGCGGGGGGGGGGGGGGGGTGTTGCAGCGGCGCCCCGGGCGGTCCGCCGCCGGGCGCGCGCTGGCGCTTGAGCAGGCCGCGGGCGGGGAACTGTTCGATATCGGCGATCCGCCGCTGCTGCGCGCCCTGCTGATCCGGCTCTCCGATAC
>NZ_JARWOV010000242.1 GCF_029868855.1 Nocardia carnea | reverse complement strand
GGGGCTGCTGCACGATCAGGTGACAGTGGTTATGCAGCCTGACCGGCTACTGCTGGGGTCATGATCGTCTCGTACTCGATCGGGGTCAACCGGCCGAGCCGGGTTTGCCTCCGTCGGCGGTGGTAGGTCCGTTCGATCCAGGTCACGATCGCGATCCGCAGTTGTTCGCGGGTGTCCCACCGCTGCCGGTCCAGCACGTTGCGTTGCAGGAGGCTGAAGAAGCTCTCCATCGCGGCGTTGTCACCGGCCGCGCCGACCCGGCCCATCGATCCGGCCATGCGGTGCCGGTTCAGGGTGTGAACGAAACGCCTGGAACGAAATTGCGACCCGCGGTCGGTGTGGACTATGCAGCCGGCGACCTCACCGCGGCGGGCAACAGCATTGTTCAACGCGGTGACCGCGAGCCGGGACTTCATCCTCGAGTCGATCGAATAGCCCACGATCCGGTTGGAGAACACATCCTTGACCGCGCAAATATAGAGTTTGCCTTCACCGGTCCTGTGTTCGCTGATATCGGCCAGCCACAACCGATTCCGATCCTCCGCGGTGAACACCCGACGAACCAGATCATCATGAACCGGCGGACCGGGGCGGCCGGATTTCCCGCGGCGGCGTTTGCCGAACCTGCTCCACCAACGATTCTGTGAGCAGATCCGCCAGGCGGTGCGCTCCGCCATCGACTCACCCGCGACACCGGCCTCATCAGCGAGGAACCGATACCCGAACTCCGGGTCATCGTGGTGGGCATCGAACAACGCATTCGCCCGATACGCCTCGACGAGCTCAGCGTCGGTGACCGGACGGTTCAACCAGCGGTAATAGGGCTGTCGAGCAAGCTGCAGAACCCGGCACGTCACCGCGACGGGAATCCCGTCGGCGGCGAGCTCGCTCACGAGCGGGTAGAGCCTTTTCCCGGAAGATGAGCCTGCGACAGATACGCTGCCGCACGACGCAACACTTCGTTCTCCTGCTCGAGCAGGCGGTTGCGGCGCCGCAATTCCCGCAGCTCAGCGGACTCGCCGCTGCTGGTCCCCGGCTTCGTCCCGTCATCGACGTCGGCTTGACGCATCCATTTCGACAACGTCACCGGATGCACCCCGAAATCGGCCGCGATCTGGTCCAGTGTCACTCCGTCCTCACGGTTACGGGCGACCCGGACCACATCGTCGCGGAACTCCTGGGGATAGGGCTTGGGCACGATGACATCCTTCCAGGTTCGCCTGTCGGCGAACCAGATCGATGTCACCTATCCGTGCAGCAGCCCCTCGCAAGGACAGGGAGATGCGCTCGGGCACTGAATGTTCCGAACCTGCCGGGCCCGGCGCGCTTCTATGACACACTTCACAGAGCTCGATGTCCCACCGAATCGGAGCCTCCGGACAGAGTCCCCCGAATCTCCTGCGCAAGACCCGTGCCAGGCAAGAGGCGTGCACCGGATCGGTGAATCCATTACCCCCGAAACGGAGGATCGAATGCCCGACGAGCCCAGCGGTGCTGGATCGACACTCCCCCGACGTCAACTCGGCAGGCACTTGCTGGAGTGGCGGACACGAGCCGGCTACACCCAAGCCAAAGCCGCCCAGTTGCTGGAAATGGGGGCGACAAGCCTCGGCCGGCTCGAAAAGGGAGAGAACTCACGGATCAAGACCCGGGACATACAGGCCGCCTGTGATCTATATGGCGTGCCGGAAGATCTCACATCAGCCCTGGTAGGCCTTGCGAAGCAAGCGAATGTGAAGAACTGGTGGCACCAGTACGGAGAACTGATTCCGAAGGACTTCGATGTCTACGTTGGCTTGGAGGCAGCGGCGTCCAAGATGATCTCGTATCAACCGGACTTGGTGCCTGGCCTACTTCAGACGGAAGCTTACGAACGCGCACTGGGACAGGAACGGTGGCCCGACTGGACCGCCGATGAACACAGCTTGCGTGTGCAGCTCAAGATGCAACGCCAGAAGGCGGTTACAAGACGGACGCAACCGCTGACGCTGGACGTTGTAGTCGGCGAGTCCGCGGCCCGAAGGGTCGCAGGCGGCCGTAAAGGTATGGCTGCGCAGCTGCGACACCTCGCCGACATGTCCACCAGGGAGAATGTGGGGGTTCGCGTTCTTCCCGCCTCAGCGGGCTTCCCCGGTGGCGTTTCCATGCCGCCATTTGTGGTGCTCCAATTCGGCGAGTCGGCTCCTGGGGAGCCGCTGGAGCCCCCTGTGGTCTTCCTGGAGGGTGTGGTCGGCAACATGTACATCGAAAATGCCCGCGACGTCGCAAGCTTCCTCGACACGTACGATCGGATCAAGAACAGAGCCCTCGGCGAGGTCGACAGTCGGCAGTGGTTCAGGAGTATGGCAAGGGAGCATGAAGGTGCACACTGACCTATCCGGCGCGCACTGGGTGAAGAGCAGCTACAGCCAGGCCGGTGGCGAGTGCGTCGAGGTTGCGCAACTCGCCGATGGTGTAGGTGTTCGTGATTCGAAAAACCCCACTGGTCCCGCACTTGTTTTCGGCCCGACCGAATGGGCGGGGTTCCTCCGGGCAGTTTCGGCCGGTAGCTGAGCCGGGTCTCGGTTCTTGGGCATCGGCGGGTCTGTCCGGACTGCGGGTGATGATCCGCTCAGCTGGACCGTAGCCGCGAGACACGATGTCGTCAGGATCCGACCAGGCCACCGCTGTACTCAACGCATACCGCGACCACATGCGCATCGGTCAGATATCGGCTATCAACCTTCGCGCTGTTGAGGGTCACGCCGATCTGGAATGCGAGTTAGAAAACGGTCGGCACCATCAGCACTGGTTGATGCGCTGCTTTATCGCGCGGCGAATGAGTCACCAGCGTTCCAACCCGCCGAGTACGGCCACCGCCACGGTCGACCTCGGCGCAGACAACGGACGGCCCCAGGACCTCATTGCCGCGGCGGTGCCTCTCCGCGAGAAATGACTGGTCCTGTTTCGGCGTCTTAGCTGACCCGCTGCGGAGAGATCGGTGAATCGAGCACTATCGGTAGCATCAACTGATCTCTCGCCCGAACCCGAAATCCTCGAGCTCGTCGAAGGCGGCAGTCGCGTCACTGGCGTCGGAATCCCCGACCGGTCCGACGGAACGCTCCCAGTTGTCGAGCAGATTGCGAAGGGAGTCTCGTCGCGCCTGTCGATCCACATGCACGGAAAGGGCCGCGTCGACGACGGCGGACAAGCGCGCTTCACCCAGCTGACGCGTCTTCGCCAAGTCCACTTCTTCGATAGTCACCGTTACCTTATGTTCGGCCATACAGTCACCTTCCTCGTCATCGGCCTACCCCAGCTGACCTGCTCTTCATAGAACGGTTCAGTGCTTTCAAGTGACAATCGCTGCACCGATCAGTGCTGCAGGATGACGGAAGTATGACCTAGCCGAACCCAGCGAACCTATCGTCGATCACCTAGCAGGCTGGTTCGCAGTACCGGCGGCGGCCTCCACCGCCCGGTCGTGGCGGCGGCTTTCGGCTGGTACATCCGCAAGACCAGGAAGAACCGGTATGGCGGGCACGGCAACCAGGCGCTCTCGTCCGTCGTCGGTGCGGTACTCACAGTGATCACTGCCGGACCGTCGGATGGGACCGGGTGGTCGGAGCCGGCGCCACTTCCGACCGAGTACCGGCCGCCCGGTGCGTCGTAAAGCCGGCCGGTCTCGGCCTCGTAGAGAGTGACGCTCCAGAAGGCCTCGGCGGGCGGTGGGTCGGCGAGATCGATGCGGTAGACACGGTCGCCGGCTCCGGTGAGCGGTTCGCCGGTGGCGTCGACATAGGTGTTGTAGGAACAGTTTTCCTCGACGACATTCGCCGCGAGCCCGACGAAGTTCATTACGGCGCGGGCCAGGAAGTTGTCGCCGTGGGCGCCTTTGTCCAGGACTCGAGTCCAGCCGGTGCCGACCGATTCGCCGAGAAGTGACCGCGACTGCGCCAGCAATGCCAGCGCGTCGTGAAAGCCCGTTCGCATACCCTCGCGAGTCGATTCGTCCAGGTCGCCGGGGTTTCGGTCGGCGGCGCAGATGCCGAGCACTCGGAACTGCCGCACATGTGCCGCGTCGCGGATGGGAGTGCCGTTGATCCGCAGTGAGGTGTCCAGGGCGCTGAAGAAGGCTTCGGGTGAGGTCTCCACCTGGGCCTGCTCCAGGACAGGCCAGGATCTGTGGCGGTCGTCGTCGTGGTGGATGTGCACGGCGTCCTGGAGCCGGTGCACGTTTGCCAGGTCGTCGGGCCCGAACACTTGGATACGCAACAGGATCCACATGAGCGGAGTGGCCACGCGGAACAGAGTGCAGTCCGGTGGTATCGGGCCTGTCCAGTCGGTCGTGGCTATCAGGAAGCGGTGACGGCCGGGGTAGGTGCGGGCGCTGATGTTGCTCGCGTTGCTGTAGGCATCGAGGAAGTTCAGGGTGTAGTAGCGGGTGCCGAAGTCGGGGAGTTCGAGCAGCGCGGGGGCATGGGTGAGATCAAGCCAGGCGTTGGAATACAGGGTGTCGACGTTGGGCACGCGGAACGCTTGATAGTCCGGACCGGCCGGCTCTCGGCTGTGGGCGAACTCGTTCAAACTCCACAGGTCCCCGGCGCTGGGTGCGCATTGTGCACACATGCTTGCGTACTGGTAGACGCTCGGTAATCCGTAGACAACCGCTTGCAAGGTCAGCATGCGCGCCAGCAGCTCCCGGGCACCGGAATCGTTCGGAACGATATCGGGCCGCGGTGAGGCGGTCAGTTGATCTGCCGAACCGGGCTCATAGGTCCGCAGACCAGTTGGCGGCTCGTTCTCGTCGCGACCGCTGTGCATCGGCTCGGCCCTCCTCGCTGTCGATCACCACCGTGCGCCCCATGGGCACCGGAACGTGATTGACACCACTCTGCCATATCTGCTGAACTGATGTCAGTTCGACTCCAGAGAGTGAGATTGCGGTGGCGAAATTCAGACGAAGGCTTGCGGTGGTCATCGGCGCCGTGCTGGTCGCGGCCGGATGCGGTGGCGGCGGGACGACCTCTTCGGTCGAGGGCAGCTGGGACGATGTGGTGGCCGCGGCGCGGGAGGAGGGCTCGGTGCTGCTGTATTCGAGCCAGAACCCGGCGATCCTGGAAAGCCTGAAGAAGGCGTGGAACGAGAAGTATCCGGATATCACGCTGGAATTCGTGCGCGGCACGGATGCCGATCTGATCCCGCGCGTGGAAACCGAGAACCGGACCGGTCGCGGAACCGCGGACGTACACGTCGTCACCGATGCCTCGTGGATCGCGACCGCCGCCGAATCCGGCAGCTACTCGCAGGCGTTGCGTGGACCGAACCGGGAACGACCGGAATACCGACCCGACCGCAGCGTGAAGAACGACAGGTTCTTCCTGGATGTCGCCGCCACTTTCAGCATGGGCTGGAATACCGACGCGGTCCCCGGCGGATTCGCCGATCCCCGCGACATGCTGGATCCGAAGTACGCCGGCAAGATCGGCGTGGTGAATCCGGCGGGGATCGCCTCCTACATCGATCTCTACGACTACTACCGGGAGAACTTCGGCGACGATTTCGTCGACCGGCTCGCGGCACTGCAACCACGAATCTATCCCAGCGCCTTGGGGGTTGCGCAGGCACTGACCTCCGGTGAGGTGGTCGCCTCGCCCACGGTGCAGCCGCTGGTTCAGGAGAAAGCCAAGGGTGCGCCGGTGGACTGGGTACTGCCGCGGCCATCGTGGGGTGTGCCGTTCTATGGGCATATCACCGCCACCGCGCCACATCCGAACGCGGCCCAGGTCCTCGCCGATTTCATGGTCGGGCCGGAAGCGCAGGCCGCGCAGGCGATCGGCGTGGCCACCGCGCTGCCCGGTATCCCCGGCGCCACCGCCGACGCACACGACGTTCGGATACCCGACGCCGCGAAGTTGACCTCGGAGTATGTGGACCGCTCCTCGACGGAATGGCAGCAGCTCTTCCAGGGCTGACGCGAGGCCAGGAGCGGCCGCCGGCCGGGTTCAGCCGGACGGCCGCACCTCGGCCGCATCACTCCACAGCACCAGCACACAGAGAGTCCCGAATAGTGCTACGAGCAGTGCCAGCACCAGCCCGCGCAGACCGATCGACGAGGTCGAATACACCACTCCGTGCTCGCCCTCGGCCAACGGGTGACCGGCAGACGCGGGTCGCGACGAACCGCTCAGCATGACCACCAGTGTCGGGGCGGTGGCCGCCAGGAACAGGACTGCGATGAACCCTTGGCCCCATTCGGCCACGATCCGGGCGGCCGCCAATTCGAAGATCACCAGCGAACATCCGGTGCGCCGCCACGCCAGGGCGGTGCGTTCCAGTTGCAGCCCTCCGTCGGCGAGCGTGACCATCCCCTGCGGCCAGCGCGGACGACGCCACGTCATCACAGCAGGATCGCCGCCAACGCCAGGCCGCTCGCGAAAGCGAGAACCACAGCCAGCGGTGCGGCCATGCTCGGCGCCGGCAACGGGGCGTCCTCACGCAAGCTCCGCTCGACCCGGGCCCAGCTCACCCACGCGGCAATCGGCAGCACGATCGAGCAGACGATCAACAAGGCCGAGGCCAGCACACTTGGGACCGAATGGCCACCGATACCGAAGACCTGCAGTGCCACCCCGGCCGCCATCAATGCCACCGATGTGCGTATCCAGGCCAGATAGGTACGCTCGTTCGCCAGGCTGAACCGGGCATCCGGCTCGGCGCCACGACCGTAGACCCGCATGGGAAATCGCCGCCGGACTTCGATTTCCGTATCGGCCACCACGGGCGTCTCCTCTCACCGACCCAGTACGACCGAAGGTTCGGCCCACTGCTCACGAAATAGTCTAATTGAAGTCAGTTCACTAGGATTGGTGGCCTATGACCAGCCGGAAACAGCACGTCGATCCGGACGACATCACGCGCCGAGCCGCGGATCTGCACATCTGGGGCTTCCCCTACGTCTTCGCCCAGCGCCTGCGATTCCGCTTCACGCTGCCGCTCACCCCGGACGCCCCGCGGCCGGAAACCTCGGCGGGCGCGGCGGTGAACCGCCTCGGCCATCAGCGGAGGCTGTCCGATCCGACACTCACGAGCGGTGTCGCCCCTAATGTGGACACGCTTTACTCGCTGGCATTCCTGGACCTCACCTGCGGCGTCTTCCGGCTCCGGTTCCCCGATTTCGGGGACCGGTACTACAGCATCCAGATCGGTGAGGCCGATTCCTCCACCGCGGCGGTTCTCGGGCAACGCACGCACGGCCCGCAGATGCCGGAGATCATCGTTCACCACAGGAGTTCGCCGGTGGCCGAGGCGGATTGCGCGACTACGATCGCGTGCCGGTCACGATTCGTCATGGTGGCGATCCGGATACTCGTCGACCCCAGCCGCGGTGACGACCTCCGAACAGTCCAGGAATTGCAGGATCGCATCGAACTCGCCGGACCGGGCACGCCGGCAACCGCACCACCACGCACCCTCGTCGAGCGAGAACGGCAGGCCGAAACCCAGGACACCGCCGCCTTTCTGGACTCGTTGAGCGCGGTACTCACCGATACGGAGCCGGCCGAAGTGCCCGAATGGGTCACCGACGCATTCGGCGCCGTGCGTATCGCCCTGGACGATCCGACGCTACGGCGTTCGGCCGATCTGGGTCTCACGGAAGGGCTCCGGGCGATCGAACAACACGTCGCCGCACTCGGCCGCACAGTGAACGGGTGGTCGATCAACGATCGCGGCACCGACTTCGGTGGCGACCACCTGCTGCGCGCCGCGGTGGCCTATTCGCAGATCTACATCAATCCCGCCGAAGAAGCGCTCTACCCGGTATGCGAACGCGACGACAACGGCGAGCCACTGACCGGAACCCGCTGCTACACCGTCCGATTCGAGCACGGGAACCGTCCGCCGGTCGACCAGTTCTGGTCGCTGACCGTATACCACGCGAAAGGCCTGCTCTACGACAACGCGATCGACCGCTACGCGATCACCGATCGCACACCCGGACTCCACGCCGGCGCCGATGGCTCCCTCACCATCCACCTGCAAACGCAGCGGCCCACTGGGCCGGGCGCCAACTGGCTACCATGCCCACCAGGCCATTTCCGGCTCATACTGCGCCTCTACGGGCCGCGAAACCCGCGATGGAACCCTCCACCGGTCCGGCAGAGCCCGCAGATGTGCGAGCCGGCCGACCAGTAGTCGCCTGATTTCCGTAGCGGTGTCAGCCTGTGAACCGTTCCATCGTGTCCCTCAGTGCGCGTTCGGCTTCCGTTGCCGACAGACTGCCGATGAGGACTCGCATGGTGAGGCCGTCCGCGGTGGCCATCAGGGACCTTGCCGCGAGGTGGGGGTCCGCGAGATCGGGTGCGATTCCGGTGAGTAATCGGGCGGCCTCGCGTTCGGCACCGTCCTTCGCCTCGGCGAGTATGCGGGCCAGGGCCGGGTGATTGATGGCGGCGGCGATGTATTGGTGGAACACCGAGACTCCGACGCTGGACGACTCCGCGCGGGGAATGGCTTGCCCGATCAGCTGCCACAGTGTTTCGCGGTCGTCGGCGTGCTCGGTGGCGGTGTCGTGGAGTTGTACGGCGCCCGACACCATGGTTTCGAGGCCGGCGCGAAGGAGTTCGTCCTTGCTCGTGAACCAGTATTGGATTCGACCCACCGACACTCCGGCGGCCGCGGCCACGTTGCGCATGGATACCGCGCCCATGCCGTGCTCCGCGATCACCTGCCATACCGCCTGGATGATCACGGTACGGCGGTCGTCGGGGTTCGTGCTGCTCATCCCGCCATACTAGCGGCGGAAAATACGACCGTATTGATCCAGGAGTACGCTGGGGGCAATCGATCAATACGACTGTATTTCCCTGGAGCGGATATGGGTGCGAAGCCGAACCGAAACGTCCTCAAAGTCCTGGCCGCGGCGGCGGTCGCATGGTTGGTCGCCGATGAAGTCGCCTCGGTTGTTGCGCCGGAACCGACAGTGGGGCACTGGCGCAGCCGGGAAGGGTTCGAGTCCTATCGCGCCGCGTACGACGCGGCGATGGCGACGCTGCCCGCGCCGACGAGTACCCACGATATCGCCACGGATTACGGCACCGTCCGGGTATACGAGTGGACCGCCGAAGGACGCGAGGATGCCTCACCGGTCGTCTTCCTGCCCGGGATCCGTTCGGGCGTACCGATGTGGGCCGAGAACCTGCCCCACTGGATCGGCGAACGCACCCTCTATGCGATGGACGCGGTGGGTGATTCCGGACTGTCGACGCAATCGGTGCCGTTCACCTCGTTCGACGATCGGGCAGTCTGGGTAGAGCAGGCACTCGCGGGCCTCGGACTCACGCGCGCCCACATCGTGGGGCACTCTTTCGGCGGTGCCACCGCCGCCGCCCATGCGCTCGCCCACCCCGAGCGGGTCGCATCCTCGACGCTGCTCGAACCGGTGGTGGTGCTTTCGGGACTCCCGGTGTCGATGTACCTGTGGTCGGCCCTGCTGGCACTGCCGGTGCCGCAGCCGTGGAAGGACTACGCGCTGGCACAGATCGGCGGAGTCTCGATCGAAGAAGTGCGTGAGCGGACCCCTCTCTCGGTGATGGTCGACGAGGGGGCCAGACACTACAAGGCGTCCACCCTGGTGCCGCGGACCTTCACCGACGCGGAGTGGAGGTCGATGGCGATGCCCGTCCGGATCGACATCGCCGCGGATAAATCCTTGGCCGGCGGTCGGGCGGCGGCCGACCGCGCCCGGGCTCTGGGTAAGAGCCCGGTCACCGTCTGGCCCGAGACAACGCATTCCCTGCCCATGCAGGCCGCCGAACAGCTCGGACCGGAGCTGCTCCGGTACTGGGCCGATAATGACCGCTGAGCTGCCGCAATACCGGATCCATTCGGCCGGTGTGGTTTCAGTCGACCAGACGCCGAGCCGCCGGTTACGCGAAGGACCCAGCCGGAATTATTCGTCGATGACCTGGGTGCCGCCGGCTACGCGATCGTGCCAGCCCTGTTTCGTCGGGCTGGAGCTGATCGTGAAGGCGATGGCGAGCGCGGCAACGAACCAGAGCAGGCCGCCGATCCACGGGATCAGGTTCAGCAGCATGTAGAGGTTGCGGACCGCCGAGTCCTTGAGGCTGGGTTTGGGAGCACCGTCCGACCCGTTGACGTGCAACCCGAGCAGCTTCTTCCCGGGCGTCGAGCCCGAGGAGACTTCGAAGGCGATGAAGTAGAGCCAGCCGAAGGCCGCGCCCGGGAGGACGGACACCCAGTCGGGCAGGTCCGCGACCACGCCCAGCAGCCAGAAGAAGACTGCGCCGATGATGCCGGCGATGATCCAATCGATGAATCGGGCGCCCGCACGTTTACCGAGTCCGCCCGGTTTGATTCCCGTCGCCTGGCCGTACCGGGGGTCGGCCTGGCCGTACATCGGGTCGAAACCACCTGTAGTCATCACGCCTCCTGGCGAACGCTGCGGCCGGTTTGCCTGTCAGGTGTTGCTCAGTGCATGTCGACTCCCAAGGATGACATACGTGCAGGTGCCGGGGGTGCGGCCGAAACCGATTCGTGTCCATCGCGGGTGTGCCGCCGGCCGAGAACGCGTTCCGCGATCGCGCGCAGCACGCGGACACGGCCGGCCCACCGGGCAGGGACGGCGACGGAGCCGGTAAGGGCGTGTTCCGCGCGGTCGAGGCAACCCTCCAGGCATGCGTCGTGCATCCACCGGAAGGCCAGCGGCCAGGTGAGCCGGGCCCGGCCGCGAACGTTCATGGCGAGCAGGTGAACCAGATCGGCGCCGCCGGCAGTGGGGTGGACGGTGAATTCGTGGAAACCGTCGAAGCCGGGGGGGCCGGTGAAGCGGAAGCGGACCCAGCGACCGGGCACATAGTGCTCCACCGTGTACCGGATCGGACCGTGCCCGCCCACGGCGCCTACGCCGAGCGGTCGGTCGAAACGCATGGCCGGCCAGCGATGTGCGGGCCAGAGCGCGTCGTCCGCACCGGCGAGGGTGTCCATCAGCGCGCCGACCTCACTCGCGGGTGCGGGCAGGTGACGTAGGTGACTGTTGACAACGGCCATGATCCGGCTCCTTGTGTCGGGTCGGCGCGGCATGCGCCGACGCTCTGCTGCGGGCCCGCAAGGAAGGTCGGCCACGTAGTGCGGTGCCGGCGGTCGATCCCAGGGCCAATATTAGAGATTTTCCTCTAATAAGAAATTAGAGCATATCCTCCAATACATGGGAAGGTCACCGAGGCACGATGCCGATCGGCTCCTGGACGCCGCCGCCGAACTCCTCGCTCGCGGCGGGCCGGCCGCTGTCACCATGTCGGGAGTCGCCCGAATCGCCGGGGCACCGAACGGGTCGGTCTATCACCGCTTCCCGGATCGGCCCGCGTTACTGGCCGCGCTGTGGCTGCGCGCGCTACAGCGATTCCACAATGAGCTGCTCGCCGTGCTAACCCTCGGCGAACCGCAAGAAGCGATCCGCCGCAGTGCCCGTACCAGCCTCGACTGGGCCCGGCACAATCCTCGCGAAGCGGGCGTACTGCTCGCCGGAGCGAAGGAACTCGACGAACAGAACTGGAGTGAGCAGGCCCGCGCGGAGACCGCACGGGCCGACGCCGCACTGCGCGACGCGCTGGCCGCCCTCGTCGCGACCGTCGGCGATTCCACTCCCGACGCGGCAGACCGAGTACTGCTCGCGGTGGTCGACCTGCCCTACGCCATGGTCAAGCGATATCTGAGCACCGGGCAGCAGATCCCCGACCATGCGGCCGACCTCGCCGAGCAGGCCGCGGCCGCACTGTTCGGCACGATCCGGAGCTAGCCGCCGGATCGGCGATAACGCGGAACAGCCGGCCGACCCGCTCGGTTCGGCGAGCGGCAGCTGGTGAACTACAGATTCAACCTGGCGGAGGGGGTGAAGCGGACGGGCAGCTCGGCCAGGGCGCGATGGAAGGGGCCCGGTCGCCAGGTGGGTTGCCCGCCGGGCAGGGCGGGCTCCATTTCCGGGAGGGCATCGAGGAGCTGGTCGATGGCGTTCTGGGCGATCAGATACGACAGCGACTGGGCGGGGCAGGCGTGGCGGCCGATACCCCAGGCGAGGTGGGAGCGATTGCCGACGTGGTCGTCGGAGCGGACGGCCGGGTCGTTGTTGCAGGCGGCCATGCTGATCAGGACCGGTTCGTCGGCGGGGAGCCAGGCGTCGTCGACGAGGACGGGGTGGCGGGGGTAGGTGATGAGGAAATTCGCCAGGGGCGGGTCGTTGAACAGGACCTCGTCGAGAGCATCGAGGGTGGACAGGCTGCCGCCGAGCACGCCGCTGCCGACACGGTCGTCGGTGAGGATGAACAACAGGGTGTTGGCGATCAGGTTCTGCTGGAACTCGATACCGGCGCCGTAGTGACCGGCGACCTGGTGAACCATTTCCTCCTGGTTCAGTTCGGCGGGATGGCGCAGCAATTCGGAGGTGATGTCGTTACCGGGTTCGGTGCGTTTGAGATCGACGAGTTCCAGCATCGCGGCGCTGATCATCTGGTTGCCGTTCTCGGCCTCGACACCTTCGACGAGCGCGGCCATCCCGGCGGCCACCCGCTGACCGATCTCGGCGGGGCAGCCCAGCAGGGTGTTGACGATGGCGAAGGTGAGCGGGAAGACGTACTGGGTGATGAGGTCGGCGCTACCGGATTCACAGAAATCGTTGATCAGCGGGATGGCGACCTGTTCGACCGTGGTGTGCAGGGTGCGCAGGTCCACATTGGCGATACTGGTGGTGATGGCTTCCCGGTAGCGATGGAAATCCGCGCCGGTGTTGCGGCTCGCGGTGGGACGCCACTCCATGATCGGGAGTACGGGGCAGTCGGCGGGCACGTTGCGCTGCCAGGTGCGGGGGTCGGCGGGGAAACGGTCCGGGTCGTTGAGGATGCGCAGCGCGGTGCTGTACCCGACGACCAGGGTCGCGGGGACGCCGGGCGCGAGTTCCACGGGCACCAGCGAACCCCAGTGGCGGCGCATCTCCCGGTAGGCGCGGTGCGGATCGGCAGCGAATTCGGGTGCGTGCAGGGCAACTCGGTCCTCCGAACCACCCGCCGACGCAGGATGGAGTTCCGCCGGAGCCGGGAGAGGCGCGGGAATGCGCTGTGTCAATCGTTCGTCCTCACCGCTTGTTCTCCACACTCCGCGCCGGAAGCACCGGCACAGCCGATGGTGCCACCGGCGCGGCGCGGCCGACAGTGCCGCGGGCGCCAGGGTGGGGGCGGAACGCGCCAGGCTTGTTCATCCGGCGGGACGGGCGGGATTCGTCGCGCAGCCGGAGAGCACGAGCCGGGATATCGTCGGCAGGCAGCGGTCCGTGCGCGGGCCGGGGAGGTACTCGTTCTGATTAGGTGTGTTTCGCAGGTGGATACGGTTGAGCATGTTGCGTTTTCGAACTTCATCCTGGACAGCGCCGGCCTGAACGCGGCGGCCCGGCGGCAGCTCGCGCGAGCGGCGGAACTACCGGACTGGGTGCTGGCAACCGGCGACACGATGGTGTCGAGCAACTACCAGCTGAACCTGTGGGAACTGGTGGAGCACGAACTGGACGACCCCCAGGTGGCATTGCGGGTCGGAAAAGCGAACACGCTGGGCAACTTCGGTTTACACGACTACCTGTTCAGCACGGCACCGACGCTCGCCGACGGGCTGGCGCGGTCGGAACAGCACGCGAACATGATCACCACCAATATCGGATTCGCGGTATCGGGCGACTCGGAGGAAGAAGCGAACGCGGATGTGCGGCTGCTGAACGGGCACGGACGGGGACGGGAACTCGCCACCCAGTTCGCGCTCGCGGCGGTGGTGACCCGGGCACGCAATGCCACCGGGCGGGATGTGCATCCGGTGCGGATCCGGTTCCGGCAGGCGGCGCCGCGACGCCATCAGCCGTTCGTCGAGATGTTCGGGACACGGCAGGTCGAATTCGGGGCGCCGACGGACCAGATCACCTTCCGGGCAGCGGATCTGACACTTCCGCTGCGGACCGCCGACCCCGCGCTCGCCCAGATCCTCGCAAGGTGCGCGGCCGCGCTACCGCCGGCGCCGCGGCTGGAACTCACCTGGGCCGGTCAGGTACAGCAGGCGCTGATGGTGCTGCTCGGGGACGGGCGGGTCACGATCGAGCGGGTCGCGCGGTATCTGGCCACGAGCAGTCGTAGTCTGCAGCGGCGCCTCGCCGACGAAGGGACCACCTGGACAGAGGAACTCGACCGGGCGCGCAGTGCGGTGGTCGAACGGGGTACGCGGTCACGGCCGGATGCCACGCAAGCTGCGCTCGCCCGGAGGGTCGGGTACTCCGATGCCGGCGCGCTACGGCGGGCGCGACGGCGCTGGACCGGACGGAAGTAGCCGGACCACACCGAGGCAGCGCGGCCGAGGCGACAGTAGCGCCGCGCAGGAGGAAGTAACGCCGGACGGGCGAGGAAAGCGGCTAGCGGGCGAGGAAAGCGGCTAGCCGGGCAGCTGTAGCTGCGAAGTACTCCGGCAAGAGCCTGACCGGAACTCTGCCCGGGTAGGTGGCCAGGGACAGAACGCGCCGCACAGGGTTCCGATCGCGCCTGATTCCCCACTGCTACAGGCACTGGTCTCATAGGAAACCGCAGGTCATCTTGGTCATCTACCGAACACCGCCCCCTGGAGCGGACCCTGCGGAAGCCGGCGTGCGAGCCCATACTTTCGATCCGCCGGGCAGTTGCGCGGCGGAACGAGCCGAGGAAGGCAATCGGATGGGTGAGACGAAGACCGGTACTCCCGAAGACAGTGTGCTGTCGGGAGTGCTGAAGCTCGGCGGCCATGTACTGGCGGAGAAGATGCTTCGTCGCCGGGACGGCGGGATCCCGATGAAGAAGAACGAGGTCGACGCGGAATGGCTCGACCGAGTACTCACGGACCGATACCCCGGTGCGGCGGTGGAATCGTTCGATATCGTCGATGCCGAAGGCGGTACGACCAGCCGCTGGAAGGCCACGATCCGCTACAACGAAACCGGACGGCGGGCGGGGTTGCCCGAACATCTCTTCGCCAAAACCACCCTCACCTTCACCCAGCGTCTGACGCAGTATCTTGCGCACGCGCTTCCCGGCGAGCCCGGATTCTTCCAGCAGCTGCGTCCGGAACTCGATATCGAGGCGCCGCGCGGGTATTTCGGGGCCGCCGACCTGCGGACCGGCCGGTCACTGACACTGCTCGAGGATGTGAGCGTCACCCGGGGCGCACGATTCTGCACACCGCTGGAACCGGTCACCCGGGAACAGATGGAAGACCTGCTGGCGAATATGGCGCGCTGGCACGGCCACTACTGGGAATCACCGGAACTGCGGAGCCGGGACTGGCTGAAGACGCCGGGAGCGCATTTCCGCAATTTCGACCGGCTGCTCGGAATGCGCAAACGCGCCGAGGTCGGGCTGAAACGCGCCCCCGACCTCGTGCCCGAAACCTTGCCGCCCGTCCAGGGCGAACTCTACGAGGCCTGCGGCCGGGCATTGCAGATCGCCGAACAGAGCCCGCAGACCTTGCTGCACGGTGACCCGCACATCGGCAACGCGTACGTATGCGCCGACGGCAGTATGGGTTTCACCGACTGGCAGCTGGTGATGCGGGGCAGCTGGGCATTCGATGTGGCATACACGATCACCTCCGGCCTGGAGGTCGAAGACCGGCGGTCCTGGGAGCCCGACCTCATCGCGCTCTACATCGACGGCCTGCACGCGGCAGGTGGACCCGCGCTGTCCTTCGAATCCGCCTGGCTGGCCTACCGGCAGCAGGCGCTCTACCCGTATTTCGCCTGGATGATCACCATCGGCCGTGGCGCGCTGATGCCGGAATTCCAGCCGGCCGATATCTGCCGCGCGATCGTGCACCGCACCGCCCACGCCATCATGGACCTGGACGCCTTGGGGGCGGTCGGCGACTGAACCCGGATCGCCACGCGCACAGACTCGGGATTCGGCCGAAAAACCCGCTCCTCCCCCACCGTCGCGTCGACATGATGGACCCGCAGGTCACTGGAGAAAGGCCAGTACTACGGCCATGACCATCACGAGGAAGGCCAAGACGACGGGCGAGCGACAGCGGAGATCTCGGTGACCTCGACCGTCACCGGCACCGGTATCGATTGCTGCGCGCCCCGATTCGTCATGCCTGTGGATGCTGGACGGAATCCGGCGCTCGGCTGCTGTCACCGGTGAAAGGGCGATTATCGCCGGCGCGGCCGCGCATAAAGGCGGTTCATCGTGCTCGGTCGCGTCCGGTTTCGGTATCGCAGCTGTCGGCGATATCGCGGATCAGCCGGGCGAACCGCCGCGGTTCGGCGAGTGGCAGGTAATGGCCGGCTCGAGGCACCACGAGCAGCCGGGACCGGTTCGTGGCAGCAGCGAAGCGGTGCTCGTGGGCACGGAAATGGTCGCGGCTGCCGTTGATCAGCCACACCGGGCCCTGATACCGGCCGAGTCGGGCGAGCGGATCGAAACCGTCGACGGCGCGGACCATATCGGGAACGACCTCGGTGGCTATCCCGCCCTCCGCTATCGCGGTGGCGACCCGCTCCGGGAGTACAGCCTCGAATACCCGGTTGCTGAGCCGTTCGCCGCCGTCGCGCCGGGTCGAGAGGAGCCGGTGGGCCAGGCGGAACGGGACCGTCATGGTTCTGCTGGGCACACAGGTGGAACCGGCGACCACCAACCCCGCCACTTGTTCGCCGAGTTCGGCAGCCGCCGCGATAGCGGCGTAACCGCCCAGCGAATGGCCGACGAGCAAGGCGCGGCCGCCCGCCTGTTCGACGGCCGTGCGCACGGTGTCGACAGCCGCGGTCATTGTGAAAGGTTCGCCACGGCGCGGGCCGTGTCCCGGGAGGTCGACAGTGGTCACCGGACGTTCGGCCCTCATCTCGTCGGCGACACCGATCCAGCATCGGCCGCTCAGCCGGATGCCGTGCACCAGAACAACGGGAACAGTCATGAAACCTCCATTTGCTACGCAACGTTGCGTTGCAAACTAGCCCACTTCGCACCACAACGCAACGTTGCGTTGTATCGTTGGGGCATGGATGCTGTGTCCGATGGCGGCGCCCGGCCACGGCGCGCCGGCGCGATCTTCGCTGCGACCCTGGAACTACTCGCGGACAAGGGCTACGAGGGTCTGACCATGGAAGCGGTCGCCGCGCGCGCAGAAGTCAACAAAACCACGCTCTACCGCTGGTGGAAATCCAAGGACGAGGTACTCGCCGCCGCTCTCACCGACTCGGATCTACTCGCCTTCACCGTGCCCGATACCGGCAGCCTCCGCGGCGACCTCGTCGAAACGACCCGCAGCATCCACACACTGCTCACCGGCCCCGCAACCGCTCCCATCGCCGCCGCCGTCCTGGCCGCCGCGCCGTACCGCCCCGCACTCGCGGCAATAGGCCGAGCCTTCTTCGCCGACCGCGCCGAGCGCGAACACCCGATCTTCCGCCGGGCCATCGATCGCGGCGAACTACCCGAAGACACCGACCCCCGGTTGATCATGGACATGCTCGCGGGCGCCATCTGGTTCCGCCTTTTCCTGCGCGCCGAGGACGTGCGCGAAGCGGATCTCACGACAGCAGTCGATCTCGTCCTGGGCGGCGCCGCGGCGCACTGATCTGCCGAAACCCGCCCCGGCACAAACAGTTACCGACGCTTCAGCAGTCGGTGTCCTTGGGATTGCGAGGCCAGGCGTAGACGAGCCATACAGTGCGACTGTTGTCGTCGATCACGTATCGGGTTCGACCGCAGCCGGTGTCGGAGTTCCTCCCGACCAGGACGGCATCCGTGGTACCGAAGCGGACTGCCCATCGACCATCCGGCGGGCGACCGGACCCGATCGTGGCGGCACATGCACGAGAAGCGTCTCGGTGGGCACCGGTAGAGCTGGGGCGGCAACCCGCTGCTGGTAGGGTTCGCGTTATGTCCGGCGCTTCATCTTCCGCCGCCTGCGCGGCAGTGACCAGGACGTCCCGCTAGCGGCGGGACGTTCGATTCACAGACCTCCTCTTCTGGGACGTCCAGTCGCTTCGTGATCAGTCCGGAGCGGCACTTTCCTGCTGCTCGGATTCCTCTCTGAGCAACGGAGACGTGATGTTCTCGAGAATTCTTTCTGCACGCGGGCACGGCCCGTCCACGCGCTCACGGCTGGTGCTGTGTGCGATGTCGATGCTGCAGTTCTTCATCGCGGTCGATGTCACCGTGGTCAATATCGCGTTGCCCTCGATCGGCACCGATTTCGGGGTGGGCGACCACGTTCTGACCTGGGTGGTGATCGGCTACACCATCACCGGTGGCGGGCTGCTGATGCTCGGTGGGCGGTTGGGCGATCTGCTCGGGCGGCGCCGAATGCTGCTGGCGGGCACCACCTTGTTCGGGGCCGCGTCGCTGCTGGCGGGGCTGGCGCCGTCGTTCGCCCTGCTTGTTCTGGCTCGTCTCCTGCAGGGTGCCGGTGAGGCCATTGCTCTACCGGCCGCGATGGCCACCATTGTTCTGCTCTTTCCCGAAGGGCGAAGCAGGTCACGGGCTTTGAGCGGATGGGCGGCGGTGGCGAGTTGCGGGCTGGTGCTCGGCTTCGTCCTGTCCGGAATCATTACCGCACACCTGGGCTGGCGGTGGATCTTCCTGATCTCGGTGCCGTTCATCCTGGTCGTCGTGGTGGCGGCGCTCGTCCTTGTGGAACGAGACCGGCCCGACGCCCGCGACTCCGGACCGCTCGACATTCCGGGAGCACTGCTGCTCATCGCATGCCCGCTGCTGTTCACCTTCGGCGTGGTCCGGGCCGGTGAACCCGGAACGTGCTCCTGGGTTCCGGCGGCGGCGCTGACGGGCGCGGTACTGGCCGGGGCCGGATTCGTGCGCGTGGAAGCCCGCTCCCCGAACCCGCTACTGCCGCTGGGGTTCTTCGCCCATCGCGCCCGGGTCACCGCGAATGTC
Source organism: Nocardia carnea (assembly GCF_029868855.1). GTDB lineage: Bacteria > Actinomycetota > Actinomycetes > Mycobacteriales > Mycobacteriaceae > Nocardia > Nocardia carnea_A. The sequence continues at coordinate 14,489 of NZ_JARWOV010000242.1, read as the reverse complement.
ACCACGATGCTGCTCAGCGGGGCACTGTCGACCTCGTTCCTGCTGTTCACGTTCTACCTGCAGGACCAGCTGGGCTTCGGGCCGTTGGCTGCCGGGGTCACGATGCTGCCACTGGCGGTCTCGCTGATCGCGTTCTCCATGCTCGTGCCTCAACTGCTCGGCAGGTGGGGAGTGCGGGTATGTGTGCTGGCGGGTCTCGGTTTCACTGCCGGCGCGATGGCCGTCATCGCGGTCACCGCTGCGCTGGACGCCGCAGCGCCGTGGCTGATTCCGGCGATGCTGCTCATCGCCGCCGGGATGGGCTTCGGACTCGTCGGCCTGCAATACATCGCAGTCAGCGAGGTGACCGACGACGATGCCGGAACCGCCTCGGGCGTACAGCGGGCGGCCGATCAGCTCGGTGGCGCCACCGGCGTCGCCGTCTGTGTGGGACTCGGCTTCGCGCCCGCGCTGCACACCGCCGATCCCTTCCTGGTCGCCACTCTGCTGGCAGGGGCCGGGCTCGTCGTCGGCGCTCTGGTGATCCGGCGCGCACCCGAACCGCCCTCGGCAGCGGTGCACGAACAGGCCGGGTAAGCGATCGCCCGCTGCCGGGAACGTAACCGCGGCGGCGGGCACCGCGAATCGGGACAGCGGACAGGTAGAGTCGGGCCGATCCACGAGTGGGGAGGTCCGATGCTCGAAGTTTCGCATCTGGTGCGCCGGTTCGGCGACAAGACTGCCGTCGACGACGTGACGTTCGGTGTGGAGCCGGGCGCGCTCACCGGATTCGTCGGCGGCAACGGCGCGGGTAAGACCACCACCATGCGGATGATCATGGGCGTGCTGGCCATCCATGGCGGCGAGGTGCGCTGGGAGGGGCGCCCGGTCACGGCCGCCGATCGGCGTTCCTTCGGGTACATGCCGGAGGAACGGGGATTGTATCCGAAGCAGCCGGTGCGGGATCAGTTGGTGTATCTCGCCCGGCTGCGGGGACTTTCGGCGGCCGAGGGTAAACGGCGGACCACGGAACTGCTGGAGCGGTTCGGGCTCGGGGACCGGGGGAAGGACAAGCTGGAATCGCTGTCGCTCGGCAACCAGCAGCGGGTGCAGATCGCGGCGGCGGTGGTCACACAGCCGGCGGCATTGGTACTGGACGAGCCGTTCTCCGGGCTGGATCCGGTCGCGGTCGACTCGATGGCGGAACTGCTCGCCGAATACGCCGGCCAGGGTGTACCGGTGCTGTTCTCCTCGCACCAGCTGGATCTGGTGGAACGGCTGTGTGATCGGCTGGTGATTCTCGCGAACGGGCGGGTCGTGGCGCAGGGCTCGGCGACGGAACTGCGCGAGGCCGGTGCGCTGCGATATCGGCTGCGGGCCGGCGCGGACACCGGCTGGTTGAACGAGTTCGCGGGGGTCAGCGTGGTCGATCGCAACGGATCGGGGGTATTGCTCGAGCTGACCGGCGCGACCACCGACCAGGTACTCACCGAGGCGCTGGCGCGCGGGTCGGTGCAGGAATTCGCCGAGGTGCGGCCGTCGGTCGCGGAGATCTTCCGGGAGGTGACGGCATGAACGGGCCGAACCCAGAGGCAGCGGCGGATATCGCGCCGCACGGAGTGTGGCGGATCGTCACCGAACGGGAAGTCATGGTCAAACTGCGCGACCGCAACTTCCTGATCTCGACGGTCATCACCATCGTGGCGATCGTCGCATCGCTGGCCGTCAGCGGATTCCTGAGCGGGCGCACCGAAACAGTTGATATCGCGGTCACCGGGCCCGACGCGACCCAGGTGGCGCAGACGGCCGGCGGTCTCGCCGAACTGGCCGACAGCAACGTCACCTTCACCACGCAGACCGTCGCCGACCTCGCCGCCGTCGAGCAGCAGGTCCGCGCCGGCGATGTCGACGCCGGCCTCGTCGCCGGACCCGACGGGTGGCGACTCGTCGGCAAGGAGTCGGTGAACGACGACGTCAACACCTACGTGACCACCGCCGCACAGCAACTCGCGCTGCAACGCAACGCCGAGGCCGCCGGCACCTCACTCGAGGAACTCGGCCGCGGCGGCCAGGTGACCTACGACGTGCTCGACGAGTCGTCGGTCGACCCGGCTTTCGCGCAGATCATCACGTTCGTGTTCGCGTTCCTGTTCTATGTCGCCTCACTGCTGTTCGGCATGTCCATCGCGCAGAGCGTGGTCGAGGAGAAGCAGAACCGTATCGTCGAGATCCTGGCCAGCGCGATCCCGTTGCGGCAGTTGCTGATCGGGAAGGTCATCGGCAACACCCTGATGGCCTTCGGGCAGCTCGTCCTGTTCGCGGGCGCCGGTCTGGCCGGGTTGGCGATAATGGGAAGTACCGAGCGCGTCACCCAGATCGCGGGCGCGGCAGGATGGTTCATCGTCTTCTTCATCGTCGGGTTCCTCGCTCTGGCCAGCCTGTGGGCCGTCGCCGGCTCGCTGGCGACCCGCAACGAGGATCTGCAGTCCACCTCCACCCCGCTGAGCATGCTGATCATGATCGTGCTGTTCCTCGGCATCTTCGTATCCGGCACAGCGCAGACCGTGGCGTCCTACGTACCGATCGTCTCCATCGTCACCATGCCCGCCCGCCTCGCCGAAGGCACGGCCGCGTGGTGGGAGCCGCTGGTGTCCCTGGCCGTCATGGCGGCGACCGCCTACGGAATCGTGGTCGTCGCCGAGCGGATCTACCGCCGCTCATTGATGCAGACACAAGGACGGCTGACCTACCGCCAGGCACTGAGTGTCGAAGACTGAGCTGCCGTCCTGACCATTGTCGGAGTCTTGGCATTCATGACGCCGAAATCAGTTGGTCACGGGCACCTCCGCGCAACTGTAGTTCGCCCGGGTACACATGGGTCTTGGCGTGATGCTCCGTCTCGGAACGAGAGTGCCCAGGCAGTGCGAACGACCAGCAAGCCGCAACCGGCCCAACTCGGACAACGGCGCATTACGGTGGACCACGATGACCTCTGGTCGGCGAATACATTCCTAGACACCTCGCACTTCGCCCGGAGGTCCTCACCTTTGTCAGCCCGACACGCCGCTACCAAGGTCCGTGGTCAGTACACCTAGGCGACTACCTGCCAATGCAGCCGCGGCGCGGTTTCCCTGCGCCGCCCAGATCCTTGGAATAAGTTGTCCCACATGCCATCAGCAATGGAGAAGCGGAAAGCATACCGGGAATCAGCGGTCGAGCTTCTCAGCCCGACGACCTGAACCCGGCAGACCCGGCTACGGCGCGGTGTGCCAGAGCGCGTCGATGGGTAGCGCCCGAAGCCGGTCGCCGAACGGCAGCGAATGCCGGCCGGAGTAGAGGATGAATCCCGCGATGAAACGCTCACCGAGACGCTCACGCAGATGTCGGAGGCCAGCGAAATCATGGCTCCGGACGGTGGCTGCGGCTTTGACTTCTATTCCGATGATCCGGCCGTCGGCGGCTTCCAGCACAGCGTCCACCTCGACCTTGTCCTTGGTCCGGTAATGCCAGAGGGTCACCCGTTCGTCGTTCCAGGTGAGCTGGCGAGCCAATTCCATAAGGACGAAATTCTCGAGTACAGAGCCGGCGGCGCCGCCGGGCTCGGCGAGCCTGGCGGGTCCTTGCCCGAGTAGATGGCAAAGGATCCCGGAATCGACAAAGGCGAGTTTGGGTGTTCCGATCGCACGGTAAGTGGCACCCGACGACCACGCCGGGATGGATTTGATGAGGAATACGGTTTCCAACAGTGCGAGGTAGCGGGCGACGGTCGTCCGATGGACCTCGAGCTCACCGGCGACTGTTCCCGGGACCAGCAGGTTCGCACTGCGAACCGCCAAGAGTTGCAGTAGCTTTCGAAGTTGGGTGGGCCGTTCGATTGCCCCGATCTCCTGAATATCGCGTTTGATCAAGGTATCGAGGTAGTTTTCGAAGAAGGCAGGCCTGCGGCGGTCTGTCCGGCGCACCGCGTCCGGGTAGCCACCGGTGGCGGCCAGCTCCAGATAGTGGCGACGGCGCAGGGTCGAATCATGGACGAGCCTCGGACCGTGGGCGAAGGCGGCGTCCACGAACCGGTCGGGTGTGGTATTGATCTCGCCCTGCGAAAAGGGCCAGAGCTCGATGGTCTCCATCCGTCCAGGTAGCGCGTCGGGAAGTGATTTCAAAGCGAGAACCTGTGCCGAACCGGTGAGCAAGAAGCGTCGCGGCGTCGGATCGGTATCTACCTCGAGCTTGATCGGCAAAAATAGTTCCGGGGCTCGCTGCACCTCATCGATGACCAGGAGACCATCGTGTTCGACGAAACTGACAGGGTCGTCATGCGCGGCCCGCAGAGTCGCAGGGTCGTCGAGAGTAAGAGTTCGCGCCGACTCGTGTTGTTCGGCGACCAACCGAGTTAGTGTGCTCTTTCCCGACTGACGGGCACCGTTGATCGCGACAACCCGAGTATCCACCAGCGCGTCCTCGACCATAACCTGCGCTTTACGTGCGATGAGACCGGACGGAACAGGGCTCGGCATCCTGCCATCTTCGCTGGTGTGCACGCTTGGTCGCAAGCTGACGCACACATGGTCGCAATAACTGTGCACGTTTGGTCGCGGGGCGGGCGCACGCCCGGCCGCTACCTGCGCACACCTTTGGACATAGACTCTGTACACGCTCGGCCGCAATCGGCTCGCGAGCGAAGTAACCGCATCGAGCACGCAAAGCGGTGCGAGTGAACGGGAAAGGGGCCCTCCCGCAACCGCGGAAGGGCCCCCTTTCAGCGCTGTCTCAGCGAACCGCTCAGGCGGTTTCGGTGATCGGCCGGTCGACCCAGCTCATCAGATCGCGCAGCTTCTTACCGGTGACCTCGATCGGGTGCTCGGCATTGGCCTTGCGCAGGCCCTCGAGTTCGGTGTTGCCGCCCTCGACGTTGGCGACCAGGCGCTTGACGAAAGTACCGTCCTGGATGTCTTTGAGGATGTCCTGCATCCGCTTCTTGGTGCCGGCGTCGATCACCCGCGGACCCGACAGGTAGCCACCGAATTCGGCGGTATCGGAGACCGAGTAGTTCATCCGGGCGATACCGCCCTCATACATCAGGTCGACGATCAGCTTCAGCTCGTGCAGCACCTCGAAGTAGGCCATCTCCGGGGCGTAACCGGCCTCGACCATGACCTCGAACCCGGTCTTGACCAGTTCCTCGGTGCCACCACACAGCACGGCCTGCTCACCGAAGAGATCGGTTTCGGTCTCTTCCTTGAACGTGGTCTTGATGACCCCGGCGCGGGTACCGCCGATGCCCTTGGCATACGACAGCGCCAGGGCCTGGCCCTCACCCTTGGGGTCCTGCTCGATGGCGATCAGCGCGGGCACGCCCTTGCCGTCGACGAACTGACGGCGCACCAGGTGACCGGGACCCTTGGGGGCCACCATGCCGATGGTGATCTCGGCGGCCGGCTTGATCAGCCCGAAGTGGATGTTGAGGCCGTGACCGAAGAACAGCGCGTCGCCGTCCTTCAGGTTCGGTTCGATGTCGTTGGTGAAGATCGCGGCCTGCGCGGTGTCGGGGGCCAGCAGCATGATCACATCGGCCCACTCCGACACCTCGGCCGGAGTGCCGACGGTCAGCCCGGCCTCTTCGGCCTTGGCCCGCGACTTCGAGCCCTCCTTCAGACCGATACGGACCTCGACGCCGGAATCGCGCAGGCTCAGCGAATGCGCGTGCCCCTGGCTGCCGTACCCGATCACCGCGACCTTACGGCCCTGGATGATCGACAGATCGGCATCGTCGTCGTAGAACATCTCGACTGCCACTTGGTGGTATCCCTTCTGACTATTTCGAACCCGCGAAACGCGGGAAACGGTAAACGAGGCGTGGAAAACGGTCAGGCGCGGGGTGCGCCCGGCCGTGGTTCAGCGGGTGGCGGTGATGGATTTGGGTCCGCGGCCCACGGCCACCACCCCGGATTGCACGATCTCGCGGATGCCGTACGGCTCGAGCATCCGCAGCAGGGCGTCGAGCTTGGAACGGGTGCCGGTCGCTTCGACGGTGAGCGCGTCGGGCGACACATCGATCACCTTGGCGCGGAACAGGTTCACCGATTCGATGACCTGGGTGCGCACGCTGGCGTCGGCACGAACCTTCACCAGGATCAGCTCGCGGGCCACCGAGGTCTCCGGATCCTGCTCCACGATCTTGATGACGTTCACCAGCTTGTTGAGCTGTTTGGTGACCTGTTCCAGCGGCAGATCGTCCACGGTGACCACGATGGTCATCCGGGAGATGTCCTTGACCTCGGTGGCGCCGACCGCGAGGGATTCGATATTGAATCCGCGGCGGGAGAACAGGCTTGCCACGCGGGCCAGGACGCCGGGCTTGTCCTCGACCAGGACGCTGAGGGTGTGGGTCGTACTCATGCCGGGCTGTTCCCCTCGGTCTCGTGCTGCTCGCGGGTCATGGCTTCGTGGATGACGGCCGGTTCGGCGGCCTGCTCGTCCTCGTCGAACAGCGGGCGGATCCCCCGAGCGGCCATGATCTCGTCGTTACTGGTGCCGGCGGCGACCATCGGCCACACCTGGGCGTCCTTGCCGACGATGAAATCGATCACCACGGGGCGGTCGTTGATCGACTGGGCCTCGCGGATCGCGGCCTCCACATCCTCTTCCTTCTCCACCCGGATACCGTGGCAACCCAGCGCCTCGGCGAGCTTCACGAAATCGGGGATGCGCAGGCCGTGCGTGTTCAGGTCGGTGTTGGAGTAGCGCTTGTCGTAGAAGAGGGTCTGCCACTGCCGGACCATGCCCAGGTTGCCGTTGTTGATCAGCGCAACCTTGATCGGCACACCCTCCACCGCGCAGGTGGCGAGTTCCTGGTTGGTCATCTGGAAGCAGCCGTCGCCGTCGACCGCCCACACTTCGCGGTCGGGCATGCCCATCTTGGCGCCCATGGCCGCGGGCACGGCGTAACCCATGGTTCCGGCGCCGCCGGAGTTCAGCCAGGTGCGCGGCTTCTCGTACTTCACGAACTGGGCGGCCCACATCTGGTGCTGGCCGACGCCCGCGCAGTAGATGGCGTCCGGACCGGCGAGGCGGCCCAGGGTTTCGATGACGTACTCGGGCGAGAGCGCGCCGTCCGACGGGGCGGTCCAGCCCAGCGGGTAGGACTCGCGAACGCCGTCGAGATAGGTCCACCAGGCGGTCAGGTCCAGCTCGATACCGGCCGGATCGGCGCGCAGGGTTTCGATCAGTTCGGTGAGCACCTCACGGCAGTCGCCCACGATCGGGACATCGGCGTGGCGGTTCTTACCGATTTCGGCGGGGTCGATATCGGCGTGGATGACCTTCGCGTCCGGCGCGAAGGAATCCAGCTGACCTGTGACGCGGTCGTCGAAACGGGCGCCGAGGGTGATCAGCAGATCGGATTTCTGCAGCGCCGCCACTGCGGCCACGGTGCCGTGCATACCCGGCATACCGAGGTTCAGCTTATGGCTGTCGGGGAACGCGCCGCGCGCCATCAGAGTGGTGACCACGGGGATGCCGGTGAGTTCGGCCAGCTCCAGCAGTTCGGCCGATGATTCGGACTTGATCACACCTCCACCGACATAGAGCACCGGTGCGGTGGATTCGGCGATCAGCCGAGCGGCCTCGCGCACCTGCTTACCGTGCGGTTTGGTGACCGGACGGTACCCGGGCAACCGCATCTCCGGCGGCCAGCTGAAGGTGGTCTGCTCCTGCAGCACATCCTTCGGGATATCCACCAGCACCACTCCGGGACGCCCGCTGGAGGCCAGATAGAAGGCCTCGGCGAGGATGCGCGGGATATCGACACCCTCCTTGATCAGGAAGTTGTGCTTGGTGATCGGCATGGTGATGCCGGAGATATCGGCTTCCTGGAAGGCGTCGGTGCCGATCAGGCTGCGCCCGACCTGGCCGGTGATCGCGACCATCGGCACGGAATCCATCTGGGCGTCGGCGATGGGGGTCACCAGGTTGGTCGCGCCCGGGCCGGACGTGGCCATACACACACCCACCTTGCCGGTGGCCTGCGCGTACCCGGTGGCCGCGTGCCCGGCGCCCTGCTCGTGCCGCACGAGCACATGGCGGACCTTGGTGGAATCGAAGAGGGGGTCGTAAACGGGCAGCACCGCGCCGCCGGGAATACCGAATACGGTGTCGACGCCGAGCTCCTCGAGGGAGCGGACGACGGACTGCGCGCCGGTGACCCGCTCGGGCGGGACCTGGCGGCGGTTCGCCGGGGTGGTCGGAGCACCGGCCGAGGCCGGCGGGTTCGAAGGCGCGGGCTTGCGGGCCGCGGGCCCGGGCCGGGTAGTTGGTGCGCTCACCGTCTTGGTTCCTTACTGCTTGTCGTTCACTTGTCCCGACATAAAAAATCCCCCGACAGCCGGTGGCTGTTCGAGGGTGGCGCGTCGCAGTGCGAGCTGACGTATGCGGATCGTCTGGCTCAGCGCTGGACGCGCCGGCCGATTACGAGCAACTCGATTCGATTCACGCGCATGACGGTATGTGTGCGTGTGGTGCAGAGTCAAACAGCTGACCGCCTACTTCTCATTATGTGAGAAGGTAGCGGGTGCTCACGCCCGTCCACCATGATGCGAGGATGGTGGTGTGTCATCACCGCATCAGTCCGTGCCACCACCGGAATCGTCCCATATCCCCGCGGCCGCGGAGGTAACGGGTGGGGATACGGCGCCGCCGGGGCCGACGCGTGTGATCCGCATGACACGACTGTCCTTCCTCGGGGTTTTCATCCTGGCGATGTGCGTGTTCTTCCCGATCGTCGGCTGGCCGGCCGCGCTGTTCTGGCTGGCACTGATTCCGATCGCGGCCATCGTGTGGATCCTGCGGACCCAGACCACGGTCTCGCCGAAGGGCCTGGACCTGCGTTCGATGTTCTCGTCCCGGCATATCGACTGGGAGCAGCTGAAGGGCCTCAGCATCCCCAAGCGCGGATACGTGCGGGCACACCTCGACGACGACACCGAGGTGTCCCTTCCGGCCGTGAGCTATGACCGGCTGCGCGATCTGGTGGACGCCTCCGGCGGGCGGATCCCCGATCCCTTCGCACTCCCCGACCCCGACACGGCCACCGACTCCGGCGCGGAACCCACCGAGGAAGAACCAGGCGACGCCGACACCGATTCAGGCGAGGCCGACACCGGGGACAACACGCGCAGCACGGACGCCGGCGACCACCCTCCCGCCGCGGACAACGGCAAGAACTCCCCGGCCGCGGGCTAGAACCTCTCTCCACTACGCGCTCGCACGACACCAGCGACTCCCGAGCCGCGGGCCGGAGCCGCCCTCCGTCGCGAACCGCACGACATCAGCAACTTCCCGCCCGCGGGGTGGAACCGCCTCCCATTGCGAACCGCACGGCACCAGCGACTCCCGGCCGCGGGCCGGGACCGCCCTCCACTACGGACTCACACGGCACCGGCGACTTCCCGGCCGCGGGGTGGAACGCTCTTCCGCTGCGGAGCCGCACGGCGCCGGTGTCCCCGGCCGCCGGTATCGAATTCACCGGCTATCGGTACTCGCCGCGGGGTCGCGCGCGGTCCCGGCCGATACCGACCCCGAGTCGACTTCCGGCCGGGAGTAGCCTGAGAAAACGCCGATCGCACCTCCAGCAGCGGTCATCCGCGGCCGGGCGATACGGCGTCGTCGCATTGTCCAGCCCCGCGACCAGACCGAGGACACCCATGCCAGCGCTTCGTTCCCGCACCACCACTGTCGGCCGTAATGCCGCCGGCGCCCGCTCCCTGTGGCGCGCCACCGGTATGACCGATTCCGATTTCGGAAAGCCGATCGTCGCTATCGCCAACTCCTACACCCAGTTCGTGCCCGGGCACGTGCATCTCAAGGATGTCGGCGAGATCGTGGCGGACGCGATCCGGGAAGCGGGCGGGGTACCGCGCGAATTCCACACCATCGCCGTGGACGACGGAATCGCGATGGGTCACGGCGGGATGCTCTATTCGCTGCCCAGCCGCGAAATCATCGCCGACTCCGTGGAATACATGGTGAACGCGCACACCGCCGACGCACTGGTGTGTATCTCCAACTGCGACAAGATCACCCCCGGCATGCTCAACGCAGCCATGCGGTTGAACATCCCCACCGTGTTCGTGTCCGGCGGACCGATGGAGGCCGGTAAGGCCGTGGTCGTGGACGGGGTCGCGCAGGCACCGATGAATCTCGTCACCGCCATCTCGGCCAGCGCCAGCAGCGCGGTGTCCGACGAGGGGCTCACCGAGGTCGAACGCAGCGCCTGCCCCACCTGCGGTTCCTGCTCCGGCATGTTCACCGCCAACTCGATGAACTGCCTCACCGAAGCGCTGGGTCTCGCGCTGCCCGGAAACGGTTCGACCCTGGCCACCCATGCCGCCCGCCGGGCACTGTTCGAACGGGCCGGCCGGGTGGTCATCGATATCGCGAACCGCTGGTACCGCGAGGACGACGCCTCCGTACTGCCGCGCAATGTCGCCAACGAGCGGGCCTTCCGCAATGCGATGCGACTGGATGTGGCGATGGGCGGCTCCACGAACACCGTCCTGCACATCCTGGCCGCCGCGCAGGAGGGCGAGATCGATTTCGATCTGCACTCCATCGAGGAGATCAGCCGGCAGGTGCCGACACTGTCGAAGGTGGCGCCGAACTCCGACTACCACATGGAAGACGTGCACCGAGCCGGTGGTATCCCCGCGATCCTCGGCGAATTGCGCCGCGGCGGTCTGCTGGAAACCGACGTCAGTACCGTGCACACCCCGACCGTCGACGAATGGCTCGACACCTGGGATATCCGCTCGGGTAAGGCCTCCGAGGATGCGCTGGAGCTGTTCCATGCCGCGCCCGGCGGCGTGCGCACCACCGAACCGTTCTCCACCGACAACCGTTGGTCCTCGCTGGACACCGACGCCGCCGGTGGCTGTATCCGCGATATCGAGCACGCCTACACCGCCGAGGGCGGGCTGGTGGTGCTGCGCGGCAATATCGCCGTGAACGGCGCGGTCCTCAAAACCGCCGGTATAGACGAGGAACTGTTCACCTTCGAGGGTCCGGCCGTGGTGGTCGAATCCCAGGAGGAGGCCGTTTCGGCGATCCTCGGTAAGAAGATCCAGCCCGGCGATGTGGTCGTCGTGCGTTACGAAGGACCGGCCGGTGGACCCGGTATGCAGGAGATGCTGCACCCGACCGCCTTCCTCAAGGGCGCGGGTCTCGGCAAGGTGTGCGCGCTGATCACCGACGGCCGGTTCTCCGGAGGCACCTCGGGTCTCTCGATCGGGCACATCTCCCCCGAAGCCGCCAGCGGTGGCGCCATCGGCCTGGTGGAGAACGGCGACCGGATCCGAATCGACGTCGCCACTCGCACCCTCGAAGTGCTGGTCGACGACGCGGTGCTGGCCGAGCGCCGCGCCAAGATGGACGCCCGGGAACGCCCGTGGCAGCCGGTGAACCGGGAACGGCCGGTCACCACCGCGCTGCGCGCCTACGCGGCCCTGGCGACCTCCGCCGACAAGGGCGCGGTCCGGCACGTGCCCTGAGGCTCGACTCCCCGGCCGTGAACCACGGTTCGTTGCCACAACCACGGCGTCCCACTCGAAGCGAGCGGGACGCCGTGGTCATCCGGCCGGAACACCATCGAAGTGGACCGAAACCGACCGGCCGGCAGCGCCGATCCAGCGAGGCTCTCGGCAAAACCGGAGCCCCTGCCGAACCGCATGGCCGGCAACGCTGCCGAGTTCATCGCCCCTACGGAGATCGGCCACCCGGCCTTGTGCACTCCGGTCGGCGGTGCCGATCGGCAATCCTGACAGAGCCGGGCCCCACACGTTCGACCGGCAGGACCGAGCTCGATGCCGCGTCCGAAGTGATCGACCGGTGCCGTACCCACGCGACCAGCGCGGCGGGGAATCCGCAATCCGACGAGGCACTGCGGGGTTTCCGCCCGTCCGACCTTGCGGCCTCGTCGCGAGGCGGCGCAGCCGCGAGTATCGACGGCGGGAACAGGGATCTCGGGGCGCCGACCACGTGGGCCGGAGTCACGCCGGTCTACTCGAACGGGCCGATTCCGGTGAGCGGGTTGCCGTCCTGGAGGTACCAGTAGGTGAAGATCGCGGCGGCGAACGCGAGAATCAGGACCACGAGGGAACCGGCGCCGGGGCGGGTAGCCCAGCTGCGACCGCGGTCCAGCGCCCACCGGCCGGGACCGGTGAAGATAATGGCGATCGCGGCGCCGGCCAGGATCGTCTCCATTTCGACCGCGCCCGGCCCCTGGTGGTACTGGAAGTCCGGGTGCATACCCTGTTTGAACATCCAGGCGTCCAGGATCACCGCGAGCACCGCACCGGCGGCCAGCGGTGTGGCCAGGCCGAGGATCAGCAGGATCCCGCCGCCCACCTCGCCCGCGGTGACCAGTGCGGCGGCGATGGACGGATGATCCCATCCGCCCTGTTCCATCGACTCCTTGGTGCCGTCCAAGCCGGGCCCGTCGAACCAGCCCGCCAGTTTCTGCAGGCCGTGGTACAGGAATGTGCCGCCGACCACGAGACGCAGGATGAACAGGCCGAGATCGAGGGTGCCGCGGCGACCGTCCCCGTTCCGGCGCCGCAGTCCGCCGTTGGGCTGGGTGCCCGCCGGGGGGATGCTCGCGTAGGAGTAGGTCCTGTCGTCGTCGGTCCCGGCCGGCCCGCCCGGGCCGGGGGTATCGCTCGGTTTGTCGCCGGGGGCAACAGAAGCCATCGCCGGTATCTCCTTGGTCATGGCCACCTTGGGGAACTGGCCGGTAGGGGAATCGTATGGGCTGCCGACCCCGCCCGCCGTCGTCGATACCGCGCGCTGTTCGGCGGTGGACGGGTTACCGGGCCGCGCGGATTCGGACGGCGCGGAGCCGTTCCTCGGCTTGGCACTCACCCTTCAACAGTAGGCCGATACAGCGCCGCGGTCCCTCTGAATCTGCGGCGTGTCCGCGCCACGGCGCGCATGGTCCGTGTCCGCCCGTGTGCCCTCCGAGGCAGGGTGCGGAGATCGTCGCGGTACCACCGGGCTGCCGCCGGCGGCACACGGTCTCGGCGATCGAAGCTTGCGGCCGAGGGCGATCGCAGCGAAGGCGACAGCCGCACCCGTGTGGCGGCCCGACAGTCACGGAGCGCGGCGGCTCGACGGCGGCGCGGTCGATTCGGGCGGTAGCGACCGAACGCCGCCCGGAGCACCTGCGGCTGTCCACTCCGGGCGGGGGCGTGAGGGCGCGACCGGAGGGATTTCCACTACGTTGGGGGGTTATGAGGTCGGTTGGCGCGCGGCGCGTGACGGTGGGGCTGGTTTGCGGGGCGTTGTTGCTCAGCGGGTGCGCGCGATTCGACGATTCCGCGTCCAGTCCGTTCACCGAGGAACCGACCCTGGACGCCGCGGAACTCGAACCTCCGAAGCAGAACGGCCCCGAGTCCTCGACCACCCGGCCGAGCGGTCCGTGTATCGATCCCGACCCGGCCGTGGTGGTCAGCTGCCTGGACACCGCCGGTGGGCTGGTCGAGTTGGGTGGCTACGCGCTGGTGACCGAACGCCGCACCGGGCGCATCCTGAAGGTGACACCGGAGCAGCCGCCGGTCGAGGTCGCCCGAGTCGATGTCGATCCCGCGGGCGACGGTGGGCTGAGCGATATCGCCATCTCCCCCACCTACCACGAGGACGGCCTGCTCTACGCCTACGTCACCACCCCGAGCGACAACCGGGTGGTCCGAATCGCCGAGGGCGGTGGTGCGCCGAAACCGGTGTTGACGGGAATCCCGAAGGGCGCCACCGGTAATCGCGGCGCCATCGAATGGTCGTCACCGGATGAGATGCTGGTGCTCACCGGTAACGCCGGTGATCCGGCGGCCGCGGCGGACCCGGGCAGTACGGCGGGCAAACTGCTGCGGGTGCAGAACCCCACCTCGAACGGGAACGCACCCACCGAGGTCGCGGTCTCGGGGATCGGCTCGGCCGGGGATATCTGTCTGGGCGGCGATCAGATCTGGATCACCGACCGCACCCCCGCCCTGGACCGCCTGCAACGCATCGGCCCCGACGGTGTCGCCACTACCGCGTGGACCTGGCCGGACCGTCCCGGAGTCGCCGGTTGCGCCGCCACCCCCGAAGGAATCGCCATCGCCCTGACCGAGGCGAAAGCCCTCGCCATGGCGACCCCGGATCCCACGACCTACGCGGTTACCGCACCCCCGAGCGTATTCATCGCCAACAAGTACGGCCGCCTGCTCGGAGCGTCACCCGCCATGGACGGCACGATCTGGGTCTCCACCGCGAACAAATCCGAAGGTGGTCAGCCCACTCCGAACGATGATCGCGTCGTCCGCATCCCGCCGCCCACTGCCGGTGGCGGTGGCGGGCCGGACTAGGTTTCTGTCTCGCAGCGAGTGGGGGGGGGGGGGGGGGGGGGGGGGCCCCCGCGGGGGGGGGGGGGGGGGGGGGGGGGGGGGGGGGGGGGGGGGGGGGGGGGGGGGGGGGGGGGGGGGGGG
>NZ_JARWOV010000241.1 GCF_029868855.1 Nocardia carnea | reverse complement strand
GGCACGGGTTGCGCGGTGCCCTGACCCACCCCCCCCGCGCGCCCACGAGCCGCCGCACTCTGGAACTCGGCGGGTTAACGCCGGGGCGGCGGCGCCCGCCCCCCCCCCCCACCCCCCGGGGAAGCCGCCCCGCGGGAAACCACCACACATCCACAACACCCACACATAATTTTTCTCCCCCCCCCCCCCCCCCCCCCCCCCCCCCCGGGGGGGGGGGGCGGCCCCCCCCCCCCCCCCCCCCCCCCCCCCCCCGCCCCCCCCCCCCCCCCCCCCCCCCCCCCCCCCCCCCCCCCCCCCCCCCCCCCCCCCCCCCCCCCCCCCCCCCCCCCCCCCCCCCCCCCCCCCCCCCCCCCCCCCCCCCCCCCCCCCCCCCCCGGGGCTCTGGGCGATCGGCTTCAGGAGCGCAGATCGCGCCGGTTGAACCGGAGGAATCCGAGAAACACCAGGGCCGCGCTCACCACCAGCAGGATTGCGGTATCGGCCCACTGCATTCCGTTGCGCAGGGGTTCACCCCCGATGTAGTAGTGGAACGGCGAGAGGTATTTCAGCCAGTCCGCGCCGATCACCCCGGCGAGGTTGCCCGCGATGTAGGTGAGCACCCCGATTCCCACCGAGATGCCCAGTACCGGACCGCGTTTGCCCAGTGCGGCTCCCAACCCGACGGCCAGCGCACCGAAGGTGATCCCGAGCAGTGCCAAGTGCACGCACTGGGCGGCGAGTTCGGCGATCCCGATCGATTCCAGCTCGGCACCGGAGCGGATCGCCAGCATGCCGGCGAACACGAGAATCGCGATGGCGGCGGCGCCGGTGACCAGCCCGGCGAACCGCTCCACGGCCAGCCGGGTCCGACCGACCGGATGAGCCAGCAGCAGATCCAGGTAGCCGGTTTCCTCGTCCCCGGCTATCGCACGGGCACCGAAGGTGACCCCGAACGCCATCACCAACAGTGGCAGCAGCAGTCCGAAAACTGTTGAGCCCAGGTAACCTGCGGCAGAGCCGATGTCCTGCATCCGCAACGCTTCGCGCATCGCTTCGGGGTAGTTCTGGACGGTTTCGGCCAACCCGCCGCCCCCACCGACCTGAGGGTAGAACGCGGCATACATCAGGCCGACTGCCGCGGTGCCGATAGACCAGGCCGCCAGCGCGCGGCGATTGTCGGCGAGGGTCCGGGTGTAGATATCAGGCAGCATCGGCTTCTCCGGTGTAATAGCTGTGGAAGAGGTCTTCGAGGGCGGGTTCGGTGACCAGCAGGCCCGCGACATGGTGTCCGGCCAGGACGCGCAGCAGGGCGTCGGGACTGCCGGTCACCTGGCAGCGCAGGGTCGAGCCTTCGATCCGCACCTCGGCAACCCCGGTCAGACCGGTGAATGCGGAGGTGTCGACGGGCCCGGTGAAGGTGACTTCGACATCGCGGACGGCGTCGGCGCGCAAACCGGCGACAGTGTCGAGTGCGACCAGGCGGCCCTCGCGGATGATGGCCACGCGGTCCGCGACGGCTTCGACCTCGCTCATGATGTGGCTGGACATGAATACCGTCTGCCCGCCGGCGGCAGCCTCGGCAACCATGTCGAGGAAGATCTGCTGCGCCAGGGGGTCCAGACCCGAGGTGGGTTCGTCGAGGATGAGCAGTTCGGGTTCGTGCATGAATGCCTGCACCAGCCCGACTTTCTGCCGGTTGCCCTTCGACAGCGCGGAGATCTGTTTACCCTGGTCCAGTTCCAGCCGGTCACACAGGGCGTCGATCCGATCGGCACCCGCTCCCCCGCGCAAGGCGGCGAGGAAACGCAGCGCGGCCCCGACCTTCTGCCGCCCGGGCGCGACGAAATCCCCGGCGAGGTAGCCGATGCGCTCGTGCAATGCCACCGCGTCGGCGCGGGGGTCCAGGCCGAGGACGCGCGCGGTCCCGGAAGTGGGCCGGATGAGGTCCAGCAGTATGCGGATGGTCGTGGATTTCCCGGCGCCGTTGGGCCCCAGGTATCCGAAGACCTCGCCTCGTTCGACCGACAGTGACAGTTCGACCAGACCTCGGGCCGAGCCGTAGGTCTTCGTGAGCCCGTTCAGCTCGATTGCTTGCACCATGAGCCAGAACGTATCGAACTTTCAGAGATTTGTAAATACTCAGAACATTCGAAGCTCTGATACCTTCGTGGGTATGGGAACCAACGAGCGATTGCGGGAAGCCGCGGAGAAACTGGCCCTGACACTCTCGGCCGGCGGCGGGATGCAGCGGTCGACCGCACGCGTACTGACGGCGCTGCTCTACACCGAGCAGGACACGATGACCGCCGCCGATCTGTGCGCGGAGTTGTCGATCAGCTCCGGGGCGGTATCGACCGCGATCAAACATCTGATGCCGGTCGGCCTGATCGAACGCGTGCCCGCGCCGGGCAGCCGCCGCGACCACTACCGTTTCCGAGCCGGCGCCTGGGCGGCACTGATGTCTCAGCAGAACACGATGCTGGCCACCATGCGCGATTCGGCGCAGGAGGGTATCGACGCCACCGGCCCTGATACCGCCACCGCGCGGCGCCTGCACGAAATGCAGGACTTCTACACCTTCATGCTCAACGAACTCGTCCCCCTGATCGACCGCTGGCGCGAACAATACGCCGCCGAGCACCCCTGACCGACTGCCTCACCACGCGCCGAGCAGCACTGTCGACGGGCGACATCGCATCAGGCACCGCCGGACTCGTCAGCGCCGATCGGGTACCGATTCGAGTTGGGTGGACGCCACCGGAACAGCCCTGCCCGGCGGCACCGGCGGCGCGGTCTCGCTGTCGGCCGGCACTCGCCGACCGACCGCCAGGGAGGACCATGTGCGCACCGGTATCCGCACCGCAGCGTCATACGCGACCATTCCCATACGGCTGCGCAACCGCGTCCATCACCACATCACCGGAGAAGGAAGCCCGGAACGACGACAACGACGTCGTTCCCGATGTGTATCAGCAGGTGCCCTGGTGATCTGTCAGCTTCCGATACCGACCCCACATCGGAAAAGGGAGGCCGGCGAATGGTCTCGGCGTACAGCAACACACCCAGCGGCGAGGCGATCGGCCTGTGGTGCACCGAGCGACTGCGGAACCGGGGCACGGCCCACCGGCCGTGGACCATTGCGACCTCGGCCGGATCCACCAGTGTCGTAGCACTCGGGCATACACACCAGTCAGGGCCCGTGGTCGTTGTGGTCCCCGGTACGAACATGAACACCGCCGCCTCGCTCCCGTTTCTGGTGGAGCTGGCGACGCGCTACCGCGTGATCGCTGTGGATGCACCGGGCCAGCCGGGTCTCAGCTCGCCACTGCGGCCGCGCAGAGACCGGATGGCCCGGTACGGGCAGTGACTCGCCGAGACGCTCGAGCAGATCGTGCCCGATTCGGCCGTACTACTCGGGCATTCACTGGGCGGCGCGATCGCCCTGGCATGCCCCTCGGAGCGAGTCTCCGGCCGCGTACTGATAGCACCGGCCGGGCTCGTTCGCCTGAAGGTACCGCCACGCCTGCTCACGGCCACCGTCGCCTGGCTCGCTGCTCCTTCACACGACCGCACAAACCGACTCCTGCAACTGATGACAGGACCGACTCATCCGGTGGCACCGCATCTGGTGGAGTGGATGACCCTGGTCGCCCGCTACTGCCGGACAACACTGGCCCCCGCGCCGCTGGGTCCCGAACTGCTCGCGCGCCGCCGGTCGACACCCTGCGTGGTCGCCACCGGCGCCCAGGACATCTTCCTGCCGCCCGACCTTCTCGAACCCGCTGTTCGCAATCTGCTCGGAACCGAACTGCGCGTACTTCCCGGCTGTGGGCATCTGGCCCTCGACGACGACCCGGCCGGCGTCGTGGGGCTGGTCGACGTCCTCACCGGACACGCCGGTCGGGCGGAGTCGGCACGGGACACCGAATCGACGTCCTGATCGGACCGGACAGAGGCAGGCGACCGGTCGCCGCCTCGAAATCCGGCGCCGTATCGCCCGCTGGGACCGCGCGAACGTGGCCGTCTACTGGTCAGTCGAGGTCCGGGAACAACTCACGGCGGTGCTTCTGCCAGCGGCTCATCAGCTCGGGAAGTTCGGCGCGCATGAACCGGTAGTACTCCAGCGTCTCACGGACCCGGCGACCACCGGGACGGGCGGCGTCGAGCAGTTCGACACCGTCACCGAGAAACCGCAAGGCCCGGTCGAGCGCCTCCTGCCGCTGCATGGTGATCGCGTACCAGACGTCCTCGTCGTAGACCCGATAAGTGTCGGCGCGCGCCCCGGGTTCGCGTTCCCGGCCGAGCAGTCCGGCTTGCACCAAGTAGCGAACCGCCCCGGAGATCGCGGCGGGGCTCACCTGCAGCCCGGCCGAGAGCTCCTGGGCGGTGTAGCGCTCCGCATCGTCTGCGAGGACGTAGGCGAAAACCCGGGCCGCCATCCGTGGTGTACCCGAGTCCGCGAGCAACAGCGCGAATTGCTCGACGAACCGCAGGACCGCCTGCTCCTGCTGGTCCCGCTCGTCCACACAGACCTCCTCTACCCCGTCGACACATGCAGTTACATCATAGCCTTCAAACTATTCACACATTTATGAAAGAAATGTAGGCTGAAATGTATGGAAACTGCCGTCGCAATCTCCGGATTGCGCAAGACTTTTGGCCCCACCACCGCGCTCGACAGCCTCGACCTCGATGTCCGCCGGGGCGAGGTCCACGGATTCCTCGGACCGAACGGGGCCGGTAAGACCACGACCATCCGCGTCCTACTGGGGCTACTACGTCCCGATAGCGGCTCCGTCCGGCTACTGGGCGGGGACCCCTGGCAGGACGCGGTCGCGTTGCACCGGCGCCTGGCCTACGTCCCCGGAGATGTGGAGTTGTGGCCGAACCTCACCGGCGGCGAGGCGATCGACGTATTCGCCCGGCTGCGAGGCGCGGTGAACACGACCCGCCGCGAAGAGCTGATCGAACGATTCGACCTGGACCCGACGAAGAAAGCCCGCACCTACTCCAAGGGCAACCGGCAGAAGGTCGCCCTGATCGCGGCGCTGGCCTCGGACGCGGATCTGTTCCTGCTCGACGAACCCACTGCCGGGCTCGACCCACTGATGGAAGTCGTGTTCCAGGACGTGGTCGCCGAGGTGAAGCGCCGGGGCGGCACGGTCCTGTTGTCCAGCCACATCCTGGCGCAGGTGGAGAAACTCGCCGACCGGGTGAGCATCATCCGCAGCGGGCGGGTGGTACAAACCGGCACCCTCACCGAGCTGCGGCACCTGACCCGCACCACGGTCGAAGCAGTCACCGAACGCCCTATCGAAGACCTGACTGCGCTGACCGGCGTCCACAATGTGATCACCGAGGACGGCCGGATCCGTTTCGACGTCGACACCGACGCACTCGACGCCGCGATCGCCGCCGTCAGCCGCGCCGGGGTTCGCGCGCTGACCAGCCACCCGCCCACGCTCGAGGAGCTCATGCTGCGACATTACGGTGACGAACTCGCCGCCGCGGGCAACGGAGCAGGCGAATGACCACCACGGCAACATATTCCGGCACGCCCGCCGCGGCTCCGGTCGATCCGCCACGGACCATGTGGCGCGACGTCCTGGCCGGTACCGGCGCGCTGGTACGGCTCGATCTGCGCCGGGATCGGATCAAGCTCCCAGCCTGGGTACTGGGTATCGCGCTGATGAGCGTCTACTACGCCTCGGCCCTACAGCAGGTATACAAAACGCCTGAAGATCTACGAGCAGTCAGCCAGTTCAGCGAAGGAGTCGTCGGTGCACTGATCTCGGGCCCCGGGTACGGCTTGGCCGATCCCACGACCGAATCGGTGATCGTCGCCGTCTACGGCCTGTACTACCTACTGCTGGCCGCGCTGATGAACATCCTGCTCATCTCCCGGCACACCCGCGTCGAAGAACAGACCGGGCGCGCCGAACTCGTCCGCGCCAATGCCGTCGGCCGCCACGCCCAGCTCACCGCCGCACTCGTCCTCGCGATCGTTGCGAACCTCGCGGTGACATTGCTGGTCGCCGGTTCGTTCGCCGCGGCCGGACTCGATACCTCCGATGCGCTGCTGTTCGGCGCCAGCGTGGGCGCAGCGGGCCTGGTTTTCGCCGCGATCACCTCCGTCGCCGTCCAGATCACCGAATACTCCCGCGCCGCATCCGGGCTCGCCGGCGCCGCACTCGGGACCGCCTACGTCATCCGTGCCGCCGGCGACGCCGTCCGGGAAGGCGGAAGTGCGCTGTCGTGGCTGTCCCCGCTGGCCTGGTCACAGCAGACCCGCGCCTACGCCGACGGCCGCTGGTGGCCACTGCTGCTTTCCCTCGCGGCGATTCTGGTGATCGTCGCGGTGGCCTACACCCTCTCCTCACGCCGCGACCTCGGTGCCGGGCTGGTACCGCCACGCTCGGGCCATCGAGAGGCTCCCGCATGGCTGAACACTCCGGTAATGCTGGCGGCACGCCTGCAACGGGCCGGGCTCATCGGCTGGACCTGTGCACTGGTCGCCGGCGCAGCGCTCTACGGCGGTATCGGCAATACGATCGTCGATTCCTTCGACGACCTGCCCGGCGGGGTCGTCGACGTCATGGGTGGCGACGCGAGCCGCATGCTCGACGGCTACCTCGGCACCATGGCCTTCTTCGACGCTCTGCTGGTGACGGTTTTCGCGATCCTCGCCGTGCAATCTCTGCGCACCGAGGAAACCACCGGCCGCACGGAACCGGTACTCGCTACCGCGACCGGCCGGGTCGCCTGGTTCGCCGGGTACATCGGTGTCGCTGCGCTCGGCGCGCTGGTGCTGCTCGCCACGACCGGCCTGGCATTCGGGGTCGCGCTGTCACTGTCGGTGGGCGACACCGGTTACGTCGTCGACGGTCTCGTCTCCCACCTCGTGTTCGCGCCCGCCGTACTGCTCGTCCTCGCTGTCGCCGCTCTGCTCTACGGTGTCCTCCCGCGGGCGATCGGCACCATCTGGGCGGTGTTCGGGTTCGCCCTCGTCGTCGGCTTCTTCGGCCCGATCATGGACCTGCCCCAGTGGACCCATGATCTGTCCCCGTTCCAGCACATCGCCCGCATTCCGATGGAAGAGCTCCGCTGGCCGGCGCCGATCGTGCTGACCGTCCTGGCGGCCGCATCCGCTGCGGTAGGCGCCCACCGTTTCCGGGAGCGCGATCTGGACACCACCTGACCCATTCCATCGATCCCATCGGATGTGTCCGAACCGGCCGGTTCAGGGCAGACCCCGAGTACGCGGGTCTACTAGGTGGACGCGGATTTCGCTGAGCTGCAAAGGCTCGGCCCAGCGATTACGAGCCCACCGCCGAACGGCGGTATCCAGCGACCGATACCGGCACAAGTCAGATATCGACCGGACATCATCCCGATCGGACCGGAACACAGAAATACCCCCGACCTGTGAGGAGCAGGGGGTATTCCAGTGGTCCCAGCTGGGATCGAACCAGCGACCTTCCGCGTGTGAGGCGGACGCTCTCCCGCTGAGCTATGAGACCGGGATCCGCTCGGCGGCTTCTTTCGAGGCCCTCCGAACGAGATGGAACCTTAACACGCACCACCCACCCGCCGCCAAATCACCCCCATGTCATTCGGTTCGGCGCACTCGTCCGGTGCTCCCCGGGCACTCGTACGCCACAGAAGCGGCGACCGAGGCGGTTCACCGGCAGCGCCCGAGAGAGACCACCGCCCTCCCCCTGCCGGTGAATCACACTATTGTCATTCATGCCCTTCTACCAGGCGATTTGTAGGTTTCGGCGTACGTCGGCTAATGTTCTGTCTCGCACCACGGAGGACAGCGAGCCACCGGGGATGTGAATGCGGATGTAGCGCAGCTGGTAGCGCATCACCTTGCCAAGGTGAGGGTCGCGGGTTCGAATCCCGTCATCCGCTCGAGAGGTAGGGCCAGGCGCATAGAATGCCTTCCCCCTTTGCGCGGTGGAGTGGCCGAGTGGTGAGGCAACGGCCTGCAAAGCCGTGCACACGGGTTCGATTCCCGTCTCCACCTCGCGCGATTAGCTCAGCGGGAGAGCGCTTCCCTGACACGGAAGAGGTCACTGGTTCAATCCCAGTATCGCGCACCATCGAACGCACGGTCAGAGGCATCTTCGAGATATTCGAAGGTGCCTCTTCCGTTATCTCCGCACCACGGATAGCGAGCCCTTCACTCCGGCTCACTGCTTTCCCGACCTTCGACGTCGGCCGATCAGCTGTCCAGCTGCCGTCCCCCGCGAACACGGATCCGTGGTGGCCACCGGCGAGCACCGACCGGGCCGTCACCTCCACGAATCCGGATCACGCCTACGAGGGGTAGCGGAGGATACCCGCAACCTGAGTGCCTGCCGGGAGGTCGGCGGCGCGAACGGCGAGCACGTTGCCGTCGGTGAGCAGGACACGGCGGCTGATCTCGTCGAGGACACCGGGCGCTTCGACGGCCGCCGAATCCCCGAAGTCGACCGCGCCGTCGGCGGATACCGTGCCCGGGACCGAGGCATCGATATCGACCAGCAGCGTATCGACGGCTCCGGCGGTCGCCGCCCGCGCGAGGTCCGAGATATCGGTGGCTGCCCGGCCCTCGTCGCGACGCTGTTCCAGCAGGTCGAGTAATTCGGTCAGCCGGGCGGCGTAATGGCGGTCCAGAACCTCCCGGGAGCGATCGGCGAGATCCTGGTCCGAGGTGTGCTCCGGGTTGCCTGCGATGCTCTCGCCGAGCAGGTGGTCGTAACTGTTCACCGATCGGAACAGCGAATCGGTGGGCTCGGCTGCCGCCAGGATCAGTGGGATGTCGCGGCCGGCGAGGAGATCGCGGAGTTCGGTATCGATGGCGCGGGCGTACTGGCGTACGCGCATCTTTCGACCCTCATCGCCTTGCACACGGCGTTTCGGGGCCCGGTCGCCGAGACTCGCCTTACCGGCATGGTCGGCTGCGCTGGTGGGCATACCGGGCACCGGCACCGTGCGGGCGGGGCGGTCGGCGGTGACTTCCACCAGCCGGACCCCGCCTTCGGCCAGGGCGAGCACGAATGCCGTCTGCGGGAAGGTCACCGCCCGGAGCAGGCGTTTGAGATAGAACCGGTCGCCGACGGACTCGGACGCGTTCAACTGATTCGGCAGGCGGTAGGTACGGATCCGAGCCGGGGTGGCGAGGACCACCAGGGTGCGCGATTGGAAACGCCAGAAATGTGCGTCGTCGACTATGGTGTCGAATTCTTCCTCCAGCGCCACCCGCGCCTCGGAGTCGGTGACCATCTCGAGCGCCCGCCGCGCCTGATTCGAGAAAGCGATGCGGTTCCGGTCGGGGTCGGCGGTATCGGATTCGGTGGGCGTGTAGATCGACACGCACCAGGGGTGGGTGACGGCCGCGAGCGCCTTGATCTCATTGCGGGTCGGGATATCGGTATGCAGCACGAGCGCCTCCACATCGGACGGTGGGAATGGCACGCCGACGCCGGTGGAGCGAACTCGAATTCCGGTGGCGGTCGGCGTCCGGTGCGGACGTCCGCTGCGGAAGCGTCGCCCGGATCGGTCGTCTATCAGCATCTTCTCGGCAAACCCCATTAGATCACACAGCAACGGGAGCAAGCGGGGTCCGCGGCGGCGGGCCGATACATGCGCTTCCGGCATTTCCGTGGCTGTGCCGGGCAGTGTCGGTACCCGCCGTTAAGCTGGCCCACACGAACTCGAGCCGGCCGGTGAACCGGAGTCCCGAAGGGGGTGTGTGTGCAGGCGGAGCCGATGCGTGCCGAAGCATCCGAGATCACGGGTACCGGCACGACCGACTTTCCCGACGATCTGCGCGATCACCTCTCGTTCGAATTGGAGGAGTGCGCGCACGCGCTGGGTGAACTGGTCGACGATTACGGGGTCGATCGGGAACGCGCTGCGGCCATCCTGCGGTTCCGGCTCGGTATCGCCGGGGAGCGGCCCGAAACGCTGACCCGGATCGGGGCCC
Source organism: Nocardia carnea (assembly GCF_029868855.1). GTDB lineage: Bacteria > Actinomycetota > Actinomycetes > Mycobacteriales > Mycobacteriaceae > Nocardia > Nocardia carnea_A. Next base: position 14,465 of record NZ_JARWOV010000241.1, on the reverse strand, counting down.
GGTTCGATTTCGCCCGGGATCGGGCCCGCCAGTTGCACACGAAAGCTGTCGGCGAACTGCTTCGGCATACCGCACGCTCCGGGCGGTTACCCGTGCCGGAGTTCGCCCGGCGTTATCCGTTGGGGACCCGGGATTCGGTGCTCACACGGGCGCTGCTGGCCGAAACCTATGCCACCGATGGTGATATCGCCGTGAACGATCTCGCGTATCTCAAATTGCGGCTGGCGGGGCACGACGCGACCGATGCGAAACGGGTGGCGGGGTACGTCACCCAGCGCATCGTGGGCTGGCGGAAGAAAACCAACCATCTGCTGTCCCGGCTGCGGGAGACCGGTCCGCCGGCCGGGCCGCCCGCGCCGTGGCCGCATCGAATCGATTGGCCCGCCCGATCAGGAGCACCGGCCGCGCTGCCGACCGTCGCGGCGCGCGCGTTCGATCTCGACGACGACGGGCGCGGGCGGTTCTATCTGCACAAACCGGGCCGCGATATCGGCTTCGATTCCGGGCTGGAGGCGCGCCTGATGCGGCTGCTCGACACCGACGACCGCATCCGCAACTTCCAGGAATACCCCGAAGCCGTCGGATACAGGATCGATGGCGAAGAGCATGTGCATTTCCCGACCCTGGTGGCCGAACTCGCCGACGGACGCAGAGTTCTCATCGATGTGCAGCCGCTGGGCCATATCGGCTTCCACGTGAACCGGATGAAGGCGCGGGCCGCCCGGGAATGGGCACATGAGAACGGCTGGGGCTGGCTGCTGTGGACCGGAAGCGCGGTGGGCGAACCGGAACTCGCCGCCCACGCGGTACCGGCGACGGTCCGTGACCACTTGACCGAGCTGCTCGCCGACGGCCCGGTGCGCCGGGACGCCCTGCGGCAGCTACGGGCCGACGGGCTGGAACCTCTCGACCTGCTGGCGCTCACCGTCCGGCACGAATGGCGTTGGGACCGGGCACCGTTCCGGCTGTCGGCCGGCAACCGGCCGCACCCGGACCTGCCCGCACCGGTCAAGGTTTGATGAACATGGTCGCCGCGATGAAGGTGGCCAGCAGCAGCATCACGAAAACCGTCACCACCTGCCAGTTGTCGATGGTTTTGTGCAACCGGCGGATGGTGTCTTCCAGCGCGCGGTGCACCCGCTCCTGATCGGCGACCCGCCGGCCCACCGCCGCCACCGCCTCGGCCTGCTCACGAGCCTTCGCGGCGGTACGTTCCATCCGGGCGTGCGCACGATCGAGCTGCTGCTTCTTCTCCCGCACCGCCTGCCGGGCGACCGCCAGCGCGGTGCGCTGCTGGATCAGCTCCTGCCGCTGTTGTTCGAGCATCAGCGCCTGGGTCCGAGTGTGCTTCTCCCAGTCGGTCACTGCCGCCCATCCCTTCCTCAAATGATCGCGGTAGCCCCACGCGACCTCACCCGCCACCCATTCGCGCAGGAACACGCGCAGTTCGTACGGGCGCTCCCCCGGCACCACCAGACCCTCGGACCCGAGCTCGAGCATGCCGCTCGCCGCACGGTATTCACACGACTCCGGCGCGAGATCGGCGATACCGAGCGCGGGCAGCTGCGCCACCCAGAAGCCCGGTGCACACAGCCACAGCACCCCGGCGTAACCCAGGGCCTTCAACTGCTCCGTGTGCTGCTGCGCGAGCTCCTGAGTCAGTGGCCCGGAACGCACCTCGATCGCGAACTGCTCGGTGCCGCGCCGCCACCACACATCGACGGTCAGCGGTCCGCACCGCTTGTCGACCACCGCCTCGTCTGCGCCGAAGGCGAGCAGCCGGGCGGCCAGCCAGTACTTCAAACGTTGCGTATTCCACTGGGCTTCCACGCAGCGGCCGCAGCGGCAGCCGTAACCGGGTGCGGTGTTCTCCTCGGCCGGTTCCACCCGCCCCGAAGCATCCGAAATCCCCAGGTCGGACAGCATTGTCCGGCGCCCACACCGTATATCCGTCCGCCGCTTCGTCTGCATGCGACCACCCATCTAACCCGTCCCACCGCACCGGCCCGACCACCACACCGGCACTTCCCAGAGTGCGCCACAACTGCCGGTCAGCGCCAGGTTTCTGCCCAGCAGTTACCCAAGTGGGACCCGCCGAACCTTGTCCGCACGCGCTGTCCCGGTCACCGGATCACCGGACCCCAGAACGGTGCGAATCAACGTGCGCAGCCACGCGTGTGCCGGATCGGGCGTATTGCGCGGATGCCAGGCCAGCGAAATCGTCACTTCCGGTAGCGGCAACGGGATCTCGAAGGCACACAGCCCCAACGCGGGCAGTGTCGTGTTCGCGACAACGGCCGGCGCCGGGCAGACCACCGCACCGGACCGCACGGCCAGCAGCGCGGTGGTGAGGTCGGGCACGGTCGCGACGACCCGGCGAGTGCGGCCGTGCAGGGCCAGGCGGTCGTCGATGACTCCCCGGGCGACGCCGCGCGGCGAAATACTGATATGAGCGGCCGCGGCGAAAGCGGCGACGGTGACCCGCTCCACGACCAGCGGATGACCCGGTGCGGCGACGCCGACGAGCCGGTCGCCACGTATACGTTCCACCCTCGTCTGCGGATCGGCCCGGTCGATCACCCCGACCTCGGCATCGATGCGGCCGTCCCGCAGCGCGCTCGCGACCCCGGCCGCATCCGCAGGAACGAAACGCAGCGTGACACCCGGAGCCTGCGCACGGACCTCGGTCAGCAGCCGCCCGGCGAGTTCGGGCAGTACCGCATCGTCCACGTGCAGCGCGAAACCGCGGACCAGGGCGGTGGGGTCGACGGTATCCGGTTTCGCCAGGAGGGCCCGGCCCTGTTCGACCAGTGCGCTCACCTCGAATCTCAGCTCGAGGGCGCGCGGTGTCGGCACGAGTTCACGTCCGGCGCGCACCAGCAGCGGGTCGCCGTAGACCCGGCGCAACCGGGCCAGCGTACGGCTCATCGCAGGTGGTGAGGTGTTGAGCCGTTCGGCAGCGCGGGTGACGCTGTTCGTTTCGAGCAACGCGTGCAACGCCACCAGCAGGTTCAGGTCGAGGTCGGCCACGCCGCGGGTCAGGTGCGCGAGCCGGTGTCGGTGGACGGCGCGGCGGTATCCGCTGTGTTCCCGGATTCGGGCTCCGCGGATTCTGTGCCGTCCGTAGCCGATTCGGGGGCCGCGGCTGACTCGGCAGGTGCAGCCGATCCGGCGAGCGCCGGATCGGACTCGGTGGCGTCGGGACCGCCGCCGGCAACGTCGGGCATCTTCGCTCCGCCGCCGGACTCGGTCGTCGGCCCGGCGGAATCCGAATCGGCGGACATCGCGGAACGGCCTGATAGATCTGCCGGAACAGGGTCGCCCTCGGGCCGGCCCGCATCCTTGGGAGCCGAAGGACCGGACAGCTCCGCCGCACCGAGGTCGTTCTCGGACGGCGGCGTTCCTCCCGTAGAGGGTTCCGAAGCTTGCCCTGCCGAGCCGGAGCTCGCCGCGCCGGCATCGACCGGCTGCACCGTGGACTCTTCCGCCTCGACCTCGGTCGCCTCCATCGCTTGTGTGGCGGACGTAGTCGTGTTTTCGGCGGCAGCGTCCACTGCGGCCGAGTCGGGATCCTCGGCGGTTTCCGGTGCGGAAAGCCCCGCCCCGGCCAGCTCTGTCTCCGACCCGTCCGACCCGGTTGTCTCCGCCCCCGCCTGTCCAGCGGGTCGCGGAACGGGATTCACCGGATCCTCTTCCGCCGGTTCGGCTGCCACCGATCCGCGGGGTTCCCGGGGCGCTTCGGCTCCGGTGCGGATATCGCTCGGCAACTCTGGTTCGGCCGCTTCCGCGGCGACCCCGGCGGCCTGCGTCGACGAGCCGCTTGCCGGATTCCGGGAGTCGGTATTCCGCTCCGGCGCGGGCTGTTCACCGTCGGGAGTAGCCTCCGGTTGCTCGCGACCTGCGGAGTCGGCGGGCGCCACAGCTTGCGCGGCCGGCGAGAAACTTGCGTCGGCGGCATTTCCGACGGCACCGGGAGCCGGTGCCGATTCGGTCTGCCCTGCGGCCGGGCCCCCCGCGAGAGACTGCGCGGTACGCATATCGATCCGCACTGTCGGGCTGTTGGAGCGAGCAGCGATCCCGGCGGCCCGCTGTTCGGCGGCGGCCCGCCGCTCGGCCTCCGCTGCGGCCTGCTGAGCGGCCGCCGACCGGGACACCGCCGGCGTGGAAGGAGGCCCTGCGGCCGGAGGCCGAGGCGCTGCGATCGGAGGCTGAGGCGTTGCGGCCGGAGGTTGAGGCGTTGCGGCGGCCGGCCGGGGCGCTACCACAGGGACAGGTGTCGCCGGGACGAACTGGGAGGGCGTGGGTATCGGCCGGGACGCCCCAGGGGCGGCGGCGGGGCGGACCTCGGGAACCGGCCGGGTGCGGGCGGTGGGGTCCACGGCGGGCAGGGTGGTCGTGCGGACCGCGCTCGCGGCGACCGCCTCCGGGATCCGGACAGTCGGTGATTCGGCGGGGGCCTGGGGCGGCGGTGACGGCATTCCGGCCGGGGGTGGTCCGGCCGGGTCGGGCCGGGGCGCCATGGTGGGTACGCCAGGAGTTCCGGCGGGACCGTGTGGAACGGCCTGCGGGGCGACCGCGAGCGGGGCGGTAGCCGGATGAGCCGCGACCGGTTCCGCGGCGGCGGGCGCGGTCGCCTGCACCCCGGGACCACGTTTGCGGCGCGACACCACCCGATATTCACCCGGCCGCACCGGCCGCAGCCACTGCGCGCTACGCGCTGCGAACGGCAGCCGGACCCCGATATCGGCCAGGAGTTCGTCGATATCGCGGATGGCGTCGGGCGTGACCGTCCCGTGCGCGTGGCGGCCGCCGGTGTGCTGGTCCAGCCAGCGCAACCGGGTCTCGATACGTTCGCTCATGGTCTCGACCGGCGGCAGCGCCAGATTCCCGGTGAGCAGTGCCGCTGTCCAGTGCGCGCCGATTTCCGCGCTCACCGCGCTGAGCAGTGAGGTGTTGTAACCGGCGAAGGTCAGATGCGGTACGTCCAGCGGCAGGATCTGCCGGTACAACCGGAAATTGCCGTCGTCGTCGGTGAGCTGTCGCTGGATGTAAGGGGTCAGGAACGGTACCCGCTGCTGGAACCCGGTCGCGCAGACGACGATATCGGCCCGGACTCGCTGCCCGTCGGACAATTCGGCGAACGGCCCGCCCGGTCCCCCGCCGAGCGCGATCACCTTCGTCTGCCCGCGGACGATGAGCCGGCCTTGGGTCACCTGTTCGGCGAAGCCCTCCGTGGCCAGGCCGAATGCGGCATCGTGGGCCTGTTCGAACCGTTTGTCCGGGACGAGTCCGAGTTCCGCGGCGCCGGAGCGCTGCGCCACGAGGGCCTCGATCAGGTCGAGGTTGCTCTCCCGGAAGGATCGCGCGGGTCCGTGCAGCAGGCGTTCGAACCGGCCGGGTTCGGGGTGGCCGAAATGCGCGGCGCCGGTGCGGGTGAGCAGGACCCGTTCGGCGTCCATACCGGCGGCGACCTTGCGCGGCATCTTCCACAGCAGCCGGCGCGCCACCATCGTCGTATCGGCGGCGACCTTGCTGATCTCGGTCGCGATATCCGCGGCGGCGGCGCCGTAGCCGACCACGACCACTGCCCTGTCGCGAACCGCTTCCACATCGAGGAACTGGGTGGAATGGCCCAGCTGTCCCCCCGCGCGGGCGAAGGCGGTCGCGCCCGCGAAATCCGGTATATCGGGGTCGCTGAACACCCCGTTGGCGATGATCAGGTGATCGCAGGAGGTGCGGTGCACCCCGTCGGCGTCGCGTATCTCGAGCAGCCAGCCGCCCTCGACCGGGTCCGCGGCCACGACCTCGGTGCGCAGGCGCAACCGGTCGGTCAGGCCGAAGGCACGTACGTAGCTCGACAGGTACTCCTGCATCCGTGCGCCGTCGAGCACCCGTGGGTAGTCGGCGGGCATCGGATGGTCGGAGAAGTGGTAGGTGTACTTGGTGCTCTGCGCCCGTAAGCCCGGGTAACGGCGGGTCTCGCTCCACACGCCGCCGATATCGGGGGCACGATCGAACACCTCGACCGCGAACCCATCCTCAGTCAGGACCTTCGCGCAGACCAGACCCGCGATACCCGCACCGACGATTGCGATGCGGCTCCCGCTCCTCATGGGCGAGAGATTACGTCGGATGCGTCCGGCAGCAAAGCCGGAGATCGCATTTCGGCCATCGCCGCAGGTCGCGACGAGACGGCGCGACCCGCACCGGTGGCCGCCGGGAGACCGGCCGCCACCGGTGGACCTGCGCACATGCCGTTCGCCGGGGCCGCTGTGGTCTCATTGAGCTATGACCACTGTCACCGTGGACCGGGCCGGACTGTGGGACGCCGAAGCACTCAGCGATGTCGCCGCTGCGACCTTCCCGCTCGCCTGCCCGCCGGGTACCGATCCCGACGATATCGGCGTGTTCGTCGCGGACGTGCTGTCCGGGGAACGGTTCGGCGAATACCTGTCCGATCCGGCCCGCACCGTGCTCAAAGCGGTCGCCGACGACGAGATCGTGGGGTACGCCATCCTGAACGGGGGCACCCCGGACGATCCCGCGGTGGCGGCGGCGATTGCGCTCGACCCGGTGCTCGAGATCAGCAAGATGTATGTCCTGCCGGGCCACCACGGCGCGGGGGTGTCGGCCGCGCTCATGCGGGCGGCGATGGAACGCGCTCGCGGTGCCGGCTACGCCGGGGTCTGGCTCGGCGTGAACCAGCAGAACCTGCGCGCCCAGCGTTTCTACGCCAAATACGGTTTCGAGCAGGTGGGCACCCGAACGTTCACCGTCGGCCGTCAGGTGCACCACGATTACGTGCTGCGCCTGGTGTTCTGACCGGGTGGTCTCAGTCGAGCATGCGTGCTTTCAGCGCGTCGATCTCGGCCGCGCTCAATCCCAGGCCCTCGCTGACGTAGCGGTCGAAACTACCGTAACTGCGGTGGACCTGGTCGAAGGCCGAATCGAGCCATTCCTGCTCGACCCCGGCCAGCCCGTCACCGGGCGCGGCATGGCGATAGTGGTTGGACAGCAGGAAGTCCGCGGTCACGGTATCGCGGTCCACGCCGAGAACGGTGAGCAGCACCGCCGCCACCCAGCCGGTGCGGTCCTTTCCCGCGGTGCAGTGGAACAGTACGGCCCCGCCGTCGGGGGCACGGCCGGTTTCGACGATATCCCGGAGGGCCGCGGCCACCGCCTGGTTCGCGCCGGGAGCGGTGATGAAGGCCCGGTACAGATCGGTTCCGCCGGCCAGGGTCGACATGAGTTCCGGCAGCGGGGCGGCGCCGATCATGTCGTACCAGTTGGCCTGGGCGCCCGCCGGAATCCGGTCGGGGGCGAGGGCGCGCTCGTACACCGTGCGCAGATCGTCCACTTCCCGGACGCCGAGCCGGGTCAGTTCGGCCAGGTCCGCCGGGGTGAGATCGGTGAGCTGATCGGTGCGGAAGGCGATTCCGGTGCGGACGGTCCGGCCGTCGGCGGTGCGGTAGCCGCCCACGTCCCGGGCGTTCGGGGCGCCGGTCAGCCGCAGCGACCGATCCACCTCGAGTAGTTCGGCGGCGGCCGGCGGATCGGCGAGGCCCACCGCCGTCGCGGGACCGAAGGCGACGAGCAGGCCCGTGAGTACCGCGGCCGGTACGCGCGCCGAACGATGAGCCATGGCCATGGCCGAACTCCCCTCGATATTCGACGGCACCCCCGAGCGGTGCCCGGTTCAGCAAACCAACCGTGGAGCACGGGGTCAACCACAAAACGGCGTGGCGCGGCGCGTCCCGGAACTCCGGCCGGAGCGGGGCCGGACGGTCGTTCGGTGCGGTTCAGGCCGCGACCTCGAACCGCGACAGTGCCAGCAGCCGGGAGATCGCGCGCAGGTACTTCTTGCGGTATCCACCGTCCAGCATCTCCGGGGAGAAGATCTGATCGAGTTTCGCCCCGGATACGGTGACGGGCGTACCGGCGTCGTAGAGCCGGTCGGCCAGTACCACCAGACGCAGCGCGACGGCCTGGTCGGTCACCGGATGTACGCCGGAGATCAGCACCGCGGGCACACCGTCGACGAGTGCGCCGTACTTGGACGGATGCAGGGTGCTGAGATGCTTCAGCAGAGCGTCGAAATCGTCGAGGGTCGCGCCGGGTGTCGCCGCCGCGCGATCCGCCAGTTGTTCCGGACTGCTCGGTTCGGGAGCGGGTGGCAGATCGCGGTGACGGTAGTCCGGGCCGTCCACCCGCACCGTATCGAAGATCGAGCCCAGCTTCTTGATCTCGCGCAGGAAATCCTGGGCCGCGAAGCGCCCTTCTCCGAGCTGCCCGGGCAGGGTGTTGGAGGTGGCCGCGATGGAGACGCCGGCCGCGGATAGTTCGGTGAGCAACCGGGAGACCAGCATCGTATCGCCGGGATCGTCCAGTTCGAACTCGTCGATGCACAGGACGCTGTTGGCCGACAGCCGCTCCACCGCATTGGGGAAACCGAGCGCGCCGACGAGGTTGGTGAGCTCACCGAAGGTGCCGAACGATTTCGGCGCCGGGGCGCTGTGGAAGATCGAGGCCAGCAGGTGGGTCTTACCGACACCGAACCCGCCGTCCAGGTAAAGGCCCGCCCCCTGGGCGGGTTTCTTCTTGCCGAACAGCGATTTCTTGTGCGTGGCCTTGTGGATCGCGGCGACCTTGCCGGCGAAGGCGCGTCCCGCCGCCACCGCCGCGGCCTGGCTCGGCTCGTCGGGGTCGGGGATGTAGGTATCGAAACCGACCTCGTCGAACATGGGCGGGGGCACCATCTGAGCGACCAACTGGTCGGCGGGGACCTCCGGGCGGCGGTCGACAAGGCGTTCTTGCATGGATGCAGCCTAATGACGTGATATGAGCTGTTGTTATGCAGCGTAGCCCCGATGCGATCCAGCTCACAGACCTCGACAACGAGGCCCTGACCGATCTGTACGCCTATCCGGCCGAATCGGAACGGAGTTGGCTACGCGTCAATTTCGTCTCCAGTATCGACGGAGCGGTGACGGGGACGGGCGGGGTCTCGGAATTCCTCGGCACACCCGCCGACAAACGGGTGTTCCACCTGCTGCGGGAACTCGCCGAGGTGGTGCTCGTCGGTGCGGGGACCGTCCGCGCCGAGAACTACGGCGGAGCCCAGACCGACCCGCACTTCCGGCGCGACTTGTACCTGCGGGGCGTGGGCGGCCATCCGGAGGGCACCCCGCCGCCGATCGCGATCGTCACCGCGTCCGCCGAGGTGGACCCGGCGCACCGGGTCATCACCACCGCCCGCACCCCGACGCTCATCCTGACCACCGCCGCCGCGCCGACCGCCCGGAAACGGGCGCTCGCGGACGCGGGCGCGGAGGTGCTCGAGGTCGGCGACCGTCTCATCGAGCCGTATGCCCTGCCGGCCGCGCTCACCGCCCGCGGACTACGGCGCATCCTGTGCGAGGGCGGACCGCAACTGTTCGGGGCGCTGGCCGGCGCAGGTGCCGTCGACGAACTCTGCCTGACCACGGCACCGCTGCTCATCGGCGGCGGGGCACGACGAATCGCGGTATCGCACGAGGAATTCGCCCGCCGAATGACCCCGGCGCATGTGCTGTTCGATACCGACGGAACAGTCCTCACCCGTTGGGTCCGGGCGTGATTCCGCCTCCGGTCCGCGCCCGATCAGGCGTATCGAGAAAGGGCAACTGGGCGTAGCGATCCCCCCGGTGAGCCTGGTGGGGACGACTCCACTCGACCTCCCGACCCGAAGCTGCCGAACGCGACCACCGGCTCTGCATACGCCGCAGGTCGGCCGGCTGCGCGCGGGCCCCGCAGTCGGCGCTGGGCGAACACCGCGAGCGGTACGGGAGCGCTGCAGGGCGTAGCTACATACGCCGGTGGTGTCCCGCGCAGGCGAATCCGAAGCGGACCTGGCAGGGTGTAACGCATGCGCTGGACTCGGGCAGTGGTGCCGGCCTCGGCACTTTTGATCATGATCGCCGGATGCGGCGCCGGACCTTCGGACCGTCCGCATGTCGCCGTCGAACGTCCGCCGGTACCAGGCGATTCCGCTACCTCGGCCGAGGTTCCGCCGCCGCCCGCGGCCGAAGTTCCGAAGAACGAGCTGGCCTGGCGCGACTGCACCCGGGAGACGTTCGACGAACTCGGCCTGGGCCCGGGGCCGGCCGGTCTGGTGCTGGAATGCGCGGATTTCTCCACCCCGATCGACACCGCCGGCACAGTACGCGGCAATTTCCGTGCCGGCGCACTACGCGCACGGCTCCCGCAGACCCCTGCCGACGTGCCCCCGCTGGTCCTGACCTCCGGTGTGGACCGCTCGTCCACCGCCACGCTCGCGGGTATGGTCACCGGCCCCGCCGGCGCGCTGCTGGCCGCCCAGCCTGTCGTCGCGGTGGACCGCCGCGGGATCGGGAGCTCTCAGGCGATCGACTGCCTGCCCGACGAGATCCGCTCCGGCCTGCAGGACAACGCGCAGTTCGCGCCGGGCGGCGACCCGGTGGCCGCGATGGTCGACCTGTCCCGGAACGGGACCATCGCGTGCCGGGATTTCCTGCAGCCCTACGACGGCACCTTCGATGCCGCCCATGCCGCCGACGATATCGAGCAGCTGCGCCGGGAATGGGATGTCGAGCGCATCGCGCTCCTGGGCACCGGCAGCGGCGCCCTGGTCGGCCTGGAGTACGGGCGCAAATACGGTGACCGGCTCGCCCGGCTGGTCCTCGACTCCCCCGCCCCCGTCGGCGTGGATGCCGTCACCCGCGCCGAGACCGCGGTGCAGGGCGCGGAGGCGGCATTGAGCGCGTTCGCGCAGCAGTGCGCCGGGATCGCCTGTTCACTCGGCCCGGATCCGCGGGCGAAGGTGACCGAACTGGTCGGTAAGGCCGCCGCCGGACAGCTCGGCGACATTTCGGCAAACGCGGTCCGCACCGCGGTGACCGGCTTCCTCGGCAGCCCGCGCGCCGACCAGTCGAGCCGGGTCGCCGAACTGGCCGATGCGCTGTCCGCGGCCGACCGGGGTGATCGCGGACCGCTGCAGGCGATCATCGACCGCCAGGAGCAGGCCACCGCCGGCGACGGCCAGTTCGTCAACAGCTGCACCGATATACCGCAGCCGCCGCCCGCACCACAGGTGACCGACCTGTCCGGGATCTGGGCCGGGAAATATCCCGCGTTCGGCCGGTCGGCCGCACTGTCGATGCTGGTCTGCTCCGCGTGGCCGGTGACCGAGGCACCGCCCGCACTGGAGAAACTGGAGCTGCCGGTACTGGTTCTCACCGGTGCCGGCGACCCGGTGACCGGCGCCGCCCAGGCCTCGGTGACCGGCGCGCTCGGCGCCGCCGGCGCCCGGCACGCGACCATGATCTGGCAGGGCTGGGGTCATCCGGCCAGCGCGCATTCCGGTTGCGCGCAGACCGCTGTCGTCGAATATCTGAAGGACGGCAAGCTCCCGGGCGACGGAACTGCCTGCCCGGCCTGACACCGGCCGCGCCGCCGAGCTCGGACCGGGCCCGATGTGCGTCTGACCGGCGCGTCGAGGGTGGGTCCCGGCAACACCACGGCACCGTCCGGTGTACCGTGCCGTGGTGTTCCTTCGACAGCTCGAGCCCCGCACCGCTCGAACCACCGCCGACGTGATCCGGTTCGCGCTCTGGCCGCTGGCGGTCATGACCGTGCTGAACCGGGTATTCATCAAGGCTGTCAACGGTTTCGTCACCGACGACTACAAGCCGGTCTACCAGGCCTCACTGGATTTCCTGAACGGACGTGAGGTCTACACGGCGAATTTCGATTCGGTCGACCCGCACTACCTGTATCCGCCCAGCGGCACCCTGCTGATCGCGCCGATCGCGGTGATCGATTACGAGAAGTCGCGCTGGCTGTTCATCCTGCTCAACGCGGTCGCGATCCTCATCGCCTGGTATCTGCTGCTCAAGCTGTTCAACTACACGCTGCGATCGATCGCCGCGCCGGCGCTGCTGCTGGCGATGTTCATGTCCGAGACGGTGATCAACACGCTCGTGTTCACGAACGTCAACGGCTGCCTGCTGCTCGCGGAGATCCTGTTCCTGATCCTCTTGCTGCAGAGACGCGATATCTGGGCCGGTGTGATACTCGGGTTGAGTATGGCGGTCAAACCGACCCTGGCGCCCCTCTTGTTGATAGCCCTGGTGCGCAAACAATGGACGCTGGTCGCCACGGCGGTGGCCGTGCCGATCGCGCTCACCGGCGTCGCCTGGCCGTTGTCCAAGGACCCGGAGGCGTTCTTCTCCCGCACGGCCCCGTACCTGTTCGAGACCCGTGACTACTTCAACAGCGCCATCCCCGGCAATGCCGAGTACTACGGTCTGCCGCCCTGGCTGACCTGGGGTATCCGGCTGTCCATGGCAGTACTGGTGCTGCTCTCGCTGTGGATCCTGTACCGGTACTACCGCGACGACGAACTGTTCTTCGTCACCACTGCCTCCGGTGTCCTGCTGACGGCCTCGTGGCTGCTGGCCTCGCTCGGGCAGATGTATTACTCGATGATGCTGTTCCCGTTCCTCATGTCGGTGGTGCTGCGCAACTCGGTACTGCGCAACTGGCCGGCCTGGCTGGCGGTGTTCGGGTTCATGTCCTACGACAAATGGCTGTCGGACCGCTGGCCCGATATCGGCCGCAACCTCGAATACCTGCGGATCACCTTCGGCTGGGGCCTGCTGCTCATCGTGGTGTTCTGTGTCCTCGGCGACCGGTACCTGGCGGCCCGCCGCGCCGGCCGGCTGCCGCACCTGGACCCGGAGTGGATGGCCACCGCGCCCGACTCCCGGGAGACCACCGATGCACCCGCGGTCCCCGGCGGCGAACCGCCCCGCACCGGCGCCCGGGCCGCCGATCCGGCGCCGGTGGCGTCCAGGTTCGCCGAGCCGCAGAGCGTGCGGAGCTGAGTCCGGTACGAGACGCGGCGCCGGCAACGTATTAGCGTGGAGGCATGAGTTCCGACGCGGACACCACCGATACCTCCCTGCCCGCCCCGAAAATCCAGCTGACCCCGCAGCAGTGGCGGGCCAAATTGGACCCGACGGAGTACGCGGTACTCCGGGAAGCCGGCACCGAGCGGCCGTTCACCGGCGAATACACCGACACCACCACCGAAGGGGTGTACAGCTGCCGAGCCTGCGGTGCCGAACTCTTCCGAAGTTCCGAAAAGTTCGAATCGCACTGCGGCTGGCCGTCGTTCTTCGATCCGGCGGATTCGGACGCGGTGCTGTTGCGCGCGGACGATTCGCTCGGAATGCGCCGTGTCGAAGTGCTGTGCGCCAATTGCCACAGCCACCTCGGACACGTCTTCGAGGGCGAGGGATATCCGACACCCACCGACAAGCGGTACTGCATCAACTCGATCTCGCTGCGGCTGCACCCCTCGACCAGTTCAGCGGAGTGAGCTCTCCGTTTGCCGAGCGGTACGTTACGTAACGACCGCCCGGTTCACATGCCCCCATTTTCCGGGGCCCGACCGGGCGGTCGGTATCGGCGAGTCAGGGTAGCGCGGTGACGAGCTGCTCGATCTCGACCCGCGGGCCGGTGAAGAACGGGGTCTCCTCCCGGACGTGCATACGCGCCTCGGTCGCCCGCAGATCGCGCATCAGATCGACGATCCGGTGCAGTTCCGGTGCCTCGAACGCGAGGATCCACTCGTAGTCGCCGAGCGCGAACGAAGCGACGGTGTTGGCCCGCACATCCGGATATCCGCGTGCTTCCTTACCGTGATCGGCCAGCATCTTGCGGCGTTCCTCGTCGGGCAGCAGGTACCACTCGTAGGACCGGACGAACGGGTACACGCAGATGTAGTTCCCGGGATCCTCCCCGGCCAGGAACGCCGGAATATGGCTCTTGTTGAACTCCGCCGGGCGGTGCAACGCCACATTGCTCCACACCGGGGTGCTCGCCCGGCCGAGTTCGGTGGTCCGCCGGAAATCCGCATAGGCGGCCTGCAGATCCTCGATCCGCTCGGCATGGGTCCACACCATGAAATCGGCGTCCGCGCGCATACCGGCCACGTCGTAGATCCCGCGGACCACCACATCCCGATCCGCAAGACCGTCGAAGAACGCGCGGGCGTCCTTGATCGCCGCCGCCCGGTCCTCACCCAGTGCGCCCGGCCGGACCTGATACACGGAGAACATGAGATAGCGGATGGTGGAGTTGAGAGCCTGGTAATCGAGTCGCGCCATGCCCCCATCGTGCCACCCGCACGGAATCGAACCGCTTCCGACTGTGTCGTCGATGCCGCCCGGCCGAGCCGGATCGCGCCGCATGCCGCGGCGCCCCCGAAGGGGGGGGGGCGGTATTTTACACCCCACCCCCGGTACCCCCCGGCGTCGCGACTGGCGGAAACGATGGCGTCGACGGCTGCTTTGGTGAAATTCAGGCTCTGGAACGGCACCGAGTAGTCACCGCTGTCGATCTGTGCGCCTGCGGCGGGCAGGGACGAGAGGACGGCGCCCAGC